>NZ_JBHSBH010000014.1:0-61638 GCF_042650565.1 Nocardiopsis sediminis
GCCCGTGCCCCGGGATCTCCCCCAGGCTCCGCGACTCGCTCCCGCCCATCTCCGTGGGCAGCGCCGACAGCGGGATGATCACGTGCAGCTTCCCCACCGGCGAGAACGGTGCCGGGTTCGGGGCCGCCATCCCGGGGATGACCACCTGCCCCCGACCCCGGTCCTGGTCCTCGCCCTGCGCCTGGCCGGGGGTGCGGCCGCAGGCGGCGCACCGGGCGGCCGAGGCACTCGCGGCCTGCTCGGCGTGTTCTGCTCCGGTGTCCTCGACGCCGTGCTCGGCGGCATCGGCCGGGATCTCCAGCCCCAGGGTGAGGGGCAGGCGCCCCAGCAGCAGGCCCACGGCGATGTCGGCGCGGATCTGGTCCTGGGTGACCGTCTTGGTCCAGTGGTCCGTGTTCTGAGCGCCGGGGGCATCGGCGCGCAGGGCGCGGGCGATGGCGCCGATGCGCTGCTCGACGGCGAGGGCGTCGGTGGTGTCGATGTCGGTGATCTCGACCGAGCCGGTGCCGAAGTGGTGGGTGTCGCCGTGGTCCACACGGAGCTGGCGGTGGGCGATGGTGCGGGCTTTGCGCTCCTCGGCCTTGGCGGGGTCGAGTTCCGCGACGGTCTTCTTGGCGAGGTTGGTCAGCGCGCGGCCGGACTTGTCGCCCATCTTGTGGAGCATGCGGGTGGCGTAGGCGGCGGTGGTGGCGGGGTCCCAGTCCTCGGGGGCGGCCTCGCAGATCACGCGGGTGCGGTACTCGTCGATGTCGCCTACCACCAACGCCTCACGCACGGCGGGGAAGGTCTCACCCAGGCGCTGGGCGTGGGTGAGGCGGGCGTAGGCCAGGCCGGGCGGGATGCCGAGTTCGCAGCCGATCTCGGCGGCGGCGTCCTCCTCGGCGGAGACCTGCAGGGCGGGCGGGGCTTCCTTCTCCCGGGTGCGGGCGAAGGTGGCCATGGCGTCGAGCTGGAAGGCCTCCAGCCACCGCTTGCAGGTCTCGGCGCGGACGATGAGGTCGAGCTGTTCGTCGCCGGTGAGGGTGGCGGTGTCGAGGGTGAGCATCCACTCCGGCATAAGGCCACCGGCCAGCGGTTCGGGCTGGTCGGTGGTCACCTCCTCGCGGAGGGCGGTGGTGGGGGGAGTGCTCATGACCTCATTCTATCGAACACCTGTTCGCAACACAAGGAGTCATTTCATGGTTTCTCTGGGTGGTTCGTGCTGATCAGGCGCAAACCCGGGCACGGGCGGCACCCCCACCAGGGCCCACCGGGACGCCGCCGCCCGGCTGCGGCCCTTCCACCCACCACCCGCCGGAGCCGCCCCGGCCCGCACCCCCACGCACACCGGCCACCCGACCGCCGAGCGGGGCCCACTGCTCACCGTCGCTGCCCGCTTGAACGGCAACCCCGCGACCACCCGGACCGGTCCGCGCCACCCCGAACCCCCACCCGCCGTCGCCGCCCGCCGTAACACCAACCACCGGCCACGCGGCCACGCGGTCACCTGGCAGGCGAATCGGGCCCCTCGGTGCGGGCTTCACCGGCCCGGCGCTCAAGGTCGGTCCATACCTCCTCGACCCGGCGGTCCAGATCGGCTTCGGTTCCGGAGTTGTCGATGACGATGTCGGCCGCGGCGAGGCGGTCCTCGCGGGTGGCCTGGGCCGCTATGCGGGCGCGGGACTGGTCGACGGGCATTTTGCGGCCCTCGCGCAGGCGCTCGATGCGGACATCCTCCGGGGCGTCGACCACGATCACCAGGTCGTAGAGCGGGCCCAGGCCGTTCTCCACCAGCAACGGGACGTCGTAGACGACGACCGACCCGTTCGGGGCGGCGGACATCAGCTCTTCGGTGCGTTCCGCCACCCGCGGGTGCACGATGGCGTTCAGCCGGGCCAGCTTGGCGTCGTCGGAGAACACGATCTCGCCCAGCCGTGGCCGGTCCAGCGCCCCTTCGCGCGTCAGAACGCCGTCGCCGAACTCCGCGACGATCTCCGCCAAGGCCGGGGTTCCGGGTTCGACGACCTCGCGGGCGATCCGGTCGGCGTCGACGACCACCGCGCCGTGCTCGGCGAGCCGCCGCGACACAGCGCTCTTCCCGGAGCCGATTCCCCCGGTGAGTCCCACACGCAACATGGGACAGACCCTACGCTCCCCCGGCCCCACCGGCCGCACGCGCCGGCGTCATACACCGGTGCCTCCGGCCGCACGCCGCCCGCGTCCTACACCGGTGCCGCCGGTTCGGGAAGCTGCCGACGCAGGTGGACCGTCGTCAGATGGTCGGCGATGCGCTCGCGGCTGGTCTCCACGTACCCCAGCGACCGGTACAGCCTCAGGTCGTCGCCGCCCGACTGGCCGGCGAACAGCGCCAGGGCGCGCACCTCGGGGAAGTGCGCCACGACATGCTCCTCCATGGCGGTCAGCAAGGCGCGGGCGATCCCCTTGCGACGCTGGTCGGGAACGACCGCGAGGCGGTTCACCAGGAACGTGGGGCCGGTGCTGCGCCCGCGCACGGTGCCGACGATCCGGGCACCGGATACGGCCTTGAGCAGCGGAAACCCGGCCGAGATGTGGCCGGTGACCTGCTCTTGCGTCTCGGTGAGGGGGGCTATGTAGGGGTCGCCGTACGCCTGGGCCTCGTCCAGGTAGGCGGCCCGCTGCACGGTCCAGATCTCACCGATGTCGGCGGCCTCGGCGGGGGCGATGTGCAGCGTCCTGCTCATGGCGGCTCCGGCTCCGGTCGTGGCCCGTGTCCCTATATCCCCGTGGCCCGTGTCCCTGTCCCCTGGCCGCCGCCCCAGTCGCCCATGGCAGCACATGGCAGTGCATAGCGGCGCAGGGCAGCGCAGGGCAGCGCATGGCGACGGTGGCCGCGAGGCCCGTCCCTGCCGACCATAGCGAAGGGCCGCCCCCCTTTCGGGGAGCGGCCCTCAGCGATTCGCGCCCGGACCGGCGGCCGACCGGCCAGGGCCGGTCGCACCGCCGTGCGGTGGAGGGGAGGCTACTCCCCGCCGCCCGCGAGCTTCTCGCGCAGCGCGGCCAGCGCCTCGTCGGAGGCGAGGGCACCGCCCGTGGAGCCGGAGTCGGCGTTGCCGCCACCGGAGCCGGAAGCAGAGCCGGAACCCGCGGTCGACGCCGCCTCGCTCTCGAACGGCGGCTCCGCAGCGGCCTCGGCCTCGGCGGCCTGGGCCTCCTCGACCTGCTTGCGGTGCGCCTCGAACCGGGCCTGGGCGAGAGCGTACTGCTGCTCCCACTCCTCACGCTCGGCCTCGAAGCCTTCGAGCCACTCGCCGCTGTCGGGGTCGAAGCCCTCGGGGTACTTGTAGTTGCCCTGCTCGTCGTAGTCGGCGGCCATGCCGTACAGGGTCGGGTCGAAGTCGACCTGGTCGGGCGAGACGCTCTCGTTCGCCTGCTTCAGCGAGAGGCTGATGCGCCGGCGGTCGAGGTCGATGTCGATGATCTTGACGAAGATCTCGGTGCCCACCTGGACGACCTGCTCCGGGATCTCCACGTGGCGCTCGGCCAGCTCGGAGATGTGGACCAGGCCCTCGATGCCCTCCTCGACGCGGACGAACGCGCCGAAGGGAACGAGCTTGGTGACCTTGCCGGGGACGACCTGCCCGATCTGGTGCGTACGGGCGAACTGCTGCCAGGGGTCTTCCTGCGTGGCCTTGAGGGACAGGGAGACGCGCTCGCGCTCCATGTCGACGTCGAGGACCTCGACGGTGACCTCCTGGCCGACCTCCACGACCTCGCTCGGGTGGTCGATGTGCTTCCAGGAAAGCTCCGACACGTGGACCAGACCGTCGACCCCACCGAGGTCGACGAAGGCGCCGAAGTTGACGATGGAGGAGACGACGCCCTTGCGGATCTGACCCTTCTGGAGGGTGTTGAGGAAGGTCTGGCGGACCTCCGACTGGGTCTGCTCGAGCCAGGCGCGGCGCGACAGGACCACGTTGTTGCGGTTCTTGTCGAGCTCGATGATCTTGGCTTCGAGTTCCCGGCCGACGTAGGGCTGGAGGTCGCGGACGCGACGCATCTCCACCAGGGAGGCGGGGAGGAAGCCGCGCAGGCCGATGTCGAGGATGAGGCCGCCCTTGACGACCTCGATCACGGTGCCGGTGACGACGCCGTCCTCTTCCTTGATCTTCTCGATCGTGCCCCAGGCGCGCTCGTACTGCGCGCGCTTCTTGGACAGGATGAGGCGGCCTTCCTTGTCCTCCTTCTGGAGGACCAGGGCCTCGACGTGGTCGCCGACGGTCACGACTTCGCCGGGGTCGACGTCGTGCTTGATCGACAGCTCACGCGAGGGGATCACACCCTCGGTCTTGTAACCGATGTCGAGCAAGACCTCATCTCGATCGACCTTCACGATGGTGCCCTCGACAATGTCACCGTCGTTGAAGTACTTGATGGTCTCGTCGATCGCTGCGAGGAAGGCTTCCTCGGACCCGATGTCGTTGACCGCTACCTGGGGTGTCGAGGTGGCCTCGGTGCTGCTCGTCATGTGTGGGTGGACTCCGGACACGGATGGATGGAAATTGGCGCGCCGCGGAGTCGAGCGAACGACGGCGGGCCATCCGGATCACAGAGCGGGCGCCGAGATAACGACATCGCGGCGTGCCCTCGGAGTATCCGAAGTACCGACCGGATCGCCGCGCCCACCCGACAAAAGACAGCCGGTCGAGGTAGCGGGGCAGTCTGCCACACCCGGCACGGTTCCAGGGTCGAGTTGCGCACGCGAGTCCACAACGCTCCGGCCAGAATATGAGACCCGGGCGTCTAGGTCAATCGGAATCCGCACAGCCAAAGCGACCAGGGCCGGCTTCGACGCATCCTACTCCGGGGTCGCCCTCCTACGGTAAGGGGGTTGAGCCTGCATTCAACGGAGGATCCGGTGCCGCGTGTCGCGGCGCGGTCATCGATTCGATCGTGGATCCGGCAGTGGGTCCGACGGATGGACCGGCAGTGGGTCGGGCGGCGGGCTCGGCACGGAATCTGCGGGGAGGCCGCCCGGGTCCCCAAGGATATCCATCATCGGAACCGTCCGGAAATCGTGAATCAGTCGTCGAAGCGGCGCGATCGCGAACGCTTGAGGTCGGACCGGCGACGCTTGCCGTCGAGCCGCCGTTCGCGCGCTCCCCGGCTCGGCTTGGTGGCCCGGCGCGTCCGCGGCCCCGGTGCGACGGCCTCGGAGATGAGCTCGGTCATCCGCTGACGGGCGAGGTCGCGGTTGCGGGCCTGCGAGCGGTGGTCGCTGACGGTCACGGTGAGCACGCCGTCGACCAGCCGGGTCCGGAGGCGCTGGAGCGCGCGTGCGCGCTGGTCGTCGGTGAGCATCGAGGTGGCTGCGAGGTCCAGGGAGAGCGATACGCGGGTATCGGAGGTGTTGACGTGCTGGCCACCGGGGCCTCCGGAACGCGAGAAGCGCCAGCCCAGCTCGTCCTCGGGCAGGAAGAGGCGGACACATCCGCGTGATGAACGCGTCGGCATCTCCGGCTCCTCCCCCTCGGTGATTCTCCGGGCCCCTTGACCGGTTCCGTGTCCTCGGTCCTTGCGTGCTGTCCCGGCTCCCGGTCCCGGATTCTGGTCCCGAATTCTGGCCGGGATTCCGGTCCCGGCACCCGCAACGACCGTCCGCCCCCGCCTATTCCGGCGGCGCCGCGGCCGCTCGTCGCTCCGCCGCTCGTCGCCCGGCCGATCAGTGCGCGGCGTCGTGCCAATCGCGCCCGAGGCCGACCGACACGGCCAGCGGCACACGCAGATCATAGGCGCTCGCCATCCGATCCGACACCAGTTTGCGTACCGGATCGATCTCGTCGGAGGGCACCTCCAGCACGAGTTCGTCGTGGACCTGGAGCAGGACGCGGGCGGTATGCCCCGACTCGCGCAGGCCGGCGTCGACGTTGAGCATGGCGACCTTGATGATGTCGGCCGCCGACCCCTGGATGGGTGCGTTCAGCGCCATGCGCTCGGCCATCTCGCGCCGCTGCCGGTTGTCGCTGGTGAGGTCGGGCAGGTAGCGCCGGCGCCCGAGCATGGTCTCGGTGTAGCCGTCGCGCCGGGCCTGCTTGACGATGTCCTGGAGGTAGTCGCGGACGCCCCCGAACTGGGCGAAGAAGTCCTCCATGAGGCCCTTGGCCTCCTCGGGGGTGATCCCGAGCTGCTGGGAGAGCCCGTAGGCGCTCAGCCCGTAGGCCAGCCCGTAGTTCATGGCCTTGATACGGGCGCGGGCCTCGCCGTCGACCTCGTCGATGCCGGTCTTGAACACGCGCGCCGCGATCTCGGCGTGGAAGTCGTGCCCGGTCTGGAAGGCCTCGATCAGCGCGGCGTCCTCCGACAGGTGCGCCATGATGCGCAGTTCGATCTGGCTGTAGTCGGCGGTGAGCAGCTGGTCGTAGCCCTCCCCCACGACGAACGCGCGCCGGATGCGCCGCCCGGCGTCGGTCCGCACGGGGATGTTCTGGAGGTTGGGCTCGGTCGAGCTGAGGCGGCCCGTGGCCGCCACGGTCTGGTTGTAGGTGGTGTGGATGCGGCCGTCGTCGGCGATGGTCTTGATCAGGCCCTCGACCGTGGTCCGCAGCCGGGTCTGGTCGCGGTGGCGGAGCAGGATGACGGGGAGTTCGTTCTCGGTGCGTTCGGCCAGCCACGCCAGCGCGTCGGCGTCGGTGGTGTACCCGGTCTTGATCTTCTTCGTCTTGGGCAGGTCCAGCTCCGTGAAGAGGATCTGCTGCAACTGCTTGGGCGAGCCGAGGTTGAACTCGCGGCCCACGACCCGGTGGGCTTCGTCGACCGCCTGGCGCTGGGCCGCGGCGAACTCGGCCTCGAGGCCGTCGAGGTAGGCGCGGTCGGCGGCGATGCCGGTGCGCTCCATGGCGGCGAGCACCCGCACGAGGGGCAGTTCGACCTCGTGGAGCAGTTGCCGCCCGCCGCGCTTGTCGAGGTGGGTGTCGAGGCCGTCGGCGAGGTCGAGGGTGGCGCGGGCGCGCAGGGCGAGGTCCTGGCGCGCCGCGGAGTCGTCGTCGCCCTCGCCGGTGATGTCGAGGGTAAGCTGCGCGCCGTCGCCCTGCGGCTCGGCGAGTTCGCGGCCGAGGTAGCGGCGGCACAGGTCGGCGAGTTCGAACTTGCGGGCCCCGGGCTGCACGAGGTAGGCGGCGAGCGCGGTGTCGCTGGTGACGCCGTGGAGCTCCCAGCCGTGGGCGGTCATGGCCAGCAGCGGGCCCTTGGAGTCGTGCAGCGCCTTGAGGCGGGCGGGGTCGGCCAGCCAGGCGGCGAGGGCGGCTTCGTCGCCGGGGTCGAGCCGCGAGGGGTCGATGTAGGCGGCCGCGCCCGAGTGGGTCGCGATCGCCAAGGCGGTGATCTCGCCGGTGCCCCGGCCCCATCGCCCGTCGACCGCGAGGCCGGTGCGTTCGGGGCCGGATGCGGCGTCCGCCAGCCACGCGGCGAGTTCGCCGGTGCCGGGGACGGTGAGGTCGACGGCGAATCCCTCCTCGGGGGCCGCCGACGCGGGGGCGCCCGTGGCCTCGGGCAGCACCGAGAACAGGCGGTCGCGCAGGGTGGAGGCGAACTCCAGGTCGTCGAAGAGGGTGTTGATGGCGTCGCGGTCGGCGTCGCGCCGCGTGAGCTCGGCGACCTCGGGTTCGATGCCGACCTCGGTGTCGAGCCGGTTGAGCTGCTGGTTGCGCAGCACGGAGTCGAGGTGGTCGCGCAGGTTCTGGCCGGCCTTGCCGGGGATCTCATCGACGTGGGCGACGAGTTCGTCGAGGGAGCCGTACTTGGTGATCCACTTGGCGGCGGTCTTGGGGCCCACGCCAGGCACGCCCGGCAGGTTGTCGGCCTTCTCGCCGACCAGGGCGGCGAGGTCGCGGTAGCGCTCGGGCGGCACCCCGTACTTCTCCTCGACGCGGTCCGGGGTCATCCGGGTGAGGTCGGAGATGCTCTTGCCGGGGTAGAGGACCGTGCAGGAATCGGTGACGAGCTGGAAGGCGTCGCGGTCGCCGGAGGCGATGAGCACCTCCATCCCGTGGTCGCGGGCGCGCGAGGCCAGGGTGGCGATGACGTCGTCGGCCTCGAAGCCCTCGACGGAGACACTGGTCACGCCCATGAGGATGAGCAGCTCCTGGACGAGGCCCACCTGCGAGGGGAACTGCTCGGGGGTCTCGGAGCGGCCGGCCTTGTACTCGTCGTAGGCCGCGTGCCGGAAGGTGGGGCCCGACAGGTCCCAGGCGACGGCGATGTGGGTGGGCTGCTCATCGCGCAGCAGCTTGATCAGCATCGAGGTGAAGCCGTAGACCGCGTTCGTGGACTGCCCACTGCTGGTGCCGAACTTCTCGACGGGCAGCGCGAAGAACGCCCGGAAGGCCATGGAGTGGCCGTCGAGGAGCAGCAGGCGCTGACCGCCGGCGCCGCCTTCGGACACGGGGGTGGACGGGGTGGTCTGCTCGGGGGTCACTGGTGTCGTCGCCACATGGGAATCCTAGGATGCCGTACGGACTTTTTCGCGGTCCTCCGGCGGACGACGCCGGTGTGACCGGCCGATGAGCCCGGCACCCGCCGCCGGAACGCCGCGCCCGCCGCGCCCGGCGGCCGCCGGGATCCACCCGATGAGAGCAGGTTCACTGATGACGCTGGACGCCGAAGGACTGGCCGAGCTCATGGGCACCGCCGACGCCGGTGGCGGGCTGGGCACGCGCATGGGGCTGGAGATCCTGGAGGCGTCGGCCGAGCGGGTGGTGGGGCGCATCCCGGTCGAGGGCAACACCCAGCCCTACGGCCTGCTGCACGGCGGGGCGTCCTGTGTGCTGGCCGAGACACTGGGGTCGGTGGGTTCGGCGATCCACGCCGGCAAGGGGCGCATCGCGGTCGGCATCGAGATCAACGCCACCCACCACCGCAGCGCCACCTCGGGGCACGTCACGGGGGTCGCCACAGCGGTCCACCGCGGCCGGACGGTGGCGACCTGGGACATCGAGATCACCGACGACGACGGCAAGCGCGTGTGCACGTCGCGGCTGACCTGCCTGCTGCGCGACGCCTGAGCCGCGCCCCGCGCCGGGACGCCTGAGCCGGGAACCCCGGACCGACCGCCTGAGCCGCGACGCCGAACCGAACCGCCTGAATCGACCGAGGGACCGAGGAAACGCCCATGCCCGGGATCGGGACACTCATCAACGTCGCGACGATCGTCGCCGGGGCGGGCATCGGCCTCGCCCTGGGGCACCGGCTCCCGGAGCGCACCCGCGAGATCACCACCGTCGCACTGGGCATGGTCACGCTGCTCGTCGCGGCGCTGAGCGCCATGGAGGTCACGTCGGCCGCCCTCGTGGCGGCGGTGGGCGGCTCGGCTCCGGTGCTCATCGTCCTCGCCTCGCTGCTGATCGGCGGCATCGCCGGGTCCCTGCTGCGCCTGGAGGACCGGCTGGCGGACCTGGGCGGGCTGGTGCGCCGCCTCTTCACCCGCTCCCGGGTGGCCGTCGGCGCCGGCGGCGGGCCCGAGGGCACCGCCGCGCCCCAGGAGGGCGCGCACCGGTTCGTCGAGGGGTTCGTGAGTTCGTCGCTGGTGTTCGTGGTGGGCCCGTTGGCGATCCTGGGGGCGATCAGCGACGGGCTGGGCAACGGGATCGACCAGCTGGCGCTGAAGGCGACGCTGGACGGGTTCGCCGCCATCGCCTTCGCGGCGGGGCTGGGCATCGGCGTCATGGCCTCGGCGGTGCCGGTGCTGGTCTACCAGGGCGCGTTCACCGTGCTCGGCGTCGCCCTCGGCAACTTCCTGCCGGAGGCGTCGGTCGACGCCCTGACGGCGACCGGCGGGCTGCTGCTGGTGGGCGTGGCTCTGCGGCTGCTGCGGATCCGCTCGCTGCCGGTCGCCGATCTGCTGCCCGCGCTGCTGGTGGCGCCGGTGCTCACCGCGGTGGTCGCCGCGTTCTGAGCCCGCCGGAAGCGGAGGGCTTCTCGTCCGCCCCGGCGCAACGCCGGAATTCCTGGCGGCCCCCATGAAGATGCGCTTAACGCGACGGCAACATCGGCCGCGCGCCGCGGCCGCGCACGCACCGTGAACACAAAGAGCAATTCACGGCGGACGGTCTGTTAGATACCCTCCTGAGCTGGTGTTTTCCCGGAAAGAATGACTACGGAGAGATAACGGCATGAACCCGACTCGGCACCGACATATCCCGCTATCTACCGAATGATGATGGTTGGGGATTAAGCTCCGCTAATGCACGTGGTTAAGCGGGCGATCATCGTTCGCACGCCATCACGCCGCGACGTATTCCCCCAGCGCTACCGAGCCCTCCAGCGCTACCGAGCCGGTTGAACGGAGAGACCTCAATGCCGAGCAAGAAGGCCCTCAGCCTCACCGCGACGGCCGCGGCCATCGCCCTTGGATTGACAGCCTGTGGCGGCGACACCGGCGGCGGCGGGGAGGGCGAGCCCCTCCAGTACGGATACATCCTCCCCGAGACCGGCGACCTCTCCCACCTCGGCCCGCCGCAGATCAGCGCGGCGCAGTACGCCCTCTCGGAGATCAACGCCGCCGGCGGCGTCCTCGACACCGAACTGCCCGACTTCCTCGCCGGTGACGAGGCCAACGACGCCGCCCAGGCCAACGACGCCGCCAACCGGCTCGTCGACCAGGACGCCGACATCATCATCGGCGCCGCCGCCTCCGGCATGACCCAGGCCGTGATGGACACCGTCACCGGCGCCGAGGTCGTCCAGTGCTCCGGCTCCAACACGGCCCCCGGCCTCGCCGAGGAGGACGAGAGCGGCTACTACTGGCGCACCGCCCCCAGCGACAACATGCAGGGCCCGGTCCTCGCGGAGAAGATCGCGAGCGACGGCCACCAGTCGGTCGCCATCACCTACCGCGCCGACGACTACGGCGAGGGCCTGGCCAACGCCGCGGCCGACGCGCTGGAGGAGAACGGGATCGAGGTCGTCTACCAGGAGGGCTACGACCCCAACTCCAGCAACTTCGACTCGGTGGTCGGCGAGATCAGCGGGGCCGACGCCGACGCGGTCGTCCTGGTCTCCTTCGAGGAGGGCGTGCAGATCATCACCGGCCTCATCGAGGGCGGGGTCGAAGCCGCCCAGATGTACGGCACCGACGGCCTGAACGACGAGACCCTCGCCGAGAAGGTCGACGCCGAGGACCCGGGCGCCATCGAGGGCTTCCAGGGCACCGCGCCCGACACCGGTGCCGAGGGGTTCGTGGACGACCTGACCGCCTTCGACGAGGACCTGGAGGTCCTCCAGTTCGCCGGGCAGGTCTTCGACTGCACGATCATCACCGCGCTCGCCGCCGAGCAGGCCGGGAGCACCGAGCCGTCGGAGTTCGTCAACGAGATCGAGGCGGTCTCCAAGGAGGGCACCGAGTGCTCGACCTTCGCCGAGTGCCGTGACCTGATCGCCGAGGGCGAGGACATCGACTACCAGGGTGTCAGCGGGCCGATCGACTTCAACAGCGAAGGCGACGTCACCTCGGCGACCTTCCAGATCTACGGCTACGACGCCGAAGGCGTGCACAGCAAGCTGGACGCCATCACGGTCACCGGGTAGTAGGTAGCAGTAGCCCCAGGGAAACGCAGTGGGGGGCCGCCCAGCCGGGCGGCCCCCCATTTTCGTGCTTGCTCGCGTTCCTGCGCCGGTCAGCCGGCCTTGGCGAGGGTACCCAGGTACAGCTCCACGACATTGGGGTCATCGAGCAGGTCGCGCCCGCTGCCGGTGTAGGCGTTGCGGCCCTGGTCGAGCACGTACCCGCGGTCGCAGATCTGGAGGCAGCGCCGCGCGTTCTGCTCCACCATGATGACCGAGACACCGGTGGAGTTGATCTGCTTGACCCGCTGGAAGACCTCGTCCTGGAAGATCGGGGACAGCCCCGCGGTCGGCTCGTCCAGCAGCAGGACCGACGGCTCCATCATCAGCGCCCGCCCCATGGCGACCATCTGCCGTTCGCCGCCGGACAGTGCGCCCGCCTTCTGCTTGCGGCGCTTCTCCAGCAGCGGGAACAGCTCCGCGACGGCGGCCAGGCGGTCCCGGAAGGTCTTCGGGCGCAGGAACACGCCCATCTCGAGGTTCTCCTCGACCGTGAGGCTCGGGAACACGTTCTGGGTCTGAGGGACGTAGCCGACCCCGCTCGACACCAGCTCGTGCGCGCTGTGGTTGGCGATGCTCTCGCCGCGCAGGGTGATGTCGCCCTCGCGCACCTGGATCAGCCCGAAGATGGTCTTGATCAGCGTGGACTTGCCGGCCCCATTGGGGCCGATGATGCCCACGACCTCGCCCTCGCGCAGGGTCAGCGTGCACCCGTTGAGGATGTTCACTTCGGGGACGTAGCCGGCCTTCACCTCGTCGGCGATCAGCAGGTACTGCGACCGGTCGCCGATGGCGTCGGCGTGGGCGTGCTCGAGCACCTCCTCCCGGGCCTCCTGGAGGGCGCTCGCGGGGGCCGGGGTGCTCCCGGTATCCCCCGTACCACTGGTGTCGTCGCTCATGACGTCTCCTCCGTCCCGGCGGGCTCATCGTGGTGGGCGCCCAGGTAGGCGTCGATGACCTGGGTGTTGGAGCGGATGTCCGCCGGGCGGCCCTCGGCGATCACGCGGCCCTCGGCCAGGACCACGATCCAGTCGCTGATGCCCATGATCACGTCCATGTCGTGCTCCACGAAGAGCACGGTCATCCCCTCGTCGCGCAGGGACGTGATGTGCCCCAGCAGCGACTGCACCAGCGCGGGGTTCACGCCGGCCATCGGCTCGTCGAGCATCACCATGGACGGGTTCACCATGAGCGAGCGCGCCATCTCCAGCAGCTTGCGCTGCCCGCCGGAGAGGCTGCCCGCGAGGTCGTCGCGCTTGGCGTCGAGCTTGAACCGCCGGAGCAGGTCCATCGCCCGTTCACGGTTGACCGACTCCTGGCGGCGCCACACCGGGCGCGCGAACGCGCCGGCGAACCGCTCGCCGGACTGACCCGGCGCCGCGAGCAGCATGTTGTCGAGGACCGTCATGCGGGTGAGGGCCTTGGTCAGCTGGAACGTGCGGACCATGCCCTGGCGGGCGACCTTGTGCCCGCTCAGGCCGTTCACCGCCCGGCCCTGGAACGACCACGTGCCCTTGTCCACCCGGTCGAACCCGGTGAGCAGGTTGAACAGGGTGGACTTGCCCGCGCCGTTGGGGCCGATGAGCGCGGTGATGGTGCCGCGCTGCACCTCCAGGTGGTCGACGTCGACGGCGGTCAGCCCGCCGAAGGAGCGGCGGACGCCGTCGGCCTTCAGGATGGCGTCGGGCTTGGCGACGCCGGGAACGGGCTCGACCCCGGCCATGCGGTCCACGGGCGCCTGCGCGCCCGGGGCCGCGGCGTTCGCGTCACTTGACATTGACCAGCATCTCCTTGCGGTTTCCGATGAGCCCCTGCGGCCGGTAGACGATCAGCAGCAGTAGCGCGATGCCGACGAACGCGTGCCGCAGCGCTCCGATGTCGGAGCTGCCGAGGAAGCCGAGGACGCCCATCGACGACAGCGACCGCAGCGTCTCGTCGAACGCCGTGAGCAGGAACCACATCACCACCGGGCCCAGCACCGGGCCCCAGGTGGTGGCGGCCCCGCCGAGTAGCAGCATCGCCCACAGGTAGAACGTCACCTGCGGCATGAACTGGTCGGGGGTGATGTTCTGCTGGTGCAGCGCGATCATCGCGCCGGCCAGGGCGCCGAAGACGCCGCCGAGGACCAGGGACTGCATCTTGTAGGCGAAGACGTTCTTGCCGAGGCTGCGCACGGCGTCCTCGTCCTCGCGGATGCCCTTGATCACGCGGCCCCAGGGGCTGTGGATCAGCAGCGCGGTCACGGCCAGCGCGCACGCCGCCAGGCCCCAGGCCACCAGCATGAGCCAGGCCTGGTTCGCCGAGAAGTCGACGTCGCCGAGCCCGTAGGAGCCCGGCGGGATCGGGTTGGCGTCATAGAAGCCGTCGGCGAAGCTCTGGCGCCCGTACACGCCGCCGGTCACCGGGCGGGCGAACTCGGCGCGGTAGAGCAGGCGCAGCACCTCGGCGACGGCGATGGTCGCGATCGACAGGTAGTCCGCGCGCAGCCGCAATGTCGGGATGCCCAGCAGCAGGGCGAGGACGGCCGCGCAGCCGATGCTGGCGAGCAGCCCGACCCACAGCGGGAGCTGGAAGGTGGTCACCGACACTGCCACGCCGTAGGCGCCCACGAGCATGAAGCCGACCTGGCCGAAGTTGAGCAGGCCGGTGTAGCCGAAGTGCAGGTTGAGTCCGATCGCCGCGAGCACGTAGACGGCCGCGACCGGCCCGATCGCCGTCTCCAGGGACATGGCGAGGATGTTGAGAATGTCCATCGTCGTGTCTCCCCTAGCCGACCCGTTCGCGACGGCCCAGGATGCCCTGGGGCCGCACCAGCAGCACGACGATCATGATCGCCAGCGCCCAGGCGTTCATCAGCTGCGGCGAGAACCACAGCGTCGACAGTTGGGCGATCAGGCCGATCGCCAGGCCGCCGACCATTGCGCCGTAGGCGGTGCCCAGGCCGCCCAGGATCACCCCGGCGAACATCAGCAGCAGCAGGTGGAAGCCCATCTGCCAGTACACGGTCTGGTTGAGGCCGAGCAGCACGCCGCCCAGCGCCGAGAGCGCGCCGCCCAGGCCCCAGACGTAGAGGGTGACCCGGTTGACGTCGATGCCCGACGACTCGGCGAGGTCGCGGTTGTCGGCGACGGCGCGCATCGCCTTGCCGATGCGGGTGAACTGGAGCATGCTCGCCACGACCACCAGGACGGCGATCGAGACGACGAGGATGCCGAAGTCGCGCGGGGTGATCGACACCGGTCCGAGGTCCCACATCTCCTGGATGCGGAACTGCTCGTACTTGTTGCGCCGCGCCCCGAAGGTCACCAGCAGCAGGTGGCGCAGGATCAGCGAGACGCCGATCGTGACGATGAACATCTGGATGAGCGCGACGTTGCGGCGCCGCAGCGGGCGCCAGAGGAACCGCTCCAGCAGCAGGCCCAGGAGGCCGCCGAAGACCACCGCCACCACGGTGGCGAGGATCAGCGGGTTGGCGAGCAGGCCGAGCACGGGGATGCCCTCGAACACCTCGTGGATCGACGAGAACAGCGTCATCGTCGAGAACATCATCGCGATCATCGCGCCGAAGGTGACCATGTCGCCGTGGGCGAAGTTGATCATCTTGGTGGTGCCGAAGATGAGGGACAGGCCGACCGACGAGATCGCGATGATCAGGCCGAAGATGACGCCCGCGAGCGCGAGCTGTGCGGCGCGCTCACCGAAGGGGGTCCCGGCGCTCACGCCCGGCACCGCCTCGACGACGCCCTCTTCGCCCGCGGAGTCGTCGCCGGAGGCGCCGCCCTCCTCGTCGTCCTCGGAGGGGGAGGAGCTCGGCGACTCCTCGACGGCGCCCTGTCCGGCCGGCGCGAGCCGGTAGACGACGGCGAACGGCTGGCCCGCCCGGACCGTCACGTCCCGCTCGGCGCCGGCGGGACGCTCCAGCAGGTCGTATTCCTCGGGTATGGACTCCTGGTCCAGGACCACGTGGTAGTCCCCTGCTTCGGGGACCTCCACTTCCCAATCGCCGCCGGAGTCGGTGGTCGCCGAGCCGATCTCCTCGTCGCCCTGGGTGACGGTGATGTCGATGCCCTCGACACCTTCATCACTATCGGGGACCCGGATCTGGCCGAAGAGCGACTCACCGCCTGGGGCGTCTGCTGCCGCGGTCCCCGGGATCGCCACGATGGCGGCGATCACGGCGAGCAGCACAGTCACGAGGCGTGTGCGCACGCGCGCTCCTTGCGCATCTCAGAATCGACGGTCCGAGCGAAGGGTGAAACGCCCGAAACCTCGGTTTGCTGGTTGATGGCGCAACTTTAGCCCGGTTTACCCCGATCCTTCAGCAGTCCTAAAGCCACGTGACCCAAACGTCATTGCTTCGTGCATCTGGGCGCGCATTTGTGATTAAATCGGGACATTTTGCTGGTTGACGGCGCCCCGGGTGCGCCTCGGTCGGCCACGCACCGCACACGAGAGCCACGGGAAGCCACACGATGTCACGCGGAACAACAACCGGACCCGCCGCCGATCGGACGATCGGCGGCGGGTCCGGGGGCATCCGCCCCTTGGGACGGCTGTGGAACGGCTGCTGCTGGAAGGTTACTGCTGGGGCGGCTCGCTCAGCGTCTCGACGACGGTCTCGGCGACCTTGCGCATGGTCAGGCGGCGGTCCATCGAATTCTTCTGGATCCAGCGGAACGCCTCGGGCTCGCTGAGGCCGTGCCGACTCTGGAGCAGCCCCTTGGCGCGCTCGACGAGCTTGCGGGTCTCCAAGCGTTCCTGGAGCCCGCTCACCTCGGCCTCAAGCGCGGCGAGCTCGGCGTAGCGGCTCACGGCCATCTCGATCGCCGGGACGAGGTCGGCCTTGTTGAACGGCTTCACGAGGTAGGCCATCGCCCCCGCGTCGCGGGCGCGCTCGACCAGTTCGCGCTGGGAGAACGCGGTCAGGATGACCACGGGCGCGATTCTCTCCCCCGCAATGCGCTCGGCGGCGGACAGCCCGTCGAGGACGGGCATCTTGATATCGAGGATGACGAGGTCGGGCCGGTGCTCGGCGGCCAGCCGGATGGCGGTCTCACCATCGCCGGCCTCGCCGACGACGGCATAGCCGTCCTCCTCCAGCATCTCCTTGAGGTCCAGCCGGATCAGCGCCTCGTCTTCCGCGATCACCACGCGGCTCTGCGTCGTCGTCACGTACATGAGGGTACCGAGATCCGTTAGGATACAGAGCATCGGCTACCCGAACGGATCCAACGCGTAACGCGGCCCGGTCGCTATTCGTTACATTGAGTCCGACCGCCGGGCGGCTTCACCGACAGCCCTGGTATTCCAACGGCAGAGAAGATGTGCTCAAACCACATACAGTGTGGGTTCGAATCCCACCCAGGGCACCTGAACCGCGTCTGTTCGCCTGATTCGCCACCCCGCTACTTCCGCATCAGGGCGTCATCCACAGATTCGTACATGCGATCGCCTTAGCGCATCTCCCTGCATGACACTTATGACATGTACCCCCCACATGTCCGCCGCGAAGCGGTCTCGCTACTCGATTCGGGCTTGACCTACAGCGAGGTCAGCCGTCGCACACGCATCAATCGATCCGCCCTCCGCGAGTGGGCACGCAACCGTGACCTGGTCGACAAGTACGAGGGCCCGGGCGACTGCGTTCGCTGCCACCCCCTGCCTGGTCTCCCCCACCCAGAGGGTGCCTACAGCTACCTGCTGGGCCTCTACCTCGGGGACGGATACATCAGCTACGTGGGTGACCGCAAGAAAAGGGTTTGGGCCATGCGCATCGCCTGCGCGGACGCCTGGCCGGGGCTGATCAGCGAATGTGTTGACGCCCTGAAGTCGCTCCGGCCAGGACACCCCGTCCACGTCACAAATCGCATCGGCTGCAAAGACGTGAGTGCCCAGTGGAAGCACTGGCCCTGTTACTTCCCGCAGCACGGCCCCGGCAGGAAACACACCCGGCGAATCGAGCTGGCCCCATGGCAGGACGACATAACCCACCGTCACCCTCGGTCCCTGCTCCGGGGGCTCTTCCACTCCGATGGCTGCCGCTTCACCAACCCTGTCCGCCGCAAGATCGCGGGTGAGTGGCGGCACTACGAGTACCCGCGCTACTTCTTCACGAACGAATCCCAGGACATCCTCGGCATCTGCACTCGCCATCTCGACCAGCTCGGCATCGAGTGGAAGATGACCCGCCGCAACAATGTGTCCGTCGCCCAGCGAGCCTCCGTCGCGTTGCTCGATGAGTTCATCGGGCCCAAGTACTGAGGCCCCGGTTCCGCCCGCGCGCGGGCCTTCCCGCTTCATCGCCGGGTTTTCGTTGGCGCAATTGCAGCTCATCGGGCTCCGCGGTCACATCACGGCTACAACCTGAGCACAACCCGTGGGTTTGGGCACCGGGAACGGCGGGGGTCGCCGATGCTGGGAATCCGGGAGTGTTCCGGGCGGTGGCGGCGTCGGTCTCTTGTGACCTGTTCCCGCCGTCGCCGCCCGTGGTGAAAGGGGTGTCGGGTGCTCACCGCGGTGGCCGGGGTCGTCGGGGTGCTGACGATCGCTGCGTGGGCGGTCGTGGCCTGGGGCGCCAAACGGCGCGACCCGTGGCTGATGGCGCCCCTCGCTCTGGCGATCGTGGTCCTGGTCGCCGTCGGCGAGGCCGGCTGGGCGTTCCTGCCGATCCTGCTGCTGGCGGGGGGCTCGTTCGCCCAGCTCGTCATCGGGGCGCGCGAGGCGCCGGCGCTGCGCACCAAGGACCCCGACGGCCCGCTGAGCACCGAACGGTGGGCGGCGGCGGTCGCCGCACCGTTCCGGGTCGCGCTCGCCGAGCCGTGGGACGTCGTCGTGCGTCCGCAGCTGCGCCGCCGCTACCGGCAGGTCTTCGCGCTGGAGTGGGAGATCACCGACCGCGCGTCGCTGCTGGCGACCGTCGACCGGCTCTGGGCGGAGCTGCACGCCGGGCAGAGCGCCGACCTGGTGGTGGACCTGCGCACCGGTACGGCGCGCAGCCGCGCGACCGGGGGTGCAAGCGCTGAGACGGCGTCCCTGCTGCTGACGCCCGCGCAGGTGGCGCGGATGCGCGAGGTCACGGGTGCCGATTCCGCCGACGAGACCGTGGTGATCGGCGCCTACCAGTGGTGGAAGTCGGTGCACTTGATCCGGCTGGCGTGCGGCGGGGCCACGCTGGACTGGCTGAGCCAGGCCGAGACCCAGAACCTTTTGCGCCGGGTGGCCACCGATCTGCAACGGCGCTACGCGGGCTGGCAGCAGCTGGCCGAGGCGTTCCACGGCGGCTACCTGCTGTGGCACGGGGGCGGGTCCGATGATGCGGCGTCGGACCGGGTCTGGACCGCGCTGGGCCTGCTGACCAGCGACCCTGCGAGCCCGTGGAACCTGCTGCCGTGGGACATGCCCCTGGAGCGGGTGCCCTATGAGAACGGCGTGTCCAACGCCCAGCCGCAGTAGCCGCTGCACGCGGCCCGCGCGGGGGGCGGCCGTCAGGAGGCCCCTCCCCGGGTCAGCGCTTGCGCGCTTCCCGGGGCTCGGGGCCTGGAGGACGTGTCACTTGCCGTGGGCGATCGCGTCGCCGATGCGGTGGACCCGCAGTGAGTTGGTGGAGCCGGGTGTGCCGGGCGGGCTGCCCGCCACGATGACGATCTTGTCACCCTTCTGGTAGATCCCCAGCTCGAGGAGCTGGCTTTCGACCTGGCGGACCATTTCGTCGGTGTGGTCGACCCAGGGCACGCAGTGGGTCTCGACGCCCCAGGTCAGGGAGAGCTGGGCGCGCGTGGCCGTGGTGGTGGTGAAGGCCAGCAGCGGGATGGGCGAGCGGTAGCGCGCCAGGCGCCGGGCGGTCTCCCCGGACATGGTGAACGCGACCAGGGCCTTGGCGCCGACGGTGGCTCCGACTTCGGCGGCGGCGCGGGCGATGGCCCCTCCCGTGGTCTCGGGGACCCGGTTGAGGATGTGCGACGCGCGCAGTGATTCCTGCTCGGCCGCGGCGACGATGCGCGCCATGGTGCGCACGGTCTCGGTGGGATAGCTGCCGACGCTGGTCTCGCCCGAGAGCATGACGGCGTCGGCGCCGTCGAGGACGGCGTTGGCGACGTCGGAGGCCTCGGCGCGGGTGGGCCGCGGCGAGCTGATCATCGACTCCAGCATCTGGGTGGCGACGATGACGGGCTTGGCCTTGTCCCGGCAGCGCTCGATGGCGCGCTTCTGCACCATCGGGACGTTCTCGAGCGGGAGTTCGACGCCGAGGTCGCCGCGGGCGACCATGACGCCGTCGAACACCTCGATGATGTCCTGGAGGCGCTCGACCGCCTGTGGCTTCTCGATCTTGGCGATGAGCGGGACGCGCACGCCCATCTCGTCCATGATGCGGTGGACTTCGTCGGCGTCGGCGGGGCTGCGCACGAACGACAGCGCCACCATGTCGACGCCCTGGGCGAGGGCCCAGCGCAGGTCCTCCTCGTCCTTGTCGGTGAGCGCGGGCACGCTGACCGAGACGCCGGGGAGGTTGAGCCCCTTGTGGTTGGAGACCGGGCCGCCGAAGACGACGCGCGTCTGGACGTCGGTGCTGGTGGTCTTGGTGCATTCGAGGACGACGCGGCCGTCGTCGATGAGCACGCGGTCGCCGGGGCGGACGTCGCCGGGGAGGCCCTTGTAGGTGGTGGACACCTTGTGTGCGTCGCCGACGACGTCGTCAATGGTCACGGTGAACTCGTCGCCGGGCGCGAGTTCGACGGGGCCGTCGGCGAAGGTGCCGAGGCGGATCTTGGGGCCCTGGAGGTCGGCGAGGATGCCCACGCTGCGCCCGCTGTCCTCGGCGGCCGCGCGGACGTGCTCGTAGTTGGAACGGTGGTCTTCGTGCGTTCCGTGGCTGAGGTTGAGTCGCGCCACATCCAGCCCGGCGTCGACGAGTTCGCGGATGCTCTCCGGACTCGACGTGGCCGGACCGAGGGTCGCGACGATTTTTGCTCGACGTGTCACGGTTAACACTCTAGGGCTTGTGGATGGTGGAATGGTCTAAACCAGGTTGCGACCAGGCATACGCGGGGCCGCTACTTGGCGAACGCCTCGACTGCTGCCCGGTCGAATGCGGGCAGGTCAGCGGGTTTGCGACTCGTGACGAGGGTGTTGGGGCCCATGGGGCAGACGACGACCTCCTCGTCGACCCACTCGCCACCGGCGTTGGCGATGTCGGTGGCCAGACTGGGGTAGGACGTCATGTGCCGGCCGTCGACCGCGTCGGCCTCGACGAGCGTCCACGGGGCGTGGCAGATGGCGGCCACGGGCTTTCCGGTGTCGAAGAAGCCTTTGACGAAGGCCACGGCGCGGGGGTCGGTGCGCAGGTGGTCGGGGTTGGCGACCCCGCCGGGCAGGATCAGCCCGCTGAAGTCGGCGGCTTCGACGTCGTCGAGGGTGTCGTCGACGGGGAACGTGTCGGCCCGGTCGAGGTGGTCGAACATCTGGATCCGCCCGCCCCGGGTCGAGACGAGCCGCGCCTCCCCTCCGGCGTCACGCACGGCCTGCCAGGGGTCGATCAGCTCGACCTGCTCGGTCCCTTCGGGCGCGGCGAGGAAGGCGATGGTCTTGCCGGTGAGATCTGCGGCCATGGGGTTCACATCCCTCTCCGTATCGCTGCGGCCGGCCTCCTCGATATCGGAAGCCGTTCCGATCCCACTGCCCACGGGGGCCGCTGTTACGCGTCCCGGGCGCACGGGGCGTGGGTGCGCCCGGTCGGCGGCGTTCCGGCGGTGCGGGCCGGTCAGGCCGGGGGGCCGCTTGCTACTCGGCCGTAGGCGCGTAGGACGAGGAGGTTGTGGATCGTGAGGATGCCGCGCCAGTCGGCCCTGGCGCTGTCGGTCCAGCAGTCGCCCTCGACGTCCCATCCGCCGTCGGGGAGCTGGCGGCGTTCCAGGGCGTCGAGGTGTTTGGCGATCTCGGCGTCGGTGAAGAGCCGGCGGGCCATCAGCTCGGGCGCGGTGGCGATGTCGAGCGGTTTGTGCGCGTGGCCGGTGGCGTCGGGGTCGAGTTCGATGACGGCGCGGATCATCGGGGCGAGCCGGGCGAACTCGGCCTCGGCGCGCCGGCGGTCGGGCGCGTGCTGGAGGAACGTGGTCACCGCGATCGCCTCGGCGGGGTCGGTCCAGTGCAGGGCGCCGATGCGGGTCCAGCAGAAGGCGGTGGCGCGGTCGCGCCAGGCCCCGCTGATGTGGCGCTTGTGCAGGAGGCCCGCGATGGCGGCGGTGGGGTGCAGGGCCCCGCCGAAGTCGTCGGCGGCGCGCCATCTGGGTGCGGCTTCGGTATGGCGCACGGAGGGGAGCACCCAGGGGACGCCCCCGTTGGGGTGGCTCACGCTGGTCAGGTACCGGCAGATGCCGGCGCTGAGGGCCTTGGGGAGGGGGCCGAGTTCGTCCAGGTAGCGCAGGGCGAACTCCACGGCGGCCGGCTGGCTGCCGTGGCCGCGGATGTCGGGTTCGAGGCCGTTGCCGTAGCCGCCGTCGATGTTGCGGTAGGACTCCAGGGCCGTGTGGATCGGACCGGTGGGGCCGCTCTGGAAGTGGTACGCGAACCGGTGGCGGTCGATCAGCCGTGCGTTGCGCGAGATGAAGTGCTCCGCGGTGCGGAGGGCTTCCGAGGTCACCATGGTCATATGTCGAAGTTACGCCTCTGTGCGACGTAGGCGGCAAGCGTAATTTGTACCGTGTGACCCGTTTTTGCCAAGTTCATACGTCGAAACAAGCGACATTTACCGCTATTTCCACCTGGCAATTCTCACGCCTTCTTAACGCGGGCGCGGCGGCGCCGCCACAGCACCAGGGCACCCGCCCAGGAGACCGCGACCACCGCGGCCATCACGAACCTCGCGGTGATCACCTGGTCCGCGGGGTAGATGACACCGGTGAGGTAGTAGTCGATGAAGCCGCCGCGCAGCGGCCCGCCGCCCGATCTCACCCGCGCCCAATCCTCCAGCGTGGTGAGCGGGCACGTCCATCCGACGGTGACGATTCCCAGCGCATAGGCGGCGAAGCCCAGGTGCGGCCAGAACAGGACCGGCCGGCGCCAGGCGAGGAACCCGCCGAACATGACGTAGATCAGGAAGGCGAAGTGGAGGAGCATCGCGATGTCGGCGATCAGGCGGTATCCCATGGCATAGACGCTAAGCCGGGGTACCCCGCCGGGGCATCCGCCGACATACCCGGGTGGGGGTGAGTATGTGTACTCAGCCCATACGTGTGAGGGGCGGAGTACTCGGCTCCGCCCCTCCGTTTCAGGTTCCCCCGGCTACACCAGCGGGCGCTCCGTCGGCGGGATGGCCGTGGGCAGGCCGCTGTGCCCGCCCTCGCTGAGGTAGCGGTCGACCCCGGCGGCGGCCGAGCGGCCCTCGGCGATCGCCCAGACGATGAGCGACTGGCCGCGCCCCATGTCGCCGGCGCAGAACACGCCCTCGACCGTGGTGGCGTAGTCGCCGTCGCGCACGACGTTGCCGCGCCCGTCCAGCTCGACGCCCAGCTGCTCGATCATCCCCTCCTTCTGCGGGCCGACGAAGCCCATGGCGAGGGTGATGAGCTGGGCCGGGATCTCCCGCTCGGTGCCCTCGACGGGCTCGAAGCCCGCGGGGCCCCGCTGGACGTCGACGAGCTTGAGCGCGCGCACGCGCCCCTGGTCGTCGCCCAGGAACTCCACGGTGTTCACCGAGTACAGGCGCTTGCCGCCCTCCTCGTGGGCGCTGGTGACCTTGTACAGCATCGGCATGGTGGGCCACGGCTGGCCCTCAGGCCGCTCCTTGGGCGGCTTCGGCATGATCTCCAGCTGGGTGACCGACGCCGCGCCCTGCCGGTGGGCGGTGCCGACGCAGTCGGCGCCGGTGTCGCCGCCGCCGATGACGACGACGTGCTTGCCCTCGGCGCTGATGGCCGGGGTGTCGGTGTCGCCCTCCTGGACCCGGTTGGCCAGCGGCAGGTACTCCATGGCCTGGTGGACGCCGTCCAGCTCGCGGCCCGGGACCGGCAGGTCGCGCCAGGCGGTGGCGCCGCCGGCCAGCAGCACGGCGTCGTGCTCCTCGCGCAGCCGCTCCACGGTGACGTCCACGCCGATCTCGACCCCGGTGCGGAACACGGTGCCCTCGGCCGACATCTGGCCCAGCCGGCGGTCGATGTGCCGCTTCTCCATCTTGAACTCGGGGATGCCGTACCGCAGCAGCCCGCCGATGCGGTCGGCCCGCTCGAAGACGGTGACGTCGTGCCCGGCGCGGGTGAGCTGCTGGGCGGCGGCGAGCCCGGCGGGCCCGGAGCCGACCACGGCGACCTTCCTGCCGGTGCGCACCCGGGGCGGGCGGGGGCGGACCCAGCCTTCTTCCCAGGCGCGGTCGATGATCGACACCTCGACGTTCTTGATGGTCACGGCCGGCTGGTTGATGCCGAGAACGCACGCCGACTCGCACGGCGCCGGGCACAGCCGCCCGGTGAACTCCGGGAAGTTGTTGGTGGCGTGCAGCCGCTCGATGGCCTCGCCCCAGTCGTGGCGGTGGACGAGGTCGTTCCACTCCGGGATCAGGTTGCCCAGGGGGCACCCGTTGTGGCAGAACGGGATGCCGCAGTCCATGCACCGCGACGCCTGCTTGGTGACGGTTCCGCGGTCGAAGTCGGCGTAGACCTCGCGCCAGTCCTGGATCCGCACGTCCACGGGGCGGTGAGCGGGCAGCTCCCGCTCGGTGATCTTGAGGAAACCCTTGGGGTCGCCCATGTCGTCTCTCCTCCTCTCGGCTCTGTCTAGGACTGGGCGGCGGCCATGATGGCCTCGCCGACGTCGCGGCCCGAGCGCTCGGCCTCGGCCCGGGCGGCCAGCACGCGCTTGAAGTCGCGCGGCATGACCTTGGCGAACCGGTCGAGGGCGGCGTCGGAGTCGGCGAGCAGCGCGGCCGCGACCGCGGACCCGGTCTCGGCGTGGTGGCGGTGCAGCACGTCCTCCAGGAAGGCGCGGTCGGCGTCGTCGAGCGGGTCGATGTCGACCATCTCGCCGTTGACCCGCCCCCGGTCCAGGTCGAGCACGTAGGCGATGCCCCCGGACATCCCGGCCGCGAAGTTGCGGCCGGTGCGGCCCAGGATGACGGCGCGCCCGCCGGTCATGTACTCGCAGCCGTGGTCGCCCACGCCCTCGGCGACCGCCAGGGCGCCGGAGTTGCGCACGCAGAACCGCTCGCCCACGACCCCGCGCAGGAACACCTCGCCCGCGGTGGCCCCGTAGGCGATGACGTTCCCGGCGATGATGTGGTTCTCGGCGGCGAAGGCCGAGTCCTCATGGGGGCGCACGGTGATCCGGCCGCCGGACAGGCCCTTGCCGACGTAGTCGTTGCCGTCGCCGACCAGGCGCAGGGTGACCCCGCGGGGCAGGAACGCCCCGAAGGACTGCCCGGCCGATCCGGTGAAGGTGACGTCGATGGTGTCGGTGGGCAGGCCCTCGGCGCCGTGGCGCTTGGTGACCTCGTGGCCCAGCATGGTGCCCACGGTCCGGTTGACGTTGCGCACCGGCAGGTCGAGCTTGAGGGGCTCCTTGAACGCCAGGGCGCCTTCGCAGAGCTGGATGAGGGTGTTGTCGAGCGCCTTCTCCAGGCCGTGGTCCTGCCCCCGCACGCGGCGGCGGTGGTCGCCGGCCCAGGGGTCGACGCTGTGCAGGATGGGGCGCAGGTCGAGTCCGGCCGCCTTCCAGTGGTCGACGGCGCCGGCGGTGTCGAGCAGGTCGACGGCGCCGACCGCCTCCTCCAGGGTGCGGAAGCCCAGCGCCGCCAGGTATTCGCGCACCTCTTCGGCGATGAACTCGAAGAAGTTGACCACGAACTCGGCCTTGCCGGAGAACCGCTTGCGCAGCTCCGGGTTCTGCGTGGCCACGCCCACCGGGCAGGTGTCGAGGTGGCAGACGCGCATCATGACGCAGCCGGAGACCACCAGCGGGGCCGTGGCGAAGCCGAACTCCTCGGCGCCCAGCAGGGCGGCGATGATGACGTCGCGGCCGGTCTTCATCTGGCCGTCGGCCTGGACCACGATCCGGTCGCGCAGGCCGTTGCGCAGCAGGGTCTGCTGGGTCTCGGCCAGCCCCAGCTCCCACGGGGTGCCCGCGTGCTTGAGCGAGGTCAGCGGGGAGGCGCCCGTCCCGCCGTCGTGGCCGGAGATCAGCACGACGTCGGCGTGCGCCTTGGACACGCCCGCGGCCACCGTGCCCACCCCGGCCTCCGCGACCAGCTTCACGTGCACCCGCGCCTGCGGGTTGGCGTTCTTCAGGTCGTGGATGAGCTGGGCGAGGTCCTCGATGGAGTAGATGTCGTGGTGCGGCGGCGGCGAGATCAGGCCGACCCCGGGGGTGGAGTGCCGGGTGTCGGCGACCCACGGGTAGACCTTGTGGCCGGGCAGCTGGCCGCCCTCGCCGGGCTTGGCGCCCTGGGCCATCTTGATCTGGATGTCGTCGGCGTTGGTGAGGTAGTGCGAGGTCACGCCGAACCGGCCGGAGGCCACCTGCTTGATGGAGCTGCGGCGCAGGTCGCCGTTGTCGTCGGGGGTGAACCGCCGCGGGTCCTCGCCGCCCTCGCCGGTGTTGGACTTGCCGCCGAGGCGGTTCATCGCGATGGCGAGGGTCTCGTGGGCCTCCGCGGAGATCGACCCGTAGGACATGGCGCCGGTGGAGAAGCGCTTGACGATCTCGGAGGCCGGCTCGACCTCCTCGATCGGCACGGGCTCGCGCACGCCCTCCTTGAGCCGGAACAGGCCGCGCAGGGTCATGAGGTTCCCGGCCTGCTCGTCGATCTTGGCGGTGTACTCCTTGAAGATCTCGTAGCGTCGGGTGCGGGTGGCGTGCTGGAGCTTGAACACGGTCTCGGGGTTGAACAGGTGCGGTTCGCCCTCGCGCCGCCACTGGTACTCGCCGCCCACGGCCAGCCGCCGGTGATCGGCGGGGTTGTCCGCATAGGCGACGGCGTGCCGCATGCGGACCTCCTCGGCCAGGACGTCGAAGCCCACACCGCCCAGGCGCGAGGTGGTGCCGGCGAAGCACCGGTCGATGACCTCGGCGCCCAGGCCGAGGGCCTCGAAGATCTGCGCGCCGGTGTAGCCGGATACCGTGGAGACCCCGATCTTGGACATGATCTTCAGGACGCCCTTGCCGAACGCCTTGACGGTGTTGCGCACGGCGGTGTCGGCGTCGATGCCGCCGATGACGCCGCGTTCGACCAGGTCGCGCACTGATTCCAGGGCGAGGTAGGGGCTGACGGCGGAGGCGCCGTAGCCCAGCAGCAGCGCCACGTGGTGGCACTCGCGGACATCGCCGGCCTCCACGACCAGGCCGACCTCGGTGCGGGTCTTCTCCCGCACCAGGTGGTGGTGGACGGCGCCGGTGAGCAGCAGCGAGGGGATCGGGGCGCGGCCGGCGCCGGCGCCGCGGTCGCTGAGCACGATGATGTGGGCGCCGTCGGCGATGGCCGCCGACACCTCGGCGCAGATCTCGTCGAGCCGGGCCGACAGGGCCGCCCCGCCGCCGGCCACCGGGTAGGTGCCGTTGGCGGTGAAGACGCGGAAGGCGGGGTCGCCCCCGGGGGCGCCCGCGGCGGTGATCGCGGCCAGGCCCGCCCCGTCGACGACGGGGGTGGGCAGGACGATGCGCCGGCAGTCCTCGGGGTCGGGCGAGAGCACGTTCTCCTCGGCGCCCAGCGCGGTGCGCAGGCTGGTGACCAGCTCCTCGCGGATGGCGTCCAGCGGGGGGTTGGTGACCTGGGCGAAGTTCTGGGAGAAGTAGTCGAAGAGCTGCCGGGAGCGGGCCGACAGGGCGGCGACGGGGGTGTCGGTGCCCATGGAGCCGATCGGCTCGGCGCCGGTGCGGGCCATCGGGGTGAGGATGATCCGCAGCTCTTCCTCGGTGTAGCCGAAGACCTGCTGGTCGTGCGCGATGTCGGCGACCGGGGCGGCCGGGGCCGCGGGCAGCTCGTCGAGGCCGACGACGCCGTCGGCCAGCCACTGGGCGTAGGGGTGCTCGGCGGCTAGTTCGGCCTTGATCTCCTCGTCCTCGATGATGCGGCCCTGTGCGGTGTCGACCACGAAGATGCGGCCGGGCTGGAGCCGGCCCTTGCGGACGACCGAGGCGGGGTCGATGTCGAGGACGCCGGCCTCGCTGGCCAGGACGACGAGGCCGTCGTCGGTGACCCAGTAGCGGCCGGGGCGCAGCCCGTTGCGGTCCAGGACGGCGCCGACGAGGGTGCCGTCGGTGAAGGAGACCGACGCGGGGCCGTCCCAGGGCTCCATGAGCATGGAGTGGAACTCGTAGAAGGCCCGCACCTGCGGGTCCATCTCGGCGTGGTTCTCCCACGGCTCGGGGATCATCATCAGCACGGCGTGCGGCAGCGACCGCCCGCCCAGGTGCAGGAGTTCGAGGGCGGCGTCGAAGGACGCGGTGTCGGAGTCCTCGACGTCGACGATGGGGAAGATCCGCGAGAGGTCGCCGGGGAGGAGGTCGCTGGCCAGGGTGGCTTCACGCGCCCGCATCATGTTGCGGTTGCCCTTGACCGTGTTTATCTCGCCGTTGTGGGCGACGTAGCGGAAGGGGTGCGCCAGCGGCCAGGAGGGGAAGGTGTTGGTCGAGAACCGCGAGTGGACCAGCGCCAGGCCGGAGGTGTAGCGGCGGTCGGAGAGGTCGGGGAAGAACGGTTCGAGCTGGGGGGTGGTGAGCATCCCCTTGTAGGCGATGGTGCGCGGCGACAGGCTAGGGAAGTAGACCCCGGCCTCGTGCTCGGCGCGCTTGCGCACGCAGTAGGCGTGGCGCTCCAGGTCGATCCCCGTCAGCCCCTCGGTGGCGGTGCCGGCGCGGCCGGTGAGGAAGAGCTGCCCGAAGAACGGCATGACCGCGCGCGCGGCGGGGCCGCTGTAGCGGGGCTCGAAGGGCAGGTCGCGCCAGCCGAGGACGGTCAGGCCCTCGTCCGCGGCGATCTCCTCGACCTGGGCGACGGCGCGGGCGCGCTCGGCGGCGTCGACGGGCAGGAAGGCGATGCCGGTGGCGTAGGCCCCGGCTTCGGGGAGCGCGAATTCGACCACGTCGCGGTAGAGGTCGTCGGGGATCTGGGTGAGGATCCCCGCGCCGTCGCCGTCGTCGGGGTCGGCCCCGGAGGCGCCCCGGTGGTCGAGGTTGCGCAGGACGGTCAGCGCCTTCTCGACGATGTCGTGGCCGCGACGGCCGGAGAGGTCGGCGACGAAGCCGACGCCGCAGGCGTCGTGCTCAAAGGTGCTGTCGTACAGGCCCTCGTGAGTGGACTCGGCGTTCGGTCGGACGGACGAACGCTGCACCTGGCCAGCAGGCATCTACCCTCCTGTCGTCGTGGGTATGGGCTTTTGCGAAAAGCGCATCCGGGACGACATTGGCCCTGCTGCGTCAGCATGCCGAGCGAGCGCTCCCCTGGCCCCGGTTCCCACAGACGGCTTGCGCCGGGCTGCGTGCACTTCCTCGTGGCTGCCGGTATCGGCCAGGTGATCGCTGACTCGCGGGTAAAACACTTATACATGCAGGTCCAGCCCCGATGCCAATCGGAGGTCTAGACCAACCACCGCCACAGTGCGGTGATTTCGTGAGGCGGGGGTCCCCCGCCCCGCACAGGATAGACGGCCGCTCCGCCACCGCCATGGTGGGGATAGCCGTGATCTTCTCCAGTGACCGGGGATGGCAAACATCCGCAAAGCGGATGAATGCCTCGCTTCCAGCGTATCCGCCGTGCACGGGATCGTGTCGAGCCGGGGCCGACTTTACCCGGGCCCGCCGATGAAAGCGCACGTGGGATGATCGATCGGTGACCGACCACCCCCCGGGCCTCGCCGGCCTGCTCACCGAGCAGGGGATCGACGCCCCCCGCATCCACCTGGTCCTGGCCGCGCTCTCCGACGGCGCCTGGTGGACCCCGCGCGAGCTGGTGCGCGCCACAACGGTGGCCCACCGGCTCGTCGACGCCACGCTCACCGCCCTGGGCGCCGGGCTGGAGCACAACGGCGACCGTGTGCGGCTGGTCCGGCCCGGCGACTACGCGGGGTTCGCCCGCCCCGCCCCCGCCGACCCGCTGGCGCCCCTGCTCGCCGGGCACGCCGACGCCGCCGCGGAGCTGCGCCGCCTCGTCGACGAGGCGCCCCCGCCGCTGGCCGACCTCGACCACGTCACCGCGACCGCCGACACCGCCCTGCGCCGCGGCGTCCACCTGGCCACCCGCTTCGCGCTGCCGGGCGCCCGCCTGCTGTGCGTGGGCGACCACGACCTCACCTCGCTGGCCACCACCCTGGTCAGCCCCGGCGCCGAGGCGGTGGTGGTCGACATCGACGAGCGGATGCTCGACTACATCGACCGCGCCGCCGACCGCCTGGGCCTGCCGGTCGCCTGCCACTTCGCCGACCTGCGCCTGGGGCTGCCCGCCTCCGTCGCCCGCAGCTGCGACCTGGTCTTCACCGATCCGCCCTACACCCCCGAGGGCGTGGAGCTGTTCGTGCGGCGCGGCCTAGAGGGGCTGACCGACCCGCGCCGGGGACGGATCCTGGTCGCCTACGGCGCCAGCGAGACCACACCGGGGCTGGTCGCCCGCACCCAGGCGCGGCTGGCCCGCATGAACCTGGTCTTCGAGGCGGTGCTGCCGGACTTCAACCGCTACCTGGGCGCCGAGGCGATCGGCGCCGCCAGCGACCTCTACGTCCTGCGTCCGACCACCCGCACCCCCGCCGCCGCCACCGGCGGCGGCGCGGCGGCCGCGCGCGTCTACAGCCAGGGGGCCAACGCCAAGGAGGCCACCGGCGGCCTGGGCGAGGCCGGCGCCCGCGCGGTCGTCGAGGCGGCGACGCCCGACACCGTGGCCGGCGCGTGGCCGCGCGATGCGGTGCCCGAGGGGGTGCTCCGCGTAGACCTGGCCGACTGGATGGCCGCGCCCACCGAGGCGGGGTGCGCCGCCGTCGACCTGACCGGCGGGTGGGACGCGCTGCTGGGCCGCGCCGTCCTGGCGGGCGCCGCCGGCGAGACCCACGTGGTGGTGGCGTCGCGGGCACCGCAGGTGCGCGACGCGGCGGGCCAGCAGGCGCTGCGCGCGATGCTGGAGCCCCGCTTCGAGCTGCGCTTCCTGCGCAACACGCCGGGGCCGCGCGGCACCGTGGTCGTCGCCCAACTGACGGACCGGGGTGCCACCGCCCCGGAGGACCGCCTGCTGTGGCATTGCCAGGACCGGGCACACGGGAGCCTTCCCGCGACCCTGCGCGAGGGCCTCATCGCGATCGCCGCCGAATCGGGCCGCCCCGTCAACAAGAAGACGGCGCGCACCCGAGTGGCGGCCGAGGTGCCTTGGGCGTCCGGTCACACCCTGCTGGACCTGCCCGCCCACCGGTTCCCGGCACTGCGAGAGGCAGCGCGGCGGCTGGTGGGCGGGCTGGCAGAACCGGCCGAAGTGGCGGACGCGGCGGACTGACCGGACCCGAAGCCCGGCCCGATGCCGGTCAGCGGGTCAGCGGGTCAGCGGGTCAGCCTGTGGGAACCCCGGTTCCCGTGCCGTCCGTGCCCAGGCCCTCGGTGCCAGTGCCTCCGGCTTCCCCGGTGCCGGTTCCCGTGCCTGTTCCGGCACCGGTGCCCGTTCCCCCTGCTCCGGTGTCCGTTCCGGTCCCCGTGCCGCCGGTGCCGGTTCCCCCGGCTCCGCCCTGCTGGGAGTTCTGCATCTGCACCACCCGCCGGTAGAGCGGGTCCTGGAATCCGCCGAGGGCGATCAGCGGCGCGGTCAGCCGCTCGCGCTCGGCGGGGTCGGTCGACTCGAGGCGCTGGACCCAGGTGACCATGAGGTAGTGGCCGCTGACGGTGGCCTCGGCCTGGCTGTAGCCGCCGCCGAGGGTGTCGAACGGGGCCTCGGTGCTCGGGGGCACCACGAACCCGGGCGCCTCTGCCTCGAGGGAGCCGGGCGGCTGCATGGCCTCGGCCAGCGCCTGGGAGGACGCGGTGTCGGCCAGGTTGAACATGGCGGCCACGCCCATGTAGTCGTCGGCGGTGTAGGCGCCGCGGGCGACCTGGGTGCAACCGGCGTCGGCCAGGGCCGCGCGCAGCTCCTCGCCCCAGACCGCTGCGGCGCAGTCGTCGCCCAGGTCGGAGGCGGCCAGGGTGAAGGTGATGTCCTGGCTCTCGATCTCCTCGTTGCCCCTCTCGAACATCTCGCCCTGGGCCAGCGGGCGGCTGTCGACCTGGGCGTCGGCCAGCGCCTCGCCGATGTTGGCGGAGTCGTAAACGCCGTACACCGCGGGCCGGGGGTTCTCGGGGGCCTCGGCGCCGCCCGACACGAACTGGAGGACCAGCACCACGGCGAGGGCGGCGACCCCCAGGCCGAGGACCGTCAGCAGGATGGGCAGCGCTTTGCGGCGGCCCTTGCGGCCGTCGCCGCCGGTGCCCGCGCCGCCCTTGGCCGCGCCCGCACCGCCCTTGCGCCGGCGCCCGCCTTTGCCGCGGGACGCGGGTGCCACGAGGCCCTCGATGGCGTCGGCATCGTCGGTTTTCCTCCGCCGGCCGCGGGCCGGCACGGACGACTCAGAAGAAGACACCAGAACCTCTCGGGGGGTCGGGGAGAACTTTCCGGACGGGCGGGCCGTGTCGGTCGGCCGGGCGCCCGCCACCCGGGTGAATCCTAGCCGGAGCCGGGAGGCGCGGGACCGCGCGCTGCCGGGGCCGCCCCGCGGCCCCGGCAGCGGCGTCTAGCCCTCCTGCTCGTCCTGGGCCTGGCCGACCTGCTGGTACACCCACACCGACGCGTTCATCGCGACGACGTTGAGGGTCGCCATGGTCTCGTCGTCGCCAGGGGCGCCGCCGTCGCTGCGCGCCACCCAGTACACGGCGAGGTAGTGGCCCATGACCTGGGTCGTCGCCTGGCTGTAGCCGGAGTGCAGGCCCTCGATCTCGTCGTCCATGGGCAGAACGAACCCCGGTTCGACCGTGGCGTCGGTGGGGTCGAGCGCCACGGCGACCCTGCCGGCGGCCTCGGAGTCGGTGAGGTCGAACAGGGTGAACTGGGCCACGTACTCCTGGTCGGTGTCCTGGTAGACGCCGCGCGCAGCCGACAGGCAGCCGTTGTCGGCGAGCGCCTGGGCCAGTTCCTCGCCCCAGACCATCGACGTGCAGGCCTCGCTGGCCTCGGAGTTCTTCAGGGCGAGCTGGTAGTCGCCCAGTTCCAGCTTCTCGGCCGGGGCGAACACCTGCTCCTGGTTCATGACCTCGGCGTCGCCGGGGCGCTCCGCGATGGGCGCGAACACCTCGGCGTCCTCCTCCTGGCCCTGGTAGACCTCGGGCAGGAGGGTGGAGTGCCCCTCGGGCGGCTCGATGATGGCGCTGCTGCCCGAGCCCGCCACCCCGCCCGGGACCAGGACGAGCTGGTAGACCAGCACCCCCAGCAGGGCGATCAGGGCGGTCCCGCACAGCCCGAGCAGGGTGCCCAACACGGCGGTGCCGCGCTTGCGGCGGCTCTGCTCGGCCAGGTTGTAGACGACCTGGCTGGGCCGGTCGCCCAGGACGGTCACACGGCGCAGCGCCGAGGCCGAGAACCGCGACACCGGGTCGATGCCGCCGGCGGCACGGACGGCGCGGCTCCCCCGGCGGCCGCGGCCGGCGGGGTCGGCGGCGGCGCCGGACCCGGTCTTCGCGCCCGCGGCGCCGGCCGCGGCCTTGGCCTTCACCTTGCCCTTGGACTTGGCCTTGCCGCCGCGGCGGCGCCCGGAGCGCCCGCGGCGCGGCCCGGGGTCGGCGGACTCCATGGCGCCGGTATCGTACCCGGGGTCGCCGCCGGCGTCCTCGTAGGGAGCGTCGTCGTAGGTGTCGTCGCCGTCATAGCCGTCGCCGTGGCGATCGTCATAGGCGTCGTAGTCGTCGGGGCCGGGATCGCGGACATGATCGTCCCGGCGGTCCCGGTCGGGCCGGCCGCGCCGCGACCGGCGTCGGCCCGCGCGTCCGGCGGAATCGGATCTGCTCACGTGTGTACTCATCCATCCGGCGTGGCCGGCCGCTGCGTCGCCGCCGCGGCCGAGCGCTCTCTAGGCTGGGGCTATTCCTTGGGTGCTGGCCCATCTGGTCCGGTCGGGGCACCGGAGCCGCCGCCGTCGGGCGGGACGGTGGCGGATCCCCCGGTGCCGTCGTCGCCGCCCGAAACGGGGTCGGTGTCGAACACCTGGGTTCCGGCGCCGTGGCCGGCCGGGACGACCCGTGTGGAGAAGGAGTCCAGCCGCCGCCCGGCCCAGACGAAGTAGGCCAGTGCCCCAAGGAACACGAGGATCGAGGTCCAGATGTTCAGCCGCAGTCCGAGGATGTCGTTGGCGGGGTCGACACGGAGGTATTCGATCCAGAGCCGTCCAACACAGTAGCCCATGACGTAGAGCGCGAAGAGCCGTCCGCCCCCGAGGCCGTCGGTGTAGCGGCGGCCGAGCCAGGCGAGCAGCACGGCCAGGCCCAGGCACCACAGCGACTCGTAGAGGAACGTGGGGTGGTAGGTGGTGTAGTACTCGGTGGTGCTGCCCGGCAGCAGCTGCATCCCCGGCCGCGGCTCGCCGTTGCTGTTGTAGGTGTAGTCGAGGCTGATCCGCACCGCCCAGGGCAGGTCGGTGGGGGCGCCGAAGAGCTCCTGGTTGAAGTAGTTGCCCCAGCGCCCGAACGCCTGGGCCAGCGGAAGGGTGGGGGCGATGGCGAAGGAGAGCTTCGACATCGACAGCCCCTGGCGGCGGGCCGCCAGCCACACCCCGAGGGCGCCGAGCGGGATCGCGCCCCAGATGCCCAGGCCGCCCTCCCAGACGTAGAGCGCGCGGATGGGCTCGCGTCCGGGGCCGAAGTACAGCTGGTAGTCGCTGATCACGTGGTAGAGGCGGCCGCCGATGAGCCCCAGGATCACCGCCGGGACCGCGAGGTCCATGATGGTGCCCTTCTCGCCCCCCATCGCGGCCCAGCGGCGCTCGCTCCAGAAGACGGCGGCAATGACGCCGGCCAGGATGCACAGCGCGTAGAAGTGCACGGTCAGAGGGCCGAGGGAGATCGAACTCACCTCAGGGCTGGGGATGGCCGCGAGGGCGCGGCCGGTGCCGGCCGCGCCCTCATCGGTGATCGACGGGAAGATCATCGCTCGGATCTGTTCCTTGGCATCAGGGGACTTCGGTCATCGCGGAGTCGTCCGCGGCGAGCGGCCGGGTGTCGACCTCGCCGGGCCCAGCGGATTCTACGGCCTTCTCGATTCCGTTGCCGGAGAAGGCGTCGTTGCCCAGTTTGGCACCATCCACGTACACCGACGGTGTGGAGTCGAACTTGTCCGCCCCGCTGGAGTATTTGGTGCCGACCGCGGCCGTGGCCTGGATCAGTTCGTTGACGTAGGTGCCGTCGAGGAACGATCCGTCGATTCCGTTGTCGTTGCCCCAGGCGATGAGCTCGCTGAGCGACATCCCCTGGAGTCGGTCGGCCGGGAACGCCTCCTGCGCCCGGGAGACCAGTTCCTGGCTGTAGCTGCCGGTGAACCGCTCCACGACCGTGTTCTCGGAGTCGACGCGCTCGTCGAAGGCCGCGGTGTCCTCGATGCCGGCGTCGCGTCCCCACTGCTTGAGGTCGGCCGCGGAGAAGCCCGCGGAGCCTTCGGCCGGCTGGTTATCGAAGAGAATGTCATTGTACTCGACGTATTTGCCCTGGTCAGCGGCTGCGCGGGCGGCCGCTCCGCCGCGCAGGGAGTTGGCGCTGAGCGGGGCGGGCTGCTGGGCGAAGATGCTCACCGGACGGTAGTGCACGATGGCCCGCCCCTCGGCGGCCAGGCGCTGGAGCGTGGGGCCGCTGGCGATCTCGAACTGGCGGCACGCGGGGCACTGGTAGTCGGCGTAGACCTCGACGACCGGCGCCGAGGCGCCCTCCTGGGCGAGCACCACGCTGCCGTCGTCCTGCACAGTCTGCGGCGGGAGGGAGGCGTACTGGTCGGCGAACTGCTGTTCGGCCCGCCGCTCGGAGGACAGGTAGAGGTACCCGCCGCCGACGATGAGCACGACGATCGCCAGCGCCGCCCCGGCGACCACCAGGCCCTTGTTGCGTTTGGCGCGCTGCGCCGCCTTCTGCCGCTCCTCGCGGAGCCGTTCGCGGGAGCTCTGCCGCGACGCCTTGCCCATCAGCCGATCACCATTCCTAGATGAGTGTGCGCACGCCGCGGGGCACCGGCCGCTGCCGGTCCCGGGCCGGCGCCGGGTACGGGGTACGGCCCGTTCAGCGGTGGAGGCCGAAGAGCCGGTCGAGTGCGAACGGGGAGCGCGGCCAGACCGTGATGATCGCGGCCAGCGCCAGGAATCCGATGTCGCGCGCGATGTCGGCGCCATAGGCGGTCTCGCCCGGGGCCACGGGGCCGCCGGTGCCGAAGCAGCCGCAGTCGATGGTGAGGCCGCGGGCCCACGCCGAGGTGATGCCGGCGATGAACGCGAGCATCAGCAGCCCGGCGACCGCGCCCGCGTACCGGGTGGCCAGGCCGATGACCAGCAGGAGGGCCAGGGCGAGCTCGAACAGCGGGAGCGTGTAGCCGATGAGTTCGGCGACGGCCGGCGAGAAGAGCTGGTAGGCCTCGACCGACTGGACCGACAGCGCCGGCGGGAACTTGGTCACCGCGGCGAAGCCCAGAACGCCCGCGAGCCCGAGCCGGGCGGCGAGGGTCAGCCACGGCTGGACGGTGTGCCACCGCCCTCCGCGGCCGGGCGGCTCGGCGGGGGTGACGGGCTGCTGCTGTTCGGTGTCCAATGGGTTCCCTGGGGCGAGACGGGCGTATCGCGCATGCGCCGCCGCGCCCCGGGGCGCGGCACCGCACTGAGCGGGATACTACTGCACGTAGCGGCGCCACTACACATCGTCGGAGGTGTGTAGCCGGCGACCGCACCTGGCAGCGTAGTTCTCGGGGGGCGGCGCGGGGGCGGTCTCGCGCGCCCCCGCGCCCTGGTCACACCCGATTCTTACCCGGCGTGCCCGGCCGGGCGGGCCTCCCGGATGCCCGCCGCCAGCTCCTCGGCGAAGCCGCGCACGGCGGCCAGGCCGGAGGGCAGGTCGGGCGCGTCGAGCACGCGCTGGCAGAACCCGGCGCCCACGATCACGCCGTCGGCGTAGCCGGCGACCTCGGCCGCCTGCGCCCCGTTGGAGATGCCCAGGCCCACGCAGACCGGCAGCCCGCTTTCGCCGGTGACCGCGCGGGTCCGGGTGACCAGCCGCTCGGCGGTGTCGGCGACCTGTGCCCGGGTGCCGGTCACGCCCATGAGGGAGGCCGCGTAGACGAAGCCGCGGCAGGCCTCGGTGGTGGAGGCCAGCCGGGCATCGGTCGAGGACGGCGCGACCAGGAAGATCCGGTCGAGCCCGTGTTCGTCGGTGGCGGCGAACCAGTCGCCGGCCTCCTCGGGCAGCAGGTCGGGGGTGATGACCCCGGAGCCGCCGGCCGAGGCGAGGTCGGCGCAGAACCGGCCGGTGCCGTAGCGGTCGATCGGGTTCCAGTAGGACATCACCAGGGCCGCGGCGCCGGTGGCCGCCGTGGCCTCGACCACCCGCAGGACGTCGCGGGGGGTGGTACCGGCCGCCAGCGCGCGGTCGGCGGCCTGCTGGATGGTGGGGCCGTCCATGGTGGGGTCGGAGTAGGGCAGGCCGACCTCGATGACGTCGCAGCCGCCCTCGACCATCGCCTGGATGACCCGGATGGAGGACTCGACGTCGGGGAACCCGGCGGGCAGGTAGCCCACCAGGGCGGCGCGCCCGGCGGCGCGGGCCCCGGCGAGCCGGGCCTGGAGCGGGGTGGACGCGGTGGTCTCGGTGCGTTCGCTCACGACTGCTCCCCCTGCTCGTCCACGAGCCCGAAGTAGGTCGCGGCGGTGGTGACGTCCTTGTCTCCCCGGCCGGAGAGGTTGACCAGGATGGTGGCGTCGGGGCCGAGTTCGGCGCCGATCTTGCGGGCGCCGGCCAGGGCGTGCGCGCTCTCGATGGCCGGGATGATGCCCTCGGTCCGGCACAGCAGGCGGAACGCCTCCATGGCCTCGGCGTCGGTGATCGCCGCGTAGGTGGCCCGGCCGCTGTCGGCCAGTGCGGCGTGCTCGGGGCCGACCGCCGGGTAGTCCAGGCCGGCGGAGATCGAGTGGCTGGGCACGGTCTGGCCCCACTCGTCCTGGAGGACGTAGGTGCGGGCGCCCTGGAAGACGCCCGGGGAGCCCCCGGTGATGGAGGCGGCGTGGCGCCCGGACTCGACGCCGTCGCCGCCCGCCTCGAAGCCGTAGAGGCGCACCTCGGGGTCGGGGATGAACGCGGCGAAGATGCCGATCGCGTTGGAGCCGCCGCCCACACAGGCGGCGACCGCGTCGGGCAGCCGCCCGGTGCGGTCGAGGACCTGCGAGCGGGCCTCGGCGCCGATGACGAAGTGCAGGTCGCGCACCATGGCGGGGAACGGGTGCGGCCCGGCGACGGTGCCCAGCAGGTAGTGGGTGGAGTCGACGTTGGCGACCCAGTCGCGGAACGCCTCGTTGACGGCGTCCTTGAGGGTGCGGCTGCCGATGGTCACCGGGATGACCTCGGCGCCCAGCATGTTCATCCGGGCGACGTTGAGCGCCTGGCGCCGGGTGTCCTCCTCGCCCATGTAGACGACGCAGTCGAGGCCGAGGAGTGCGCAGGCGGTGGCGGTGGCGACGCCGTGCTGGCCGGCGCCGGTCTCGGCGATGACGCGGGTCTTGCCCATGCGCTTGGTGAGCAGGGCCTGGCCGAGCACGTTGTTGATCTTGTGCGACCCGGTGTGGTTCAGGTCCTCGCGCTTGAGCAGCACGCGGGCGCCGTTGCACGCGGCGGAGAAGTTGGCGGCCTCGGTGAGCGGGCTGGGCCGCCCGGTGTACTCACCGAGCAGCCGGGCCAGCTCGGCCTGGAATTCCGGGTCGGTCTTGGCGGCGGCCCATTCGGCCGCGACCTCGTCGAGGGCGGCGACCAGCGCCTCGGGGCTGAAGCGGCCCCCGTAGCCGTCGTAGTGGCCGCTCCCGTCGTGGGACGGGGCGGTCGATGGTGCGGGATTCATGATCGTTCTCCATGGCGGAGGGCGCCGGCAGCACAGGGTGCGCGCGTGCCGGCGCGGTTGGAAAGGTCGGCACGGCGACGGGAGCCCGCGTGCGGGTGCGGGCTCCCTAGAGCCATCGCCCGGCCGCGGCCGGGAGCGCGGCGGGCGCGGGGAACGGCGGGGGCAGCCGGGTCACGGTCAGCTCCGGTCGCGCAGGGCCGGGTGGGCGCCGGCCGTGACGAGGTCGGCGACGGCGTCGCGCGGGTGGCGGCCCTTGACCAGGCTCTCGCCGACCAGGACGGCGTCGGCGCCGGAACTCGCGTAGGCCAGCAGGTCGTGCGGGCCGCGGACTCCGGATTCGGCGATCTTGATGCGGTCGCCGGGGATCAGCGGGGCCAGGCGGGCGAAGGTGTCGCGGTCGACCTGGAGGGTCTTGAGGTCGCGGGCGTTGACGCCGATGACGGTGGCGCCGGCGTCGAGGGCGCGGGCGATCTCCTCCTCGGTGTGCACCTCGACCAGCGGGGTGAGGCCGAGCGAGCGGGCGCGCTCCACGAGCGAGATCAGGGCGTCCTGGTCCAGGGCGGCGACGATGAGCAGGACGGCGTCGGCGCCGTGGACGCGCGCCTCCCAGAGCTGGTAAGAGCTGACGACGAAGTCCTTGCGCAGCAGTGGGGTCTCGACCGAGGCGCGGACGGCGGCGAGGTCGGCGAGGCTGCCGCTGAAGCGGCGCTGCTCGGTGAGGACGCTGATCAGGCAGGCGCCGCCGTCGGCGTAGTCGCGCGCCAGGGCGGCGGGGTCGGCGATCGCGGCGAGTGCCCCCTTGGACGGGCTGGACCGCTTGACCTCGGCGATGACCTGGACACCGGGGCGGCGCAGCGCGGCCACGACGTCCTGGGGCCGCGGCACGGATTCGGCGATTTCCTTGAGCCGCTCCAAAGGCGTCGCCGCCTGCCGGTCGGCCAGGTCGGCGCGCACCCCGTCGAGAATCTCGTCGAGCACGCTCACGTGGGACTGCCCCCTCAAATAGCCGGTCGTGGTGTGGTGCAGCCGCGCGCAGCTGTGCCACCGATCGTAGCGATCCCCGGGGCGTGGGCGGTCACCGCCCTCGCCGTGGGTGATCAGCCCGGTGCCAGTATGGCGGCGAACGGCAGGTTGCGCACCAGCCAGAACGCCAGGATGACACCGAGCAGCAGCCACAGCCAGAACGGGTGGGCGGCCCTGATGTGGCGGGTGGGGGGCCGGAAGGCGAAGTAGACCCACCGCACGTAGGAGTAGAACATGAACGGCAGGAGGGCGACGGTGAGCACGTTCATGCTCACGGCGCCGGCGAGGTCGAGGTTGGTGAGCGCGTTGATGGCGCGCATGGTGCCGCACCCGGCGCAGTAGGTGCCGGTCATCATCAGCCAGGGGCAGGTGGGGTAGTGCCCGGGCTCGTGCGGGTCGACGAAGTGCACCATGACCGCGCCGGCGATGCCGACCGCCCCGAGGAGTAGGGGCGCGACGGCGGGGTGCAGGCGGCCCCTCGGCCGCGCCGGGCGGCCCGGCGGCGGGGTGGCGGAGGGGTGCGGGTCGGTGCTGTTCACGACGGGGTCCACGGTGTCAGCCTAGAGGGTCGGTGCGGCGGGGCGGAAAACGCGGCCGCCGCACGGCCGGTGCGGGGCCGTGCGGCGGCGGGTGGGCGTTCGCCCTGGGTCCTGGGCTGCGCAGCCCGTGACCCTTAGTAGCTCTCAAGCTCTTCCAGGTCGGAGTTGAGCTGGTCAAGCTCCTCAAGGTCGGCGTCGAGGGACTCCTCGAGCGCGTCGACCTCCTGGTTGTACTCCTCGACGGCCTGGTTGGCGGCGGCGATGGACATCGCGGTGATGACGCCGCCGATGATCATCCCGATGATGCCGAGGGTGATCGCGATCAGCGAGAACATCTTCGCCTTCTTCGCGGCCGCCTCAGCGCCCGCGTAGTCGCCGGTGTTCCAGAGGCTGTTCACCTTGGCGGCGAAGATGATCGCGGGGATCGCCAGCGGCCAGAAGCAGAAGATCGAGAGGATCGCCCCGACCATCCAGTTGCCGGGCGGGGGGGTGTTGTTGGGGTGGTACGACATGGGTTTCGGGCACTCTTTTCGGAACTGGAATCATCATGAAGGCGCGGCGGCCGCAGGAGATCGCGGGCGAGGACGGGCGCCGGATTCAGTGCGAAATGCCGCTCAAATGGGGCTCGCACATAGTTGCACAGCCCTGGGGGCTCGCTGTCCGCCCGCATGACCGGCTCAGAGGCGGCGCTGCCTCGGTCGTAACGGCATACTCGCTGCTCGTGGGGGTGACGCCGACCGAACGTGACTCGGTCGAGACCTGGCCGTGCCCTGGCAGGTTCGGAGGATCGTACAGGTCGCGCGGGGTGCGGACCCCGGCGCGCCGGCGCCCCCGGGAACGAGAAAAGGCGCCGCCGCCCGTGCGGGCGGCGGCGCCGAAGTACCGGAGCCCCCCGGGGACACCAGGGAGCGGCGGCAGGGGCTTAGTAGGTCGTGCTGGCGGCGCCGAGAGCGGCGAGCACCACGAAGTAGTAGATGATCCAGCCGATGACCCAGAGGCCGCCCAGGACGAAGGCGATGATGGAGAACATCTTCGCCTTGCCGGCGGCGTCCTCGGCACCGGCGTAGTCACCGACGTTCCACTGAGTGTTCACCTTGGTGGCGAAGATGATCGCCGGGATGGCGAGCGGCCAGCAGCAGAAGATGGCGATGATGGACGCGACCAGCCAGTTGTTCGGCGGGGTGCCCCCACCACCGGGCGGCGGGCCGCCGAAGCCGCCAGGGCCTCCGGGAGGCGGGGGGCCGTATCCGCCGCCACCGTACGGCGGCTGGGGCGGGCCGGGAGGGCCGGGAGGAGGACCGTAGCTCATGGTCGGAGTGTCTTTCCTGACGACGGATGTGGAAAAAAGGCCTCGCGTGCCGGACGAGATGCGCACCAACGGGGGTCATGGCTGGGGAGGCGTCCCATTCGCGTCGCGGGCAGAATCGAATCATGCCAGATCTGCCGGTCGAAACCGACCGCAATCGGGTGATGACGACGACGCTGTGCGGCCAATGTACCCGCGACGCGCACCGGCGTCCATGCCGGGCACCGGGCCGGGCCGCTACCCGGCGGTCGCGGGGGCGGGCTCGGCGGAGTCGCCGGCCTGCTCGGGGGCGGCCGTGGCGGCGGCGCGGGCGGCGGCCCACTCCGCGGCCGTCGGCGGCACCGGGCGCGGCGTCTTGCGGCCCAGTCCGGCCTTCTTCATGACCCCGGCGACGGCGGCGCTCACGGCGCTGGCGCCGAGGGCGATCGCGGTCCAGGTGACGAGGTCGCCACCGCCGATGATCGCCACGCCGGCCACGGCCCACACCGCGATCCAGGAGATGGTCAGGAACCAGGCGGAAACGGTGTTGCCGTGGTCATCGTGGTGTTCGTCGGCCATCAGGGCTCTGCCTTTCTTCATGCGTTCGGTCTGCTGTCCGCAGGGCTGGATCGCCGGGAGGCGGCGGAAAGGGCGCCGGGACGGGAGGCCGCGTCCGGCGCCGCGGGATCGAGCGTGGGGTCCTCGCCGCTGTCGAGCGACTTCCACAGCTCGGCGGGGTCGTCGGCGCGGGCGGTACGCGGCGCGCTGTGGCGATCGTACCGGCTGCCCATACCAGGCCAGGAGGGCCCCCGGACGGCGGTGGCCAGGCCGCTGAGCACGAGCAGCACCGCTCCGGCCGCGGCGAGGGCCGGCCAGGCGGCGGCGAGGCCGGGCGCCTCCGCCCGGCCCCCGGCGGTGGCCTGCTCGGCGGCCAGCCGGGCGAGTTCGGCGGGGCGGGTCCCGCTCCACACCGACTGGAGCGCGATGCACCCGAACAGGGCCATGAGCAGGCCGATGATGCGGCGTGGCCACCCGCGGGCGGCCACGAGCGCCGCCAGGGCGGCGAGCCCGGCGATGCCCATGGCCGATGCCGCCGGGGCGAGGTCGGCCCCGGTCAGCTCGACCGGCGCCGGGGCGGTCGGACCGGCGACCTCGATCACCCCCGTGGCCCAGGTGCGGCCCGATGCCGCCGCCAGCGCCGCGGCGCCCGCGGCGGTGGCGGCGAGCGCGGCGGCGAACCCGCGGCGCCCCGGGCGCGGGGTGGCGGCGGTCACGGGGTCGGCCCGCCCGTCTCGGGAACCAGCGGCAGCGGGGCGGCGTCGAAGCAGGTGCGGTCGCCGGTGTGGCAGGCGCCGCCGGTCTGGTCGACCTTGATGAGCAGGGTGTCGCCGTCGCAGTCGAGCGCGGCCGCGACCACGTGCTGGACGTTCCCGGAGGTGGCGCCCTTCACCCAGTATTCGCCGCGGCTGCGCGACCAGTAGGTGGCGTTGCGGGTCGTCAGCGTGCGGTGCAGCGCTTCGTCGTCCATCCACGCGAGCATGAGCACCTCGCCGGTGTCGTGCTGCTGCACGATGGCGGGCACCAGGCCGTCGGGGGTGCGCTTGAGCCGCGCGGCGATGGCGGGGTCGAGCCCGGTGCCCGCTGCGGGCTCCGGGCCGTTGCCGGGGAGGCTGACGCTCATGCCTCCAGCCTATGGCGCCTTCGGCAAAGGTCACCGCGGGGGCACCCGTTGCCCCCAGGGCGCCCGGGTGACAAAGGCCATACCCGCCCCGTGGCGGGGGGCGGGGGCGGCCGGCCTGCGGCCCGCACTTCGCGAGCTGACTAGAGTTCTCTGGCGTCGGCCCACCCATTGACGACTTCCGGGAGCCCCGTGACCGCCCAGCTGCTCGCCGCCGACCTGGCGGCGAAACCCGACGCGCTGACCGCGCTGGCCGACCGCCTCGCCCGGCACGACCCCTTCTCCGCCCTGCCGGCCCTGGTGGACGACGAACCGGCGGGGATCCTGCTGCTGGGAACGGGGGCCGCCCGCTACGCCTGCGAAGCGGCTGCGGCCCGGATGCGGCTGGCGGGCCTGGGCGCGGTCGCGGAGTACGCCGCGGCCGAGCGGTCCCTGCCGCCGGGCCCGGACACGCTGGTGGTGGCGGTGTCGGTGGGCGGGGGCCTGCGCGAGCTGTGCACGGTGCTCGACGAATACGTGGAGCGGTCGGCGATCATCGTGCTGACCCCCGACCCCGACTCCCCTGTGGCGCGCTACGCCGATGTCCTGGTGCCGCTGATGTCGGGCGTCGAGCGCAGCGGGCTGGCGTGTCGCGCCTACCAGAACGCGCTGGCCCTGCTCCTGCTCCTCGGGCACCGGCTGGGCGCGCCGGCGGCGGGTACCGGCGACCTGACGCGCGGCCTGCGCCGCGCGGCGAACGCGATCGCCGACCTGATCGACCGCGCCCCGGCGTGGGTGCCGGGCGTGGCCGCCGCTCTGGACTCCCCCGACGGCGTCCACCTGGTGGCGCCGGTGGAGCGGCTGGCATCGGCGCAGCAGGCGGCGCTGGCGATCCGCCAGGGGCCGGTGCGGCCCGCCTACGCGGCGGAGTCGGGCGAGTGGTCGCACACCGACCGCTATCTGGCGGCGGTGACCGACTACCGCGCGCTGCTGTTCGCCGGATCGCACTACGACGACCGGGTGGCCGAGCACCTGCTCCAGCTGCACGGCACGCTGGTCACCGTCGGCGGCGCGGTGGAGGGCGCGGCGGCCGCCGTGCGCTACCTGGGCGACGGCGACCCCGACGTGCGGCTGCTCACCGAGCCGGTGGTGGGCGAGCTGCTCGCCGCGCACTGGTGGAAGCGCCGCCGCGTCTGACGGGTCCCGCTGCGGGCCCGCACCGGGGCCCGCGCCGCTCACGCCGAGCTGCGCACCCAGGAGGCGTAGAGGTCGGCGTAGACGCCGGGCCGGTCCACCAGCTGTCCGTGAGTGCCCCGTTGGACGACCCGGCCGTCGTCGAAGACGAACACCTCGTCGGCGGCCTCGGCCGTGGAGAGCCGGTGGGCGATGGTCACCGAGGTGCGCCCGCGGGTGAGCCGGTCCAGGGCGCGCTGGATGCGGACCTCGGTGTCGGGGTCGACGGCCGAGGTGGCCTCGTCCAGCACGAGCAGGTCGGGGTCGGCGACGTAGGCGCGCACGAGGGCGACGAGCTGCCGCTCCCCCGCCGACAGCGACTCGCCCCGCTGGCCGACCGGGGTGTCGAGGCCGTGGGCGAGGGTGCCGAGCCAGTCGGCGAGGCCGAGCTCGCGGACGGCGGCCGCCAGTTCGGCGTCGGTGGCCTCGGGCCGGGCGAAGCGGATGTTGGCGCCCAGGGAGCTGTCGAAGAGGAACCCCTCCTGGGGGACCATCACCACGCGGCTGCGCAGCGACGAGAACGCGACCTCGCGCAGGTCCGCGCCGTCGAGCAGTACCCGGCCCTCGACGGGGTCCATGAGCCGGGTGAGGAGCTTGACGAAGGTGGTCTTGCCCGATCCGGTCTCGCCGACGACCGCCACCCGGGTGCCGGGGGCGATCTCCTCGTCGACGCCGGCCAGCACGGTGGGCCCGTCGGGGTAGGCGTAGGAGACGCCGTCGAAGCGCACCCCCACGGGGCCGCGCGGAAGCACCCGCCCGGCTTCGCCGGGGTCGGCGATGTCGGGGACGGTGTCCAGGACGCCCAGCACCCGCCGCCAGCCGGCGATGGCGTTCTGCGCCTCGTTGAAGATCTCCGTGGCCATCATCATCGGCATGACGAACAGGGTCAGCAGGAACAGGAAGGCGACCAGCTCACCGGGGGTGATGTCGCCGCCGATGCCCAGCAGCACGCCGGCGACGACGACCGCGGCGTTGCCCAGGGCCGCGACCAGCTCGGCGAACGGGGAGACCGCCATGGACAGGCGCTGCGCGCGCACCTGGGCGCGCCGGGTGGCCAGGACGGTGTCGTCGATGCGCCGGGCGGTGCGCTCCTCGGTGGCGTGGGCGCGGATGACGGCGGCGCCCATGACGGTCTCGCCGATGGCGCCGAGCATGTCCCCGGTGCGCTCGCGGACCTTCAGGTAGGCGGCCGACAGCCGCCGCTGGAGCCAGCGCACGCCGAACAGCAGCGGCAGGAAGCACACCCACACCAGCAGGGTGAGCTGCCAGGAGTAGACCGACATGAGGACGGTGGCGACCAGGAGCTGGCCGGTGCTGACGATCAGCAGCAGCCCGCCCCATTGCATGAACGTGCTGATCTGGTCGACGTCGGAGGTCACCCGGGAGACCAGGGCGCCCTTGCGTTCGCTGTTCTGGGTGAGCACCGACAGGTCGTGGACGTGGCGGAACGCCTTGCGGCGCAGCGTGGCCAGGCCGGACTCCGTGGCCCGGTAGAGCCGGTAGTTCATCAGGTAGGAGCAGGCCATGGTGGCGAGCAGCAGCAGGGCGCACACCGTCACCATGGTGGCGACGAACCCCAGGTCGACGCCTGCGCCGCCGGCGGAGATGCCGCGGTCGATGATCTGCTGCACGGCGATGGGCACGATGACCTTGCCGGCGGTGGCGGCGACGGCGAAGAGCAGGGTCAGGCCCAGCCCGCGGCCGAACTCCGGGGACAGCCGCAGGCCGCGGCGGATGGTGCCGATCGCGGAGTCGGTCGAGCGGTGCAGCGCCGGGGCCTCCTCGGCGGGTGCGCCGTCGGCGGGGCCGCGCTCGCGGGTGGTGGTCGCGGGGGCGCTCATCGCGCGATCTCCTCGGTCTCATCGGTGCCGTCGGGTGGCACGGGCAGGGCCGCCTCGACGGCGATCGGGGGCGCCTCGTGGTGGGCCGCAACCTCGGGGGTGGGCTCGGCGGACTCGGCGGCGGCCCGCTCGTAGGCGGTGACCAGCCGGTTGTAGCCCGGGGAGCGGGCGAGCAGCTCCTCGTGGGTGCCGCGGTCGGTGATGGTGCCCCGCTCCATGTAGACGACGTCGTCGGCGAGTTCGATGGTGGCGCGCCGGTAGGCGACCACGATGACCGTGGCGGCCAGTTCGGTGTCGCGCAGCCCGGCCAGGATCTGCGCCTCGATCTGCGGGTCGACCGCCGAGGTGGCGTCGTCGAGGATGAGCAGGCGGGGGCGGCGGACGACGGCGCGGGCCAGGGCGAGGCGCTGGCGCTGGCCGCCGGACAGCGTGGTCCCGCGCTCGCCGAGGCGGGTGTCGAGGCCGTCGGGCAGGGCGGCGACGAAGGAGTCGGCGCGCGCCAGGCGCAGGGCCGCCCACACCCGGGCGTCGTCGATGCCGGCGCCCAGGGTGACGTTGTCGCGGACGGTGTCCTCGAAGACGAAGGTGGACTGCGGGACGAGGGCGGCGACGCGGGCGATCTCTCCCTTGGCGAGGTCGCGGACGTCGGTGCCGTCGTAGGTCACGGTCCCGGTGTCGGGGTCGACCAGGCGCATGAGCAGGGTGGTCAGGGTGGACTTGCCCGATCCGGTGGGGCCGACGAGGGCCACGGTGCGGCCGGGGGCGAAGTCGGCGTCGACCCCGTGCAGGACGGTGGTGCGGGCGGTGTCCCCGGCGGGGCCGGCGGCGGCGAGGTCGCGGCCGGAGGATGCGGCGGGGTCGTGGCCGGGGTCGTAGCCGTCCTCGTAGGAGAAGGAGACGTCGCGCAGGCCGACCCGCACCCCGCCGCGGCCGGCGACGGCGGCGTCGCCGTGCTCCATCCCGCCCGATGCGGACAGGACCGCCTGCACCCGGTCCCAGCCCACGACGGCGCGGGGGAGGTCGCCCAGGATCCAGCCGAAGGAGCGGATGGGCATGGCGAGCAGGGTGAACAGGAAGGAGATCTGCACAAGGTCGCCGGGGGCGATGGCGCCGGCCGACAGCCGCCAGGAGCCGATGAGCAGGACGGCGAGGACGCCGAAGTTGGGCAGGGCCTCCATGATCGGGTCGAACACCGATCTCATGCGGCCGACCTGGATCTGGGCGTCGCGCAGGCGGTGGGCGGCGACGGTGAAGCGCTCGGTCTCGGTGTCCTCGCGGCCGAGGGTCTTGACGACCAGGGCGCCGTCGAAGGACTCGTGGGCGACCTCGCTGACCTGGGCGCGCAGCGCCTGGGCGCGGGTGGCCATGGGGGTCACCCGGCGCTGGAAGGCCACGTTGACGGCGGCCAGGACGGGGAAGACGACCAGGGCGACGAGGGCGAGGACGGGGTCGGTGAGGATCATGGCCACGGCGGCGACGGCGAGCATGACCACACCGCCGACGGCCATGGGCAGCGGTGCGAGGGGCTGCCAGGAGGCTTCGACGTCGGCGTTGGCGTTGGACAGCAGCTGGCCGGTGGGGTGGCGGTGGTGCCAGGACAGCGGGAGGCGCAGGTAGGTGCGCGACACCTCGCGCCGGTAGCGGGCCTGCATGCGGAACTGCATGAGGCCGGCGAAGAGGCGGCGGGCGGCCAGGCCGAGGGCCTTGGCGACGCCGACGCCCAGGAGCAGCGCGGCGGCGGTGGCGAGGGCGGCCGCTGTGGTGCGGCCGTCGGCGAAGGCCGGGAGGATGACGTCGTCGGTGATTCCACCGAGGACCGAGGCGGATCCGACGGTGACGGCGGCGTGCAGCGAGGCCCCGGCGACCGCGACGGCGAACACCCCGGGCTCGGTGCGCATGGCCACGCCCAAGACGCGCATGCCGCGTCCGAACACCTGTGCCGTGCCCGGTTTCGCGCCGTCCGCTGAGTCCTCCGCGACCATGCGTCACCACCCTGCCCTTCGGTCCTCACCCACCGCGCACTGAAGAGCGCGCACAAAGAACACGTGCCATCCGATGACGGGACGGCACGCGGACACAACCTACTCCGCGGGGCGGAGCGGTCGTAGTTCTTTTCTGTTCAGCAGCCGCCCTCTTCGCACTATTCCACGCGAGGGCGACATCGTGGGCGAAAGCGGGACGGGTGGGGGTGGCGTGTCACTGGAGCAGGGGGTGCGGCCGGGGCGCCCCCTGGGAACCGGGAACACGGGGCGGGCACGCCCCCGGAGCGACAGGCCGTCGTCTAACGCACCGCGTGGCCCTTTGCGCGCAGCTCGGCCTTGACGTCGCCGATGGTGAACGCGCCGAAGTGGAAGACCGAGGCGGCCAGGACGGCGTCGGCGCCGGCGTCGACGGCCGGCGCGAAGTGCTCGACCTGCCCGGCGCCGCCGCTGGCGATGAGCGGGATGTCGATGACCGCGCGCACGGCGCCGATGAGCTCCAGGTCGAAGCCGGCCTTGGTGCCGTCGGCGTCCATGGAGTTCAGCAGGATTTCACCGGCGCCCAGCTCGGCGGCGCGCGCGGCCCACTCCACGGCGTCGATGCCGGTGCCGCGCCGCCCGCCGTGGGTGGTGACCTCGAAGCCGCTGGCGGTGGTGGTGTCGCCGGTGGTGCGGCGCACGTCGGCGGAGAGGACCAGCACCTGGCTGCCGAACCGGACGGCGATCTCGCGGATCAGCTCGGGGCGGGCGATGGCGGCGGTGTTGACGCCGACCTTGTCGGCGCCGGCGCGCAGCAGCCGGTCGACGTCGGCGGCGGCGCGGACCCCGCCGCCCACGGTCAGCGGGATGAACACCTGCCCGGCGGTGCGGCGCACGACGTCGTAGGTCGTCTCGCGGTCGCCGCTGGAGGCGGTGACGTCGAGGAACGTGAGCTCGTCGGCGCCCGCGGCGTCGTACTGGGCGGCGAGTGCGACGGGGTCGCCGGCGTCGCGCAGGTTCTGGAAGTTGACCCCCTTGACCACGCGGCCGGCGTCGACGTCGAGGCAGGGGATGACGCGGATGGCGAGGCTCACGCGCCCTTCACCGCCTTCAGCGCGTCCTCCAGGGTGAACGCGCCCTCGTAGAGGGCGGTGCCCATGATGGCGCCCTCGACCCCGAGGGGGGTGAGGGTGGCGATGGCGCGCAGGTCGTCGAGGCTGGACACGCCGCCGCTGGCGACCACCGGCTTGTCGGTGCGCTCGCACACGGTGCGCAGCAGGTCGAGGTTGGGGCCCTTGAGGGTGCCGTCCTTGTTGACGTCGGTCACGACGTATCGGGCGCAGCCCTCGGCCTCGAGGCGGTCGAGGGTGGTGAAGAGGTGGCCGCCGTCGCGGGTCCAGCCGCGCGCGGCCAGGGTGGTGCCGCGCACGTCCAGGCCGATGGCGATGCGGTCGCCGTGGTCGGCGATGATCTTCGCGCACCACTCGGGGTTCTCCAGCGCGGCGGTGCCGATGTTGACCCGGGTGCAGCCGGTGGCCAGGGCCGCCTCCAGCGACTCGTCGTCGCGGATGCCGCCCGACAGCTCCACGCGCACGTCGAGGGAGCCCACGATGCCGGTCAGCAGCTCCCGGTTGTGGCCGCGCCCGAAGGCGGCGTCGAGGTCGACGAGGTGGATCCATTCGGCGCCGGCGTTCTGCCAGCCCAGGGCGGCCTGGAGGGGGTCGCCGTAGCGGCCGCCGGATCCGGCCTTGCCCTGGACGAGCTGGACGGCCTGGCCGCCGGCGACGTCGACGGCCGGGAGGAGTTCGAGGGTGGTGGGCATGCGAATCGTTGGACCTTCGTTGATGGGGCCGGACGCGTGCGGGGAGCCCGCTCAGAGGGTCGCGACCCAGTTGGCCAGGACGGTGGCGCCGGCGTCGCCGGACTTCTCGGGGTGGAACTGGGTGGCCCACAGGGGCCCGTTCTCGACGGCGGCGACGAACGGGGTGCCGTGGGTGCTCCAGGTGACCAGGGGCGGGGTGATGTAGGGGCTGTCGGGGGTGAGCGTCCAGTCGAGCACGCCGTAGGAGTGCACGAAGTAGAAGCGCTCGCCGGGGTCGATGCCCGCGAACAGCCGGGAGCCGCCGGGGACGTCCACGGTGTTCCAGCCCATGTGCGGGACGATCGGGGCGTGCAGGCGCTCGACGGTGCCCGGCCATTCGCCGCAGCCGTCGGTGGCCACCCCGTGTTCGACGCCCCGTTCGAACAGGACCTGCATGCCCACGCAGATGCCCAGCACGGGCCGGCCGCCGGCGAGCCGCTTTCCGATGATCCGGTCGCCGCCGACCCCGCGCAGGCCGCGCATGCACGCGTCGAAGGCGCCGACCCCGGGGACGATGAGGCCGTCGGCGTCGAGGGCGGCGTGCGGGTCGTCGGTGACGGTGACGTGGGCGCCGGTGCGCTCCACTGCGCGCTGCGCGGAGCGCAGGTTGCCCGATCCGTAGTCGAGGATGACGACGCGGTGCTGCACGGGGGCCGCCTTTCGTGGGTCGGGGTGCGGGGTGGGTGCCCGGTGGGGCGGGGTCAGAGGGGCAGGTAGCCGAGCCGGAGGACGCCCCCGGCGACGGCGAGCACGGCGCACAGGGCGAGCGCGACGGCGATGTAGACGTTGACCTTCCACATCGAGTAGGTCCCCCCGGCCAGGATCCCGCCCAGGGCCAGGAGGAGGATCGCCCCCAGGTCCTCCATCAGAGGGCGCCCTTGGTGGAGGGCACGCCGGTGACGCGGGGGTCGCGCTCGCAGGCGAACCGCAGCGCCCGCGCGAACGCCTTGAACTGGCATTCGACGATGTGGTGGGCGTTGCGGCCGTAGGGCACGTGGACGTGCAGGGCCACGCGGGCCTGGGCGACGAAGGACTCGAAGATGTGCCGGGTCATGGTGGTGTCGTAGTCGCGGCCGATGATGGGCGCCATGCCCTCGGGTTCGCTGTGCACCAGGTAGGGGCGGCCCGAGACGTCCACGGTGACCTCGGCGAGCGCTTCGTCGAGGGGCACCTTGGCGTCGGCGAACCGGCGGATGCCGGCCTTGTCGCCCAGCGCCTCGCGGAAGGCCGCGCCCAGGGCGAGGGCGGTGTCCTCCATGGTGTGGTGGGCGTCGATGTGCAGGTCGCCCTCGGTGCGCACGGTGAGGTCGAACAGGCCGTGCTTGGCGAGCTGGTCGAGCATGTGGTCGTAGAAGCCCACGCCGGTGGCGATGTCGGCGGTGCCGGTGCCGTCGAGGTCGATCTCGACGGCGACCTTGGTCTCCTTGGTGGTGCGTTCGACGCGGCCGGTGCGGCTCATGGGGCTGGTGCTCTCCTGGTGGTGTGGCGGTGTGGGCGGTGGGCCGGGCTCAGGGTTGGCCGCCGCCGGCCGTGACCCCGGTCAGCGCGGTGCGGAAGGCGGCCATCTCGTCGGGCGTGCCGACGGTGACGCGCAGCCACCCGGGCGGGCCGACCTCACGGATGAGCACGCCGTGGTCGAGCAGCCCGCGCCAGACGGCGGAGCGGTCGGCGAACTCGCCGAAGAGGACGAAGTTGGCGTCGGAGTCGGCGACCGCGTGGCCGCGGTCGCGCAGCCAGGCGACGAGGGAGTCGCGCTCCTCGCGCAGCTGCTTGACGGCGCCGAGGAGTTCGTCGGCGAAGTCCAGGGCGGTCGCGGCGACCGCCTGGGTCACCGCCGACAGGTGGTAGGGCAGCCGGACCAGCTGAAGGGCGTCGACCACAGCGGGGTGCGCGGCGAGGTAGCCGACGCGGGCGCCGGCCAGGGCGAACGCCTTGGACATGGTGCGGGTGACGATCAGCCGCGGGTGGTCGGGCAGCAGCGACAGGGCGCTGGGGGTGCCCTCGCGGCGGAACTCCGCGTAGGCCTCGTCGACGACGACCATGCCGGGCGCGGCGGCGGCGACGCGCTCGATGACCTCCAGCGGAAGTGCCGTCCCGGTGGGGTTGTTGGGCGAGGTCAGGAAGACGATGTCGGGCTGTTCGCGGGTGATGGCGGCGACCGCGGCATCGGGGTCGATGCCGAAGCCGGGCCCGCGCTGCTGCGGGCTCCAGCCGGTGCCGGTGACACCCGTGATGATGGGGTGCATGGAGTAGGACGGCTCGAAGCCCATGGCGGTGCGGCCGGGGCCGCCGAACGCCTGGAGGATCTGGAGGAGGACCTCGTTGGAGCCGTTGGCCGCCCACACGCCGCGGGTGTCGAGGCCGTGGCCGAGGTAGGCGGCCAGGCCGGCCCGCAGCCGGACGGCGTCGCGGTCGGGGTAGCGGTTGAGCCCGGCCGCGGTGGCGGCGACCGCGCCGGCCAGCGCCCCGGCCAGCCGCTCGGAGGGCGGGTAGGGGTTCTCGTTGGTGTTCAGCGCCACCGGGACGTCGAGCTGCGGGGCGCCGTAGGGGCTGCGTCCGCGCAGGTCGTCGCGGATGGGCAGGTCGTCGATGCTGATCTCGGTGCCGGTCTCGGTCACGCGTTCCCCCCGGTGGTGACGGTGTGCGCGGCGACGGCGGCCGCGGCGGCGCCGCCCACGCGGGCGGTGACGGCTTCGCCATGGGCCGGCAGGTCCTCGGCCTCGGCGAGGGCGACGACGCGGCGGGCGACCTCGGCGAGCGCGTCGCGGTCGTAGTCGATGACGTGGATGCCGCGCAGGAAGGTCTGCACGCTGAGCCCGGAGGAGTGCAAGGCGCTGCCGCCGGTGGGCAGCACGTGGTTGGAGCCCGCGCAGTAGTCGCCGAGGGACACCGGGGAGTAGGCGCCGACGAAGACCGCCCCGGCGTTGCGCACGCGGGCGGCCACGGCGGCGGGGTCGGCGGTCATCACCTCGAGGTGCTCGGCGGCGTAGGCGTCGACCACGGCGAGGCCGTGGTCGAGGTCGTCGACGAGCACGATGCCCGACTGGCGCCCGCCCAGCGCCTCGGCGACGCGGTCGCGGTGGCGGGTGGCGGCGACGCGGGCGGCGAGCTCGGATTCGACCCTGCCCGCGAGCTCCACAGAGGGGGTGACCAGGACGGAGGCGGCGACGACGTCGTGCTCGGCCTGGCTGATGAGGTCGGCGGCGACGTAGCCGGGGTCGGCGGTGTCGTCGGCGAGGATGGCGATCTCGGTGGGCCCGGCCTCGGCGTCGATGCCGATGACGCCCTTGAGCAGCCGCTTGGCGGCGGCCACCCAGATGTTGCCGGGGCCGGTGACCATGTCGGCGCGCGCGCAGTCGGCGGTGCCGTAGGCGAACATGGCGACGGCCTGGGCGCCGCCGACGGCGTGGACCTCGTCGACGCCGAGCAGCGCGCACGCAGCGAGGACGGTGGGGTGCGGCAGGCCGCCGAACTCGGCCTGGGGCGGTGAGGCGACGGCCAGCGAGGCGACCCCGGCCTCCTGGGCGGGCACGACGTTCATGATGACGCTGGAGGGGTAGACCGCACGGCCGCCGGGCGCGTACAGGCCGACGCGGCCGACGGGCACCCACCGCTCGGTGACGGTGCCGCCGGGGACCACCTGGGTGGTGGTGTCGCTGCGGCGCTGGGCGGCGTGGACCAGGCGGGCGCGGCGGATGGACTCCTCCAGGGCCGCGCGCACATCGGGGTCGAGCCCGGCCAGGGCAGCGTCGATGTCCTCCCGGGGGACTCTGAGGGCGGCGGGGCGGACGCCGTCGAACCGCTCGGCCAGCTCGAACAGCGCCTCGGAGCCGCGATGGCGGACGTCCTCGCAGATCGGCCGGACCTTGTCGAGCGCGGCCTCGATGTCCAGCTCGGGGCGCGGGAGCAGGTCGCGCGGGTCGCCTGGGTTTCCTCGGAGATCGATTCGGGAGATCACGCGCCCATTCTAGGGGTCCTGCGGCACGTCAGACCCGGTGGTGGCCGTGTTCACCGGGGGCATCGCACGGCGCGACGCGCCCGGGGCGCGCCGGCCGGGCCGCGCTCTTGGCGGGCGGCGCCGGCGGGCGTGCGGCACGGGGGCCGGGCGTGCCCGGGCACGGGCACGTAAAGACGTCGACATAAATCCGCCCAATAAGCCACGCCTAACTTTGGGACACCTAACCTAATAATGCTTCGAAAAGGCTTGCCTTGGTGTTCGGCATTACCTTTTCATTCATCGACCAGGCCATTGTCCTGAGTTATCGTGGAGAACATGAATGCGCCAACGAGAACCCCCGAGCACGGGCTGTCGAAGTTCCACCGCCTACTGTTGGACCAGGTGGGACACGAGTTCACCGCATCACACCAGTACTTCGCGCTGGCCGCGTGGTTCGACGACCGCGACCTCCAGCAGCTCGCCCGCGTCTTCTACCGGCAATCGCTGGAGGAGCGCGACCACGCCACCATGATGGTGCGCTACCTCATCGACAATGAGGTAGCCCCCAACATTCCGGGTATCGGCGAAATCCAGACCGACTTCAGCGAGCCGCGCGAGCTCGTGGCCCTGGCGCTGCGCCAAGAGCGCCAGGTGACCGAGCAGATCCAGCTGCTGGCGCGTGTCGCCCGTGAGGAGCACGACTACACCGGCGAGCAGTTCCTCAACTGGTTCCTCCAGGAGCAGGTCGAGGAGGTCGCGACGATGACGACCCTGCTCAACATCGTCGAGCGCGGCGCGGCCGACCTCTTCGACATCGAGACCTGGGTCGCACGCGAGATGCCCGACGTGGCGGGCGGCCCCGGACCGGCCCACGACACGGCGGGTCCCGCGGTCTCCTGACTGCGCTCCCGAACGTGGCGGGCGGCCTTGAGCAGGCCCGCGACACGGCCGGGCCCGCGGGTCTCCCGCCCCTGCTCCCCGACGTCTCGGGCGGCCTTGAGCGAGCCACGACACCGCGGGTGCCGCGGTCTCCCGGCCTCCGGCGGGGGCGGCGCGGCCCCGCTCCGCCCCCGCCGCCGGGTTGGGCATACTTGGGGGATGCCCAACCGGCTACCGCTGTTCCCGCTGGGGAGCGTCCTGTTCCCCGGCCGGACGCTGCCGCTGCACGTGTTCGAGTCGCGGTACCGTCGCCTCATCACCGAGCTGCTGGACCTGCCCGCCGAGGACGCGCGCTCCTTCGGGATCGTCGGCATCGAACTGGGCCACGAGGTGGGCTCCGGCTCCGCCCACCAGCTCTCCGCGGTCGGCTGCGTCGCCGAGATCCGCACCGTGCGCGGCCACCGCGACGGCCGCTTCGACCTCATGGTCGAGGGCGGCTCGCGGTTCCGGGTCGAGGAGGTGTGGCCCGCCGACGACGACCACCCCTACCCGCGCGCGGACACCACCCCCATCCCCGATGCGGTGGGGCTGGACGCCGACGGGCACGCCGAGCACGTGGGGCGGCTCTTCGGCGTCTACTGCGAGCGGCTGAAGCGGGTCGGCGTGCCGACCGATCCGCCCTCGGAGCTGCCGGCGGGCCCCCTGCCGTTGTCCTACGCGGTCTCCGCTGCGATGATCGTCGATCAGCGGGACAAGCAGCTGCTGCTGGAGGCCGACCACGCCGCCGCGCGCCTGGAGATGGCCGCCGGGCTGCTGCGCCGCGAGAACCGCGTGCTGAGCTCGCTGCCCACACTGCCCGCCGGGCAGTTCATGAGCCGGTCGGTCAGCCTCAACTGATCCCGGCCACCCCCGGACCCGGCCCGCGGCCGGGAGTAGAGAGGACACCTGTGAGCGGGAAGGGCACCCCGGCGACGGTCGCGGCCGGGCGCGCGAAGATCGGGTTCACCCTGCACCCCTACGAGGCGTCCGGCGACGGCGGGGCGTCCTACGGCGAGGAGGCCGCCGACGCGCTGGGCGTCGAGCGGGGTCGGGTGTTCAAGACCCTGGTCGCCGAGGTCGACGGCGCCCTCACGGTCGGGGTGGTGCCCGTCAGCGCGAGCCTGGACCTCAAGGCGCTGGCAGCGGCGGCGGGCGGGAAGAAGGCCACGATGGCCGACCCGAAGGCGGCCGAGCGGACCACCGGCTACGTCCGGGGCGGGATCAGCCCTTTGGGCCAGCGCAAGCGCCTGCCGACGGTCATCGACGCGTCGGCCACCACGCACGCGACCGTGTACGTGTCGGCAGGCCGCCGCGGCCTCCAAATGGAGCTCTCCCCCGCCGACCTCATCCACCTCACCGGCGCCACCACCGGGCCCATCGCCGCAGGGTGAGAGGTGCCGCGCCGGGCGCGCGCCCCGTCCGTTCCCGCCACCGAGGACCGCCTGGGAAGGGGCGGGTCCCGGCTCGTCGTGAGCCAGGGGACGCCCTCGCTCCAGGCCAGGGTCGTCACCCTCTGGAGCCCGCGACAGTCCGGCCGGACCCGCTGCGCGCCTCGACAATGACCTCCTGCCCCGGCCATCGCCGGACCCCTCGCGGCGGTACACCGGTCGTGCACAGACTTCGCAGGCACCCCGCACCAACGGCCTGCCGCCGCGGCCACCACTCGCTCACACCGGCGAAGGCGCCTCCCGGCGGGCGCGGTCCGGCCGGATGTGCCGCGTGGCGTCTACGATGACCCCTTGTAGCCGGTCGATCGCCCCTTGTCGGGGCGCTGTTGCGGATCTACCGTGGGGGGACGCTGCGGCGGACGGGTGCACTAGGAGGCACGATGGTCGGGGCGGTCGTACTCGGCTTGACGCTGTGCTACGCCGCCATCGCCTGTTGCTACGCGCTGACGCGCCACCGCTACGCGCGAATCAGGGCCGGCGGTCCGCTGCGGCCGCCCGTCGGTCCGTTGGAGCTGAGCCCCTTCGAGCTCGGCATGCTCGCCGGGGGCGCTCAGCGGCTGGGGGAGGTCGCCCTGGCCGAGCTGTACCTGACCGGCCGCGCCGTCGCCCACGGGCACGGAGCGGTGGCCCGTCCCCGGCACACCGAGGGCGGACCGGCGCCCCGTCCGCTCTCCCCCGCCCCCTTCACGCGGCTGCTCGACGCCCGGCTGCCCGACGACCGCACGGTGCCCGCGGACCAGCTGGTGTCCGCCGCCGGCAAGGGCGACCCCACGGTGGCCCTGCTCTGGCGGCTGCGCCGGCTCGGGCTGCTCTTCCCACCGGAGCGGATGCGGTGGATGCGGGTGGTCCGGCGCGCCGCCTGGATCCTCCAGGCGCTCATCGGCGCGGCGGGCGTGGTAGCGGGCGGATGCGCGCTGGTGTCGGCGATCCTGCCGTCGGGCGGGTGGTCCGGCGCCCGGACGGTGGTCTTCGGGCTGCTCCTCCTGGCCTACCCGTTCCTGCTGCACCTGACCGACCGGTGCATCGGCGGCATGCCCGGCGCCGTGACCGCGGCCGTTGCCGCCACGGCCGCAGCGGCACCGGCGAGCGCGGCGCGGGCGGAGCTGCTGTGCGCGCTGGGCCTGTTCGGCGGGTGGTTCGCGCTGTTCGGCGTCTACCGGCTGACCGGGGGCGGGCTGGGGCCGCGCACCCTGGCGGGCGACGCGCTGCTGGCCGAGGCCCGCACGGGCTCCCCGGGGGCGAACCCGGTCGACGCCGCCCTGCGGGCGACGGCCCTCATCGGGTTCCGCGCCCTGCGCGGGCGCCCCGGCGGGCTGTGCCCGTTCCCGGAGGGCGGACTGCGTGAGTTCGGGCTCGTGCGCTCCTTCGCCGCCGCCTGCGGACGGGCGGTGGGCGGCCCCGGCTCCGGCCTGGGCGGCGACTTCACCGTCGACGGCCGCAACGGCGGCTGGGGCGGCGCCGCCTCCACCCCCGGGAGCCGCCGGCCCGGCCATGAATGAGTGAACCCGGGGCACCGAACCGCGCGGACCACTGCTCGCCCGTGCCGGAGGGGCTTCGTGGTCCCCTGCCCGGCCGCGGTTGCCCCCGTCGTCCCTGCCGCGTGCTCGCGGTGGTCCGGGGACCGGTGGTCAGCGGGAGGGGTCCCGGGTAGGGCCGTCGGCCGGGGTACCGGGCCCGCTGGGCTCCTCGGGGCCGGTCGCGGCGGCTCCGGGGTGGTCCGCCGGGAAGGCCTCGGCGTCGAGTTCGGCTCGCTGGACGGGGAGGTCGCGGCGCCATAGGCTCACGCCGTCGAACAGGCCGTACTGGAGCACGGCGACGAACGGCCAAACCACGAGCGCGCTCAGCGCCTCGAGCCGCAGGCCGGAGCGGATGAGGTCGCCCGGGGCGGCCTGGTCGAGGGCGCGGCCGAACTCGGCGGCGTCGAGCAGGACGCCCAGGCGCCAGGCGATCACCGAACCCGCGAGGGCGCCGCCGGCGGTCGCGAACAGGCAGGTCAGCCGCAGGTCGGTGTGGTCGCGCACGGCCAGCCGGTATTGGACCAGGTAGGCGCAGTAGCCCGTGGCGATCCCGGTGACCATCATGATCAGCGCGTAGGAGCCGTCCATGGCGAACATCGACTCCGACACCGGGTAGGGCATGGTGTCGCCGCCGGTGACCACGGTGACGTCAGGCCGCGGGGCGACCAGCCACCACAGCAGGCCCAGCGGGATGCCGAGGGCCGCGATCGCCGCCGCAACGGCGGCGCCCACGGCGATACGCCTGCGCACCGTGGGGGCGGGTGCGTCGCCTCTTCCCGTCACTGCGCTCCCCGATCCCTTCCCCCTGTGCCCGCCGGCAGCGGCCCCACCGGCGAAAACCGGTGGTCCCCGTCCCGGCGCCTGCCGACAATGGCCCGATGACGAACACGACGAACGCCCCGCACCGTGTGGACCCGCCTTTCTCCGCGGATGAGCGCACCATGCTCACATCGTGGCTGGACTGGCATCGGGCGACGGTGTGGGAGAAGTGCGCGGGCCTGGCCGCCGAGCACGCAGGGGCGGCGCCCCTGGCCTCGTCCCCCTTGACCTCGATCGGCGGGGTCGTCGCGCATTTACGCTGGGTCGAGCACTTCTGGTTCGAAGTGCGCCTCCTCGGCCTGCCCGATCAAGGACCCTATACCCCCGACGATATCGACGCCGAATGGCGCTTGGGCGCCCACGCGCCGCTGGGCGAGTTGCTGACGGAGTACGGGGCGCAGTGCGCGCGGTCACGCGAGATCACGGCGCGGCTGGAACTGGGGAGCGCGGCCCGCGTCTCCGGCTCCGACCCCCGGCCGGTGACGCTGCGGTGGGTGCTGGTGCACATGGTGGAGGAGACCGCGCGGCACAACGGGCACCTGGACATCCTGCGCGAACTGGCGGACGGCACCGTCGGGGAGTGAGCCCGTTCTCAACGGCCGCGGGGGCGGGGACAGCGCCCCCGCTGCCGCCCCCGCCCCCGGCCGAACGGGCCCCGGTCAGGAGCCGTCGTCCTCCGCGGCTGCGTCGGCGTCCTCGGCGCGGTCGTCCTCGGCGAGGATGCGGTAGAGACCGCGTTTGGTCTCGGCCAGGAGCCGCTTGGCCTGGTCGAGCTGGTCGTCGGTGCCCGCCTGGGCGACCTGCGCGGCCGCGGCGGAGAGCTGGTAGGCCAGCGCCGCGATCTCGGCGTAGCGCGCCTGGGAGTCCTCGTACTCCTCGGCGACGCTCTCCCACGGCGCGGTGAGGTCGGCCGCGTTCTGCTCGACGTAGCCGTGGCCCTCGTCGGTCAGCTCGAAGGGCCTGCGGCGCCCGCCTCCGGCGTTCTCGGCCGGGCGGACGAGCCCTTCGTCCTCCAGCTGCTGGAGCATGGGGTAGACCGACCCGGGGCTGGGCCGCCAGGCCCCGTTGCTGCGCTCCTTGCCTTCGCGGATGATCTCGTAGCCGCTGCGCGGCTCCTCGGCGAGCAGCAGCAGGATGCCCGTGCGCACGTCGCCGCGGCGGGCGCGCGGGCCGCCGCCCCGGCGGTGCCGGTGCCCGCCGCCGAAGGGGCCGAACGGCCCTCCCGGCCCGAAGGGCGCCCCGCCTCCCCAGTGCGGCGGCCGGGGCGGCTGCGGGGGGTGCGGCGGTGGCGTCGGGTGCGGCGGGTGCCAGCCCGGGTGGTGGTCGCCGGGGCCGCCCATGGCGTTCCACGGCCCCCAGGGGCCGCCGGCCTCGGCCCAGGCCCGCCGCGCCGCGCGCCGCGCCTCTCTGCGGCCGCGGCGCGCGGGCTCGTCGTTGTCGGGTGCGGGCGCGTCCCAGCCGCCGGTTCCCGGGTTCCGGGACGCTCGGTCGTCGGGGCGTCCGCCGCCCCAGGACCAGGGCATCGACATCGCGGTCATGGTGTCCTCCTGATTCCCCCGATCGATTGCGATCGGTTGCGATCGATTGGCGATACACGATCTCTTATCGAGATAGCTCGACGATATATCGCTAACGATGGTCGGTCAAGGGGTCGGCCACACGAGGGGCCCGCCGGAAAACCGGTTGCCCCGGCACGGCCCGGTGGGCCATAACAGGGAGCGACCGCACAACGGCCAGGGAGACGACGATGACGGTGACGGTGCCCGCGGTTCGGCGGATCGATCCGGCGGACGAGGCCGCCTTGAGCGCCTGGTACGCCGCGATGCGCGAGGGCGCGCTCGTGGGCCGGCCGGCGCCGCTGATCGATGCGTTCGAGGAGTGCCGGGTGAAGCTGAACCGGACCGACGACCTATACGACGATCGCGCCTACGCGGCCGTCGACGACGGCGAGGTCGTGGGCACGCTCTGGGTGCACATGCCCCTGCGCAGCAACGCGCACACCATGAGCATCGACCTCAACGTCCGCCCCGGCCTGCGGGGACGCGGCCACGGCTCGGCCTTGCTGGCGCACGCGTACGCGGTGGCCGCCGAGAACGGACGGACGACGCTCACCTGCGAGGTGGGCCTCGCGCCGGGCGCGGGCCACGACACCAGCCAAGGCGCGCGGTTCGCCCTGCGCAACGGGTTCACCAGCGCGCTGTGCGAGAAGCACTCGGTGCTCGACCTGCCGCTCACCCCCGACGTCGTCTCGGCGGTCGACGCCGGCGCGATCCTGGCGACAGCGGGGCTGACAACGGTCTCGTGGGTGGGCGCGTGCCCCGATGAGCACCTCGGCGCCTACTCCCGGATGCGCGGGGTCATGGAGACCGATGTCCCCGCGGGCGACCTCGACCAGGCGCCCACCACGTGGCCCCCGGAACGCGTGCGCGCCGCCGAGCGGCGCGAGAAGGCGGAGGGGAAGACCCTCATCGTCACCGCCGCTCTCACCGCCGACGGCGATCCGGCCGGCTACACCCTCCTCGACGTTCCCGATCACGTGCCCGGCATCGTCTACCAGGACGACACGCTGGTCATGCCCGAGCACCGCGGGCGCCGGCTGAGCGCCGCCCTCAAGGTCCGCAACCTCGAACTGCTCGGCCGCCTCGCCGGCGGCCGGACGCACGTGCACACCTGGAACGCCGAGGGCAACGGGCCCATGCTGGCCGTCAATGTGGCACTGGGGTTCCGCACGGTGGAGATGAGCCACGAGTTCCAGCGCATCGGCCTGCCCGCCTGACACGGGAGGCGGCCGGAACGGCCGGGACCGCGCCATCCGGTACGCGATGTTCACCCGGCGGCCTCCCGATCCGCCGCCCGGGAGGGCACCCTGGGTGGGCCGGCCCGCTGCGGCCACCCGATCGAGGAAAGGTCCCCCCATGCGACTGCGCCCACCGCCCGCCGCCTCACGCGTCCTTGCGACGGCCCTGCTCGCCGCCTCGGCGGCGG
>NZ_JBHSBH010000014.1:61654-76910 GCF_042650565.1 Nocardiopsis sediminis
CGACTCCGCGCAGGAGGGCGGCGGGGCGCAGGTGCGCTTCGCGACGTTCAACGCCGCGCTGAACCGGCCGGACGAGGGCGGGCTGATCGACGACCTCTCGACCCCCGATGACGCCCAGGCGCGGGCCGTGGCCGAGGTCATCCAGCGCAACCGCCCCGATGTGCTGCTGGTCAACGAGTTCGACCACGACGAACAGGGCCGGGCGGCGCGCCTGTTCCAGGACAACTACCTGGCCGAGGGGCAGAACGGCGCCGACCCGATCGACTACCCGTACCGCTACAGCGCGCCCGTGAACACCGGGGTCGCCTCGGGCATGGACCTGGACAACAACGGCTCCGCCGTGACGGAGCCGGGCGCGCCGGGCTACGCGGAGGACGCGTTCGGGTTCGGCGCGTTCCCGGGCCAGTACGGGATGGCCGTCTTCTCCCGCTACCCCATCGACACCGAAGCCGTCCGCACCTTCCAGACGTTCCGCTGGGCGGACATGCCCGGCGCGCTGCTGCCCACCGACCCCGCCACCGGGGAGGGCTTCTACTCCGACGAGGAGCTGGAAGCGCTGCGGCTGTCGTCGAAGAGCCACTGGGACGTCCCAGTGCGCACCGGCCGGGGCGAGACCGTGCACCTGCTGGCCGCCCACCCCACACCGCCGAGCTTCGACGGCCCCGAGCAGCGCAACGTCCTGCGCAACCACGACGAGATCCGCTTCTGGGCCGACTACGTGGACCCGCGCGAGAGCGGCTACATCTACGACGACGCGGGCACGCAGGGCGGGCTGGCGCCCGGCGAGAAGTTCGTGGTGGCGGGCGACCTCAACGCCGACCCGGAGGACGGCGACGGTTACCCCGGGGCCGTCGCGCAGCTGCTCGAGGCGCGCCGGGTCAACGGCGCGGTGCGGCCCGGCAGTGAGGGCGGGGCCGAGGCGGCCCGGCTCCAGGGCGGCGCCAACGAGGACCACGCGGGCGATCCGGCCCTCGACACCGCCGATTTCGGCGACGACCCTGCCCCCGGGAACCTGCGCGTCGACTATGTGCTGCCCTCGCGCGGCCTCCCGGTGCGCGGGACCGGCGTGTACTGGCCGACGGTGGCGGACCCGCGGTCGCCGGCGGCCGGCGCCGCCTCGGACCACCGGCTGGTCTGGCTGGACCTGCGCGCCTGACCGTTTCGGGTCACCGGTGCGCCCCGGTCCCCTCTGGGGCGCACCTTGGCGGACTCATCGAACACGAGTACGAATATCGCACTCCTCGAGTGGGTACGGAACGCACATGTCCGGACACACACGGTGCCGGGCGATCGTGGGCGATGAGGGGGAGAGATGGTCCGTGGGGGTGATGCGCCGCGGCCGGAACGGCGCTGTGAATGGTTCCGGCTCGCGATGGCGCTGGTGCGGACCGGGCTCGCGGTCCTCCGCTTCGCGCTGTGGTGGTCCCGGCACGACGGCCCCGCATAGGCCCGAGCCCTCGCGGGTAGCCGCCGGGGGAACGGCGCAACAGCGGCGGCAGGGGGTGCCATGGACGCGCGCGACGACCGGGGCAGGCTGTCGGACTACGACCGCAAGCGCGACTTCGCGCGCACGCGCGAGCCGCACGGGTCGGCGGGGCACCCCGACGGTGCCGGCGGCCGGCCGATCTTCGTCATCCAGCACCACGTGGCCCGCCGCGACCACTACGACTTCCGCCTGGAGGTCGACGGCGTGCTGCGGTCCTGGGCCGTGCCCAAGGGCCCCTCGACCGACCCCCGCGAGAAGCGGCTGGCCGTGCCCACCGAGGACCACCCGCTCGACTACGCGGACTTCGAGGGCAGCATCCCGGCGGGCGAGTACGGCGGCGGGACGGTCCTGGTGTGGGACACCGGGACCTACACCAACACCACGCACAAGCGCGACCGCGACCTGACCATGGCCGAGGGGCTGGAGCACGGGCACGTGTCGTTCCGCCTCGACGGCGAGAAGCTCAGCGGCGGCTACGCCCTGAGCCGCTTCCGCACCGGAGCCGAGGAGGCGTGGCTGCTGGTCAAGGCCAAGGACGACGAGGCCGACGCCCGACGGCACCCGGTCGCCGGCAGCCCGGAGTCGGTGCGCACCGGCCGCCGCCTCCAGCAGGTCGCCGACGACGAGGGCCGCACCCTCACCGGCCGCGAGCTGGGACAGCAGGACGCGTCCTGATCAGCGCGGTGGCGGGGCGGTGAGCGAGGGGGTCGAGGTCTTCTCCGCCGGGCGGCGCCGGGTGGGCGTCGGGCGGCCGGGCAAGGAGCTGTTCGGCGCGGGCGGGGTCACCAAGCGGGAACTGGCCGGGCACTACCGGCGGGTGGCGCCGTTCATGCTCGCCCACGTGCGGGGGCGGCCGCTGGCGCTGCACCGCTTCCCCGACGGCATCGATCCCGGCGCCTCCGGTACGCCCGGCTTCTTCCAGAAGAACCTGCCGGAGTACGCGCCGGAGTGGCTGCGGGGGGTGCGCGTCGACCGCATGCACGGCGGCCCGATCACGATGCTGGTCTGCGACGACACCGCGACCCTGCTGTGGCTGGCCGATCAGGCCGTGATCACACCGCACCCCTGGACCACCCGGGCCGCGGCCCTGCGCCGGCCCGACCGGATGATCTTCGACCTCGACCCGCCCGGCCACGACTTCGCCGCCGCGCGGCGGGCCGCCTATGACGTCCGCGACGTGCTGGCCGAGGTGGGGCTGGCCTGCTACATCATGACCACCGGATCGCGGGGGCTGCACGTGGTGGTGCCCCTGCGGCCGGAGGCGGACATCGACGCGGTCCGCGACCTGGCCCGCGGCATCGCGGGGGCCGCCGCGCGGCGCCACCCCGGCCGCCTCACCACCGAGGTGCGCAAGGACAAGCGCGGCGGGCGGCTGTTCCTCGACACGATGCGCAACTCCTACGCCCAGCACTCGGTCGCCCCCTACGCCGTGCGGGCGCTGCCGGGGGCGCCGGTGGCCACCCCGCTGTGGTGGGAGGAGCTCGACGCGGTGCGGTCGGCCGGGGCGTGGTCGGTGCGCAGCCTGCCTGGGCGCCTGGCGGAACTGGCGGCCGGCGGCGACCCCTGGCACGCCCTCGGGCGCCACGCGCGCTCCCCGCGGCGGGCCGGCGAACGCCTGGCCCGCCTCACCGGCGCCGCGAGCCCCCAATGATCTGGAGAACAGGGGCCGGGCTCACCGATCGGCGAGCGGGCCCCGTTGTTCTTCCTCGGCCGCTTCCAGGCCCGCCTCGATGACGGCGGACATGATGCGGGCCAGCCGGGGCGCGCCCAGGCGGGGTGCGTGCCGTGCCATGGCGGCGACGAGCGCGCGTTCGCGCTCGGGGTCGCGGCCGGCGAAGCCGCCCACCGGCTTGTGCCGCTGGACTTCGGCGGCGAGCAGGGCGCGCTCCTCCAGCAGGGCGGCGAGTTCGGCGTCGACGCGGTCGATGCGGGAGCGGAGATCGGTGATCGTGCCCGGGGCCATGTGCGGACTCCTTCGTCGCGGGGCGGTCGGCGCGCCGCTGAACGGGAGGCGGGTCGGCCGCGGGAAAAGAAAAAGAGCGGAAGGCCATGGCCTTCGCGCTCTGGTGCCGACGTACGTCCCGGTGCCGCCTATGTGCCGGAGGCCGACGCGGACGCGGTCGGCCTGGTAAACACGCGGTGGCGGTGGGTCGTCATAGGGGGATCCTACCCTCAGTGCCGGGCCGGACGGGGCCCGCCGGGGCCGCCGCTCCTTGGGCGGACCCAGCCGTCCACTCGCGCACGGCAACGCGTTTCACCCGCCGTTCTCCCGCTCCTCCCCTAGCCAATGGCGTGGTCGGCCGGGAAACTGAAACGTGTTCTGTTAAGGAGTTCCATCCATGCTGGGAGGTCGGATGCGCACGCATGATCGGCTCTACATCGGAGGAGACTGGGTGGCGCCCGCCGGGGCGGGGAGCATCGAGGTCGTCTCGCCGCACTCGGAGGAGGCCGTCGGCCGGGTACCCGAGGGCACCGCCGCCGACATGGACCGCGCCGTCGGCGCCGCCCGGGAGGCGTTCGACCGCGGCCCCTGGCCGCACGCCGCCCCCGCCGAGCGGGCCGCGGTCCTCGCGAAGCTGGCCCGGATCTTCGAGGAGCGCACCGCGGAGCTCGCCGCGCTGATCACCGCCGAGATGGGCAGCCCGCTCTCCTTCTCCCAGCTCGCCCAGGCGCCCCTGGCGCACCAGACGCTCGCCTATTACGCCGGCCTGGCCGAGGACACCGCCTGGACCGAAACCCGCCCCGGGCTGTTCGGCCCGGTGCACGTGGACCGCGAACCGGTGGGGGTGGTCGCGGCGATCGTCCCGTGGAACGTGCCGCAGTTCCTCACCGCCGCCAAGATCGGCCCGGCCCTGCTGGCCGGCTGCACCGTCGTGGTCAAACCGGCGCCTGAGACCGCGCTCGACCCCTATGTGCTGGCCGAGGCCGCCGCCGAGGCGGGGGTGCCGCCGGGCGTGCTCAACATCGTGGCGGGCGGGCGCGAGGCCGGCGAGCACCTGGTGCGCCACCCCGGTGTCGACCACGTCGCGTTCACCGGCTCCACCGCCGCGGGCCGGCGCATCGGTGCGATCTGCGGCGAACGCCTGGCCGGTGCCAGCCTGGAGCTGGGCGGGAAATCGGCGGCGATCGTGCTGGAGGACGCCGACCTGGCGGCCTACATCGGGATGCTGCCGATGACCGCGCTGCTCAACAACGGCGAAGCCTGCATCGCCCAGGCGCGGGTGCTCGCCCCCCGCTCTCGCTACGGGGAGGTCGTCGAGGCGGTGACCGAGCGTACAGGGGCTCTGGTGGTCGGGGATCCCGCCGACCCCGCCACCGAGGTCGGCCCACTGGTGTCGGCCGCCCAGCGCGAGCGCGTGGAGGGCTACATCGCGATCGGCCGCGCCGAGGGGGCGCGCGTCACCGTGGGCGGCGGCCGCCCCGCCGGGCGCGACCGCGGCTTCTACGTGGAGCCGACCGTGTTCGCCGACGCGCACAACTCCATGCGCATCGCCCAGGAGGAGATCTTCGGCCCCGTGGTCGTGGTGGTGCCCTACGACGACGAGGACGACGCCGTGCGCCTGGCCAACGAGAGCGACTACGGCCTGGCCGGATCGGTGTGGACCGCCGACCCCGAGCGGGGGCTCGCGCTGGCGCGCCGCGTGCGAACCGGAAGTTTCGGGGTGAACTTCTACAACATCGACGTGAACACGCCGTTCGGCGGCTACCGTGCCAGTGGGGTGGGGCGCGAGCTCGGCCCCGAGGGGCTGAGCCCCTATCTTGAATACAAGTCGATCGTGACGCTCGGTTAGCGGGCTCCTTTCCGGCACGGTGGCAACGGTGGTTGCGGCCGTGCCGAAGTCATGTCCGCGCCCCGGACCGCGAAAGCCGAATCGGACGCCCCTACCCTCTTTCTCCTGGAACCTCTCCCCGTCTTCGAGCGTCTCACGTCATATAGTCGCGTAGCCGCCTCCATACGTAGAGTAAACAGCGCCACAAAGGGAACATAAAGAGCCAGCCGAATTGCGCACCGCGTGGAAGGCCCCCCACACAACCGAAGAAAGAGGCCGCGTCACGGTGGCATCTCCTTCGCTCGTCCTCACCCCCACCTGGCAGGTCCGGATCAAAGGCTCCGGCGATGCCGTCGTCGGCGGCGGCGTGCTGGTCCCGGGCGACCGGATCCTGACCTGTGTCCACGTCGTCAACGCCGCCCTGGGCAGGGCGGCGGAGCCGGCCGTGCCCGATCCCGGGCAGCCCGTGGCCGTGGACGTGCCCTGCGGGGGCGGCTACCGGCCCCGGACCGCGCGGGTCGTGGCCTCCTCGTGGAACGCCGAGCGCGACACCACCCTGCTGAGCCTCGACCGCACCGTCCACGGCAGTTCCGCGGCCCGCCTGGGGGGCCGGATGGCCGAAATCGCCGCCACCGGGCGCCCCCGGGCCGTGCGGGTCCAGGGCTACCCGCGCGACAGCCCGCACGGGCTCAGCGCCGATGCCCACGTGATGGGGCCGGGCGGGGACCTCCCGCACCGGGCCCAGGTGCACATCGCCGAGTCCCGGCCGGCGCACTTCGAACCGGGCTTCAGCGGCTGCGGCGTGCTCGACGCCGCCGAGGGGTCGGTCATCGGCATCATCGTCAAGGCGCGCTATGCGACGGCCCACGACGGCGGCCACATCGGGCTGATGGAGCCGCTGGAGATGGTCGACCCGCTGTCCGCCCTGCTCGCCGACCCCCAGCTGGACGCGCTGGAGCCCGCGCTGACCGCCTTGCGCTTCGAGGCCGTCGCCGCCGCCTACCTCGCCGCGACCCGCGACCGCATCCCGGAGGGGACCGGCTTCACGACCGCGTGGGACGCGTTCACCCACCTGCGCGCCATGACCCCGCGCGCCGACCGGGTGCCGCGCGAGATCGTCTTCGTCGAGCAGATCGCCCGCACCGGGGTCGCCAACACCGCGGTGCTGCACGCCTACTCCGACAGCAGACCCGGCGGCGAGGTGCCCGACGGCGCCCTCGCCGAGCTGCGCGGCGCCGGGGCCGGCCCCCCTCCGGCGAAGGGCGCGCTGATCTTCGCGGCCGAGGCGGTGCCCGGCGACCCCGCCGCCCCGGCGCGCTACATCCTGTCGCACTGGATCGACAACGGGCACGACCTCACCAACGGCGGCTCCGCGGAGGTTTCGGTCGACGGGGTGCGCGATGCGGTCCTCGGTTGGATCGAGGCGGCTGAGGCGGGACCGGGCTTCTGGGACGCCGAGGACGCGCCGCCCCCGACCCGGCTGGAGTTCTTCCTGCCGTTCTCGCTGCTGACCCAGCGCATCGCCCAGTGGCGGCTCCGGGCGCCGGCATCGGGCGAGGGCGAGCGGGTGGGCGCGGCCTACGAGATCGTCCTGCACCACACCGAGCGGCTCGACGTCCAGGTCAGGGCGTGGGGGCATACGCGCGCCCGGCTGATGCGGCGCTGGCAGCTGCTCGGCGGCAACGACGGCGGGATCCTCTACCGCATTCCGACCGCGCCTCCGGCGGAGGAGGGTATCCCTCTACAGGACCGGCTGGCCGACCCGGCCATCGTGCTCGTGGCACTGGGCACGCGTCCCGATCGCGATGACGGGGAACGACAGCTCTACCGGGCTTTGGAGGCCGGTCTTCCGGCGATCACCTGGCTGGATGCGGCCGACTCCGACGCGACACGAAGATTCCACGATTCGCTAGGATCGGCAATTACGCGGGAAGGAGGCGCCATCTCCCGCAACGACCTCGACACCCTGCCCGAATACCTGCACAGGTGGCGCGTGCGGAGCGCAGATCCGGACTATGAGGACGAAGGCTACGATCCCTACGATATCACCGTAATTCACGACGATTTCCACCAAATTCGAAAACTCCGCTCGACTGGCATATTCTCCTCCCCGAAAAAGGCGCGATGACAGCGACGAGGAAGGTCCTCTGATGGCGTCCTCACCGACGTCCGGCCCCGCGCACGCCGGCACCGGCGGCTCCCCCTCGCCGTCCTGGTGGATCTACCGCGGCACCGGCCGCCCCGACCTGTACGCCGCGAGCCTCCAGGAGCGACTCCCCCACCCCCCGCCCTGGCGGCGCTTCGACGGCGGGCCGGACCAGCCCGACCCCCCGGCCGACGAAACCGAGACCACCCGGATCCTGGGCGCCTCCGCGAGCCCCGCCGACCGCCCGCTCACCGAGCACGAGACCACGGTCGTCGACGCCGTCAACACCGCCCTCCTGCTGCGCCGCCCCCTCCTGATCACCGGCGACCCCGGCGTGGGCAAGTCCAGCCTCGCCTACCGGGTCGCACGCGAACTCCGCCTCGGCCGCGTCCTGCGCTGGTCCATCACCAGCCGCTCCACGCTGCGCGACGGCCTCTACCGCTACGACCCCCTCGCCCGCATCCAGGACATCTCCGCCGACGCCGCGGCCGCCGCCGGCACCACCCCCGACGACCGCCCCATCGGCGACTACCTGCGCCTGGGCCCGCTGGGCACCGCCCTGCTGCCCCACCGCCTGCCCCGGGTCCTGGTCATCGACGAGTTCGACAAGGGCGACGCCGACCTCGCCAACGACCTCCTCGGCGTCCTGGAGAACGGCTCCTACGACATCCCCGAGCTCGCCCGGCTCCGCTCGGCCCAGCCCCGGATCACCGTCCCCACCGACGACCCCGGCTCCACCGCGCCCATCGACGGCGGCGCGGTCCGCTGCCACGAGTTCCCCTTCATCGCGATCACCAGCAACGGCGAACGCCCCTTCCCGCCCGCGTTCCTGCGCCGCTGCCTGCCGCTGCGCCTCCAGCGGCCCACCCACGACCAGCTCGCCGACATCGTCTGCGCCCACTTCGACGGCCGCGACCGCGCCGCCGACCGCGAGCTCATCGCCGAGTTCCTGCGCCGGTGCGACGAACTCGGCGGGCTCTCCATCGACCAGCTACTGAACTCGGTCCATCTCGTTAGTTCCGAAGTCCGCACGCATGCCACATCCTTGGATCCGAACGCCTGGAACCGGATACTGGGACTGGTCTGGCAACGCCTCATGGAAGCGGGCCGTGGGTGACCGGCGACAAGGGTCTAGGACGGCCCAGGACCGCGGGGCCGGCATCGCCGCCGTCCCCCGATCAGCCGTCCCACGACCCCCCGCCCGCCGCGCCCACCTGGTGGGAGATCGGCGACGCGCTGTGGCTGGCCGCCCACCGCGAGCCCCCCGGCGATCCCGCACCGCCCGCTCCTGAGCCCCCGCCGCCGCCCCAGGCCGTCCCCCAGGCCCGCGACACCGACACCGCGACCCCGCCCCCGCCCGCTGCCGACCCCCCGCGACCGCCGGCACCCGACCCCGGGATGTCGGCGCCGCTCCCGCCCGCACCGACCCCCTCCGCCGACCCCCCGGCGTACCCGCCCCCGCCGGGCGGTTCCGGCCTGCCCGCACCGGCCCGCCCCCGGCTCGGCGAGCGCCGCGCGCTCGTCCGCGCCCTCCAGGCCTTCCGCCGCCGCCACGAGGCCCCCCACGCCACCCGGCTCGACGAGGACTCCACCGCCGACGGCTTCGCGCGGCGCGCACTGGCCGATCCCCGGCCCGGGCGCGCCCGGCGCACCCCCGTCCTGCCCGTGTTCTCGCCGCTGCTGGAGGTCGCCGACCACCTGACCGTGCTCGTCGACGACAGCCTGTCCATGATCGTCCAGCAGCCGCTCGTCGACGACCTGCTGTCCCTGCTGGGCCCGCTCCAGGTCTTCCGCACCATCCGGACGTTCTTCTTCGACTCCGACAAGGCCCGCACCGCCGACCTCACCCTGCGCGCCGCGCACGGCCCCGCGCCCGACCCCGCCCGCCTCTTCGCGGGCCGCGACCGCGACCTCCTGCTCGTCCTCAGCGACGGCGTGGGCGACGGCTGGCACAACGGCGCCGTGGGCGGCTGGCTGGCCCGCTGGGGCGCCGACGCCGCGGTGGGCGTCGCCCACCTGCTGGACCGCCCCCTGTGGCGGGGCACCGGCATGCGCCCCTGGCACGTCGGGCTGCGCGCCCCCGCCTCCCCCGGCGGGGCCGCGCCCCCCAACACCGCCTACCGCGCCCGCCCGCTGTCGCCCGGCGGCCCGGCCCCGGACCTGCCCGGCCTGCCCGACGGCTCCGTGGCCGTCCCGCTCTTCCCCATCGCCGCGGCCGACATCGAGCGCTGGGCGCACTTCGTCCGCGGCCGCCTCGGCGGAAACGAGTACGCCACCACGGCGCTCGTGGTCGAGCCCGCTGCGCCCGAGCCCGGCCCCGCCGCGGAGCCCGCCGACCCCATGGACGCCCCCGCCGCCGAGGCCGTGCCGCCCTTCCCCGGCGCCGACGAACCCGCGCCGCGGCCGCTCGACGCCCGCGAGCGCGTCGAGATCTTCCGCGTCGTCGCCTCACCCGCGGCGTTCCGCCTGGCCGTGCGCCTGGCCGCGATCCCCCTGAACCTCGCGACCATCCGCCTGGTCCAGGAGCGGTTCACCACCGCACCCCGGCCCTCCGACCTCACCGAGGTGCTGTGCTCCGGGCTGATCCGGCGCACCGACGACGCCCCCGGCATCGACCGCGGCGATCAGGTGACGCTGGAGTTCCACCCCGGCGTGCGCGAACTCCTCCTCGCCGCCGGCGGCAGCCGCCGCGAGGTCAAGGAGCTGCTGGAGGCGGTCGCCGCCCGCTACCGCGACTCCGTTCCGTGGTTCGCCGCCCTGGAGCGGTTACTGCTCGGCCAGGCGCCCGGGGAGCGCCTGCCCGACGCCGACCCCGCGTCCGCGCCCTTCGTCAACGCCGTCGGGCCGGCGCTGGACGCACTGCCCGAACAGCTCCGCCGGGCCGCCGCCGAGCCGCCGCCACCGCTCGCGCACGGCGACCCCGATGACACGCCACCGGAGGACCGGCGACCCACCCCGGAGAGCCGGGACCCGGGCACGGACACCGCCGCCGATCCCGAACCCGTCCCCCGGTACGCCGCTCACGACCGTGAAAGCCCAGAGGATACGACCGTGGTTCCAGCAGATCCCCAGCCGACCGGCATTTCCCAGGCGAGCCCCATCGGCGGCCCGGCCTCCTCTGTGCTGAACGGAGGACCCGCGCCCGAGCCCGTGCGCTACGACCCCTTCGGGGACGTGCCGCAGGGCCCGCGCACGCGGCCGCTGGTCTGGGGACAGATCCCGCCGCGCAACGCGACCTTCGTCGGGCGCGAGAGCCTCCTGTCCGAGCTGGGCGACCGGCTGCGCGAAGGCGACACCACCGTCCTTCCCCCGTCGCCGCCGCACGGTCCGGGCCGCCCCGTTCCGCCGCCCCAGGTCTTCCCGCAGACGCTCCAGGGCATGGGCGGTGTGGGCAAGACCCAGCTGGCCCAGGAGTTCGCATGGCGCCACCGCGGCGACTACGACCTCGTGTGGTGGGTCCCCTCCGACACCCCCTCCCAGATCCAGCAGTCGCTGATCGAACTCGCGCCAAAGCTCGGCCTCCAGCCGGGCGGCGACCCCTCCGCCACCGTGCGCGCGGTCCTGGAGTCCCTGCGCACGGGCACGCCGTACGGCAACTGGCTGCTGGTCTACGACAGCGCCTCCGAGCCCTCCGAGGTGCAGCCGTTCATCCCCTCCGGGGGCCCGGGGCAGGTGCTGATCACCTCGCGGTCCCCGCAGTGGCGCACGGTCAGCGGCAACCTGGTGCAGGTCGACATCTTCGAGCGGCACGAGAGCACGGAGCTGCTGCACAAGCGCGGCCCCGAAGGGCTCTCCGCCGAGGACGCCGACCGTATCGCCGCCAAGCTCGGCGACCTGCCGCTCGCGATCGAGCAGACCGCGGTGTGGCTCTACGAGACCCTGATGCCCGCCACGGAGTGGCTCGAATTGTTCGACGAGAAGACCGAGGAGCTCCTGTCCAGCGTCTCCCCCGGCCCGGACTACCCCAGGTCGGTGGCGGCCACGATGAACATGACCCTGGAACGGCTGCGCGAGTCCAACCCGGGCGCCCTGCGGCTGCTCCAGGTGTGCGCGTTCCTGGCGCCCCAGCCGATCCCGCGGCGCCTGTTCAACAACGCCCGCAACGTCGAGGCCCCCGCCGAGCTCGCCTCGATCCTCGCCGACCCCGGCATCGAGCTGAGCCGCGCGCTGCGCGCCATCGACCGCTATGCGCTGGTCAAGATGGACCACCGCAACTCCACCTTCCAGCTGCACCGGCTGGTCCAAGAGGCGCTCAAACTGCCGCTGAGCCCCGAGGAGCGCACGGAGCTGCGGCACTGCGCCCACATGCTGCTGGCCAACCTCGACCCCGGCGACCCCCTGTCGGCCCACGACTGGCCGCGCTACGTGGAGCTGCTGCCCCACGTGTGGGAGACCGAGCAGTGGGACTGTGAAAGCGATTGGGCGCGCCAGCTGGTGCTGAGCGAGGTCCGCTTCCTGGACCTGTGGGGCCGCCCGGGCGAGGCCGAGCCGCTGGGGCGGCGCGCCCTCAACCTGTGGACCGAGAAGCTGGGCGCCGAGCACCCGCAGACCCTGCGCGTGTCGATGCGCTACGCGCTGATCCTGTCGAGCCTCGGGCGCTTCCAGGAGTCCTACGAGCGCAGCATCCGGCTGGTCGAGACCCTCACCCGGCTGCGCGGCACCGACGACGAAGAGACCCTGGAAGCCCGCATCGACCTCGCGCTGGACCTGCGCAACCTGGGCCGGTTCCGCGACGCCGTCGAGGTCAGCCACGAGGTGCTGGAGCGCCAGCAGCGGCTCTTCGGCCGCGACGACCCCCTCACCTTGCAGACCGCGCACATCCACGCCATCGGCCTGCGGCTCACCGGCGACTTCACCACCGCCATGGAGATCGACCGGCACAACCACGAGCGCCGCATCCAGATGCTCGGCCCCGAGCACGCGCGCACCCTGAGCAGCAAGTACGGCTACGCCCAGGGGCTGATGGAGTCCGGCCGCTACTGGGAGTCCATGCAGGCGCTCGACGAACTGCACGCCGACAACTCCCGCCTCTACCCCGCCCAGTCGCCGCTGCGCCTGATCACCATGCTCGCGCTGTCGGCGGTCAAGCGGCGCACCGGCCGGCTGCGCGAGGCGGTCGCGCTGTCGCACGAGGCCTACCGCATGTTCGAGGACCACTCCGGCCCCGACTCCCAGAACACCGTGCGCGCCGCGGCCAGCCACGCGGTGTCGCTGCGCGCGATCGGCGAGCACGACGCCGCGCTGGCCCTGTCGGCGGACGCGCTGGCCCGCTACCGCAGCATCTACGGCGCGCAGCATCCGCTCTACGCCGACGCCCTGGTCAACCATGCGGTCACCCTGCGCCTGCTCGGGCGCGTCGACCAGGCGCGCACCGCCGATGAAGAGGCCATGGCCGTCCACTCCGACCGGCTGGGCGACGACCACCCCTCCAGCCTGGCCAACGCCGTCAACCTCGCCAGCGACCTGTTCGCGGCGGGCGATGCCCGGGCGGCGCTCGACCTCGACGTGCGCACGCATGAACGCGCCGTGCAGGTCTTCGGCAATGACCACCCGCTGACCCTGGCGGCCCTGCGCAACATGATGATGGACCGCCGGGTCGTCGAAGGGGCGGCGCTGGAGGAGGAGAGGGCCGAGGTCGTGCGCCAGTACCGGGCGCTGTTCGGCCCCGACCACCCGGCCACCCGGTCGGCCGCGCACGACGTGCGCGCCAACTGCGACCTGTTCATGAACGGGATGTGAGGTGTGCGGGCGGGGCCGCGGGCGCGGCTGTGGTGCGCGCCCGCGGCCCTGCTCTCAGCCGAGGTCCCCCCGGTCGACCCCGCTCACGAACTCCCTCCACGCCCGGAGGCTCACCCCGATGACCGCGCCGCCCGGGTCGTGGGAATCACGCACCAGCACGCGGGCCCCCGGCACCCGGGCGATCTCCACGCAGTCCGGCGCTTGGTTGCTGTAACTGGACTTCCACCACACGGGCTCGCGCCCCGGGACACATGCCGACACGCCCTTGGGCCGGCGCCGACTCTTCCCTCTTCCGGGTTCGTCTCCGGGCACGATCGAATCAATGCTCATACGGAACTCTCGACCAAGGCGAGTGGCCGACCACCTGTACAGAGGAACGCAAACGGAACACGGATCTTCCCACGACGATTATCCCGACATGTCTCCGGTCGTTTTTTTATATCCCCGGTGTGGACCAATTCATGTAGCCCGATAGCGGACAGTTACCTTACGTCGCGACGGGCGGCGGGCGAAGACGAGGCGACCGCGGTGTGGCGGACGACGGCGAAAGGCGGCTCACCATGGCGGAGATCATCCGGTTCACCAGCGACGAAGGCGCGTCCGTGCTGGTCGAGGCGGCAGGGAGCTCACCGGGCATGCAGGAGGTGTCGGGCCGCGACATCATCCGCAGCGCCGACGAGAAATTCGAGGCGATACTGGGAAAAGTCCGAGAGCTGTCCCGGCTGATCGGACGCGAATTGGGTGACCTGGCCGCCGGGCCGGAAGAGATCACGGTCGAAATGGGTATCAGCGTCAACGCCGAGGCCGACGTCTTCATTGCCCGGGCGGCCGCGGAAAGCGCCTTGGCGGTAACGATGACCTGGCGTCGCGAGGGTGCTCCCATCACCCGGAAACGCCATTGACCGCGCCGGCCGGAGGCCCTCGGGGCGCGACCGAAACCGTGGCGCGACCGGCGCGTGGGGCGCCGGTGGGGTCCGGGATCGCGGAGACGCAACGGGCCCGTGCGCCCGGCGCGATAGGGGGCGGCCGGGACGGGCGGGCGGCGGAGGGCTCCCGCACCCGGGGCTCGCGTTCTGCGCCGCCCGGCCCGCGCCGCCAGTGACGCGGTCTGCGGGTGCGGCGACGACCGGTGTGCGAATACGGTCCGCTCGGCCGCGCCCGATTCGGACGCCCAGGAAGGCGGTCTGGCCGAATTCGGCCAGCTGCACCCGCACGCGCACGGGGGCCTGAACGGCCGGGCGACACGCCGCCGGGGCCGCCGGAAGGTCCGCGGTTGCCCCGATCGAGCGGGGCCGGCCGGGCGCGGGCGCCGCCTTCCGTGATTCCGCGGGGGCCGTGACCGACACTGGTGGAGAGATCGCACGGGGCCGGAGTCGGCCGGTGCGGGTGCGCCGTCGCAGCGGGGACCGCGGCCGCGGCGGGCCGGCCCGCCTGTTCCGCCGCCCCACGACCCTGACCCCGGCCCGGGCGCGGGCCCCGGCGGTCCCGCGCAGGGACCGGTCCGCGGGCACGGCCCGCGCCCCGCATGCGCGCCCGCCCGCCTGCGGTGCACGGCTCCCGGCGACGGCTCCGGTCCGCCCGGCACGCGGGCCGGACCACCGGACGACGGAGCCCCTGTGTGCGCACCGCCAGGCGCGGCGGGCGTCTCCCCGTCGCGGGGGGCCGAGCTCAGCCGGGGAGGGGGATCCGCACCATGATGGCGGTCCCCTCGGCGGTGACCTCGCCATTGTGGCGGATCTCGGCGGAGACGAAGACCTTGCGGCGCTCCATCCCGGTGACGCGGGCGGCGACCTGCAAGGGGACGTTGAGCGGGGTGGGGTCGCGGTAGTCGACGTCGAGCTTGGCGGTCAGGCAGGGCACGCCCGCCGCGTTGGCGGCGCCGCCCAGCGCCTGGTCGAGCAGTGCGGCGATCCAGCCGCCGTGCACGAGACCGGGCGGCCCCTGGTAGACGCCGCCCAGGACGACCTCGCCGCGCAGCTCGGTGCCGTGCTGCTCCAGGTGCAGCGGCGGTGCGGCCGGGTTGGTCGGGCCGGCCACGATGTTGGTGACGGTCCCGTATTCGGCCCCGCTGTCGGGCCGGGTGCGGCTCACCATGGCGCCGACCGGGCGGGGCGC
>NZ_JBHSBH010000014.1:76942-204393 GCF_042650565.1 Nocardiopsis sediminis
GGCCGCCAGCTCCGCGGGGATCTCCGTCTCGTCGATAACGGTGAACCCGAAGTCTCTGGGATCGGGGAACCGGGTTGCCGGCTGGGTGTCGACCGTCATGGCTTCCTTCGGCGTCGTGCTGGGGCTCGGCCGGGCGGGGGCGCGGCCGGGGATGGCGGCGGGCGGCACCCTCGGTGCCGAGGGCCGGCGGGAGGGGGATTTCCCACCGGAAGAGAACATTACTCGCTAGTAGCAAACGGCCGTGACCCGGGCCGTCCGCGGGACGGAGGGCGTGCCGGGAAACCCGGCCGTCGCCCCGTGCAACCCCGGCGTTCCCGGCGCTATTTCGTGATGCTCGCCACCGCCGAAAGCGACGGCGCCCGCCACGGTGCGGCACCATGACCACGGCCCGGCGGAACCCGCGCAGCGCGGCACAGCGACCCGTGTGCGTGCCCTGCGGCGCGCGGACGACCCCTGCACGGACTCTGCTGCGACGCGGTCAGAGATCCTTGCGCATGTGGAGGTGCGGGATCCCGGCGTCGAGGAACTCGTCCCCGTAGGCCTGGTAGCCGAGCTTCTCATAAAATGCGAGGGCATGGGTCTGGGCGTGCAATTCCATGGCCTTCAGGCCCCGGACGCGGGCCCGTTCCTCGATCGCCCGCACCAGCGCGGCCCCGGACCCGGTCCCCCGCGCCTGCGGGAGCACCGCCAGCCGCCCCAGCACCCCCGTCCCGTCGCGCGCCACCAGCCGGCCGGTACCCACGGCCACCCCGTCGAGCCGCGCCAGAAGGTGGTCGGCGTCCAGGTCGTGGGCGTCCCACTCCTCCTCGATCGGCACCTGCTGCTCGGCGACGAACACGGCACCCCGGATGACGAAGACGGCCGCACGGTCCTGCGGGTTCTCGGCGACGGCGATGGTCAGCATGCGCCGAAGCGTAGTGCACCTCGCGGAGGGCTCCGCGCACCACCCGCCCCTCCGCAATGCGCCTAAGCTGGGGACATGACCGATTCGCCCGTTGACCGGGCGCGCTATTGGCGGCACCCGGGGCTGCCCGATGTCGAGTTGCTCAAGGCCAGGTTCGTCCGGCACGCCTTCTCCCGGCACACGCACGACACCTACGCATTCGCACTGGTCGAAACCGGTGTGGAGGAGTACTCCTACCGGGGAGCGCTACGCCGGGCCTTCGCGGGCTCGGTGGCGGTGGTCGAGCCCAACGAGGTGCATACCGGCCAGGCCGGAACCCCGTCCGGGTGGCGCTACCGTGTGCTCTACCCCGGCATCGGAGCCGTGACCGACGCGGCGGCCGACCTGGGCCTGCCCGCTCCCCCCGCATTCCCCGACGACGCGTTCCACGCACCGGAGGCCGCACGCCGGCTGCGCGCCGCGCACATGGCCGCGGAGCGGGGCGACCGGCTGAGCGCGTCCTCGCTCACCCGCGAAGCACTGGTGCACATCATGCGGCGGCACGCCCGCCCCGTGCGCCGCGCCCGCGCGCAGGTGGCCCCGGCGCCCTCTCAGGCGGCGGCCGACGCGCGCGACCTCCTGCACGGCAGTCTCGTGGACCCCCCGCGGCTCGACGACCTCGCCGCCGCTGTCGGCTGCACGCCCTTCGCGCTGCTGCGCGCCTTCCGCTCCGCCTACGGGCTGCCGCCGCACGCCTACCTCAACCAGGTGCGGGTGCACCGCGCCCGCCGGCTGCTCCTGGACGGGGTGGCGCCCGCGCAGGTCGCGGCGGCCGTCGGCTTCGCCGACCAGTCCCACCTGAGCCGGCATTTCAAGCGCTCCACCGGTGTCCCGCCCGGCGCATTCCAGAAAGGCGTTGCGCCCATCGAGCCGCGCGGGACCGCCTCCAGCCGATAGGTTGCACGGATGGACGATCTCGCGACGTACCCCCCGTTCGTCTTCGAGTCCACCGGCCACGCGCCCGGCTACGCCCTCCGGCTCCACGACGGCCACATGGCCGCGGCCGACGCCGTCTTCGCCGCGGCGGGCTGGTCCTCCGGCGGCCACGGCTGGGAGGGTGTCGCCCGGTTCCTCCTGGACTCCGGTGCCACCACCGGAGGCGGCCCCGTCTCCTTCGACAGTGAAGCGGGCATGTTCGCCTGCTACTCGGCCGACCCGGTCGCGCTCGACCGGCTGGCGGCGCTACTCCAGACCCTCCACCGCGACCACGCCGCCCTGGCCCGGCTCCTCGCCCAGGCGAACGACGCCCGCACCGGCTGAGCCGCGGAGCGGGGCGTGCGCATTCCCGGCGAAGCGCGCAAGAACGTTCAATACGCGCACGCCGGACCGCCGTAGCGTCCGAGGGGTGACCACCTCCCTTCCGTCCCTGTCTCCGCCGGTGCGCGATGCCCTCGGCATCGGGCTGGCGGTCGGCGTCTCCGGCGTCGCCTTCGGCACCGCCGCCGTCGCCGCCGGCCTCACTGTGGCCCAGGCGTGCGCGCTGAGCCTGCTCGCGTTCACCGGCGCATCCCAGTTCGCCCTGGTCGGGGTCGTCGCCGGCGGCGGCAACCTGGTCGCCGGAGCGGTCGGCGCGCTGCTGCTCGGCGGCCGCAACACCCTGTACGGCCTGCGCATGGCCGACGTCCTGGGCTGGCGGGGCGCGCGCCGCGTGATCGCCGCCCACGGGGTCATCGACGAGACGACCGCCGTCGCCCTCGCCCAGCGGAGCCCCGCCGACGCCCGCACGGCGTTCACCGCCACGTTCGCCTCGCTGTACGTCTTCTGGAACGTGACGACCCTTGCGGGTGCGCTGGCCACCGAGCGGATCGGCGATCCCGCGGTGTTCGGGCTCGACGCGGTCGGGCCGGCGATCTTCCTGGCGCTGCTGTGGCCGCGGCTGCGCGAGGGGGGCCGCGAACGCCTCGTCGCCGCGCTGGGCGCCGCCCTGGCGCTGCTGGCCGCGCCGTTCCTGCCCCCGGGCGTTCCGGTGCTCGTGGCGGCGGTCGCCGCACTGGCGGGCGCAGGCTCCGCCGGATCCGGCGCGGGCGCAGCGGACGCCGCGGACGCTCCGGATGCCGGGGACACGACGCGGCCGTGACCGCCTCCCGGGCGTGATCCGGCCCGCCCGTTGTCCGCCCGTGCCCCTTCCTCCATCCCCCACTGCGCGCAAGGAGTTCTCAGATGATGGTGTGGGTCGCGATCCTCGTGACCGCTGCCGGCTGCTACCTGCTCAAGTTCGCCGGGCTGGCCGCCCCGCGCCGGCTGCTGGACCACCCGCTGGTCCGCAGGTTCGCCATGACGGTGCCGGTGGCCCTGCTCGCGGCGCTGATCGCCGTGCAGGCGGCGGCGCCCGACGGCCCCGTCTCCCTGGACGCGGCCCGGCTGAGCGGGGTGGGCGCGGCGGTGGTCGCCCTGCTGCTGCGGGCCCCCTTCCTGGTGGTGGTCGTCGTGGCCGCGGGAACGACCGCCGCGCTGCGGGCGATGGGCGCGGGCTGATCGCGGGTAGGCAGACCTCGTGGGCCACCGCGGATGCGGTGGCGTCCCCTGGAACCCGTGGAAGGAACCCGATGAGCCCTGCCCCCCTGCGCCCAGCGGCCGAGCACGTGGTCGACGTCCTGGCCGGCGCGCACATCCGCCGCTGCTACACCGTGCCGGGCGAGAGCTTCCTGGAACTGACCGACGCCATCGAGCGACGCAGCGGCATGCGGCTCGTCTCCACCCGGCACGAGAACGGCGCCGGGTTCATGGCCGAGGCCGAGGCCAAGCTCACCGGGACCCCGGCCGTGGCGGCGGCGACCCGCGGCCCGGGGGCGGCCAACCTGGCCGTGGGCGTGCACACGGCCATGCAGGACTCCACGCCGATGATCGTCTTCCTCGGCCAGTGCGAGACCACCCGGCTGGGGCGCGAGGCGTTCCAGGAGGTCGACCTCACCGCCTTCTACTCCCCCATCACCAAGTGGGCCACCACGGTCACCCGCGCCGACCGGCTCGCCGAGACCACCGCGCAGGCCGTCCGGGTGGCCACCACCGGCCGCCCCGGCCCGGTGGCGATCGCCGTGCCGGGCGACCTGTTCGGCGAGCCCGTGCCCGCGCCCGAGGCGCTGCCCGGCACGGTCCCGGCCCGGCCGCCGCTGGGCGAGGACGAGCGCGACCGGCTCGCCAACTGGCTGGCCCGCGCCGAGCGCCCGGTGATCATCGCCGGCGGCGGGGCGCGGTGGGCCCGCGAGGAGCTGATCGCCGTCGCCGAGCGCTTCCACACCGGGGTCTACGCGTCCTGGCGCCGCCAAGACGTCTTCCCCAACGACCACCCCCTCTACCTCGGCCACCTCGGCCTGGGGTGCCCGCCCGAGATCCTGGGGCCGCTGCAAGAGTCCGACGCCGTGCTGGTGGTGGGGTCGCGGCTGAGCGAGACCACCACGCAGGGCTACCGGTTCCCCGCCCCGGCGACCCACGGCCCGGGCTCCCACGTCGCCCAGATCGACATCGACCCCGGCCAGATCGGCAAGATCGCCGGCGTGTGGCTGGGCGCGGTCGCCGATGCGCGCCGGGCGCTGGACGCGCTGGCGCACGCCCCGGTCACCACCCTCTACCGCGACTTCGACGGCGCCCACCGGGCGTGGCTGGCGACCACCACCCCGCCCGAGGGCGTCGCAGACCACCGCGGCCCCGGCCTGCACCCGTGGGCGGTCGTGCAGGCCATGCGCCGGGTCCTGCCCGCCGAATCGGTGATCACCAACGACGCGGGCAACTTCGCCTCGTTCCTGCACCGCGGGTGGCGGTTCGGCCATCCGCGCACCCAGCTCGCGCCGACCAGCGGCGCCATGGGCTACGCCGTTCCTGCGGCGGTGGCCGCCAAGCTGGTCGAGCCGCACCGCACGGTCGTGGCGGTGGTCGGCGACGGCGGGGTGCTGATGACGGGCCAGGAGCTGGAGACGGCGGTGCGGCTGGGCGCCCCGGTCATCGTGCTCGTCTTCCAGAACGGGCTGTACGGAACGATCGCGATGCACCAGGCGCGCGAGCTCGGCCGCCTGTCGGGGACCGAAATCGGCGGCCCTCTGGACCTCGCCGCCTACGCGCGGGGGCTCGGCGCCCGCGGCGCGACCGCCAGCACCCCAGAGGAGCTGGAGAAGGCGCTCACCGAGGCCCTGGGCGCCGATGCCCCCACCCTGATCGACGCCCGCACCGACCCGGATGTCATCAGCCCCGGGGCGACGCTGTCGGGGCTGATCGCGGCGCACGAGGAGAGCGGGCGCGCCGCCGGCTGAGCTAGTGCATCCGGGCGGCGGCGTCGCGCAGGGCGCGGACCGCCGCCCGGATGGCGGGGCGGCGGGCGGCGTCGGCGCGCCAGATCACATAGACCTGGCGGACCAGGGCGGGCTGGACCCGCACCAGGCGGACGCCGTCGGGCACGGGGCCGCGGCCCAGCCGCGGCATGACGGCCACCCCGAGCCCGGCGGCGATCATCGCCAGCTTGGTCTGGTGTTCCCCCGCGGCGTGGGCGATGTCGGGTTCGACCCCGCGCGCCCGCAGCATGCCGTGGAGCCAGTTGTCGCAGATGGACCCGCCGATCCAGCTGATCCAGGGCTCCTTGGCGACGTCGTCGAGGTCGATGATGCCGCGGTGGGCGAGTGGGTGGTTCACGGGCAGGGCGATGTCGGCGGTGTCCTCCATCAGCGGAGCCCGCTGCATGCCCTTGGGCATCGGGATGACCCCCTCGATCCAGTCGACGACGATGGCCATATCGGAGTCGCCGCGGGCGACGGCCGTGACGCTCTCGTCGGGCTCCTGCTCGATGAGCTTGACCCGCAGACCGGGGTGGGCCTCGCGCAGCGCCACGAGCGCCGGCGGCGCCAGGTCGCGCGCAGCGGTGGCGATGGCGGACAGCCGCAACTGGCCCAGGACGGCGTCGCGATGCGCCTCCAGGTCGGCTTCGGCCTGGTGGACGAGGGAGAGGATGTGCCCGGTGTGCTCCACCAGGAGTTCGGCGGCCTCGGTGAGGCGCACCCCGCGCCCGTTGCGCTGCACCAGCGCCTGGCCGACCTCGCGTTCGAGCTTGCTCAGCTGCTGGGAGACGGCGGAGTTGGTGACCTGGAGGGCGGCCGCGGCCCCTGACAGCGATCCGTTGACGGCGATGGCGTGCAGGACGCGCATCCGGTCGACACTCAACATGTAAGAGATACTAAGTGAACGATTAAGGAGAATGAAGTAGACCTTTCGGTCTTTCACCCGATAAGAACATCCCATGACCGCCTCATCCGCCGCCGCCTCACCCGTGCCACCCGCGCACCGCGGCACCGCGCTGCTCACCGCCTGGCAGCCCAAGTTCCTGCTCCTCGCGCTGGTGTGGGGGCTGAGCTTCATCTTCATCTCCGTCGCCACGACGGAACTCGCCCCGCTCCAGATCACCCTGGGGCGCATGGCGACCGGCCTGGCGCCGCTGGCCGTGGTCCTGCTGCTGCGCCGGGGGCGGCTGCCGCGCTCGCCGCGCATCTGGCTGCACCTGTCGGTGGCCGCGCTGCTGCTCAACGTGGTCCCGTTCTCGCTCTTCGGCTACGCCGGATCGATGATCCCCTCGGCGCTGTCGGGGATCTGCAATGCGGCGACCCCGCTGTTCGCCCTGGGGTTCTCACTGCTGCTGCTCTCCGACGAGCGCCCGTCGCGCGGGCGGCTGATCGGCCTGGCCACGGGGTTCGCGGGCGTGCTGGTGGTGTTCGGGGTCTGGCAGGGCTTCGCGGGCGCCGCCACCACCGGCATGCTCATGGCCGTGGGCGCCACCGTCTGCTACGGGATCGGGACGCCCTACGTCCGCCGCTACCTGACCGGGACCGGCCACACCACCCTGGAGATGGCCACCGCCCAGCTGCTCGCCGGGACCGTGCAGCTGCTGGTCATCACCCCGTTGTTCACCGACCTGCCCGCCCACCTGTCGCCCCGGGTGCTGCTGGCCGTCACCGCGCTGGGCGCCCTGGGCACCGGGCTGGCCTACGTGCTGCAATACGCGGTGATCACCCAGGCGGGGGCCACGGTGGCCTCGACCGTGACCTACGTGATCCCCGTGGTCGCCATCGCCGCCGGCGTGCTGGTGATGGGCGACTCACTGGCGTGGAACCACCCCGTGGGCGCGGCGATCATCATCGTGGGCGCCGCACTGTCGCACGGCGCGCTGCGATGGCCGCCGGCCCGCGGGCGAGGTCAGTCCTCGCGCAGCAGCTCCAGCGCTGCGGCGAGGTCGTCGGGGTAGCCGCTCTCGAACTCCACCGGGCGCCCCTCGGTGGGGTGCTCGAAGCCCAGGCGCACCGCGTGCAGCCACTGGCGGCGGATACCGAGCCGCTCGGCGAGCGTGGGGTCGGCGCCGTAGAGATGGTCGCCGACACAGGGGTGGCGCAGGGCCGCCATGTGCACCCGGATCTGGTGGGTGCGGCCGGTCTCCAGCTTGATCTCCAGCAGGCTGGCCGCCCGGAACGCCTCGACGGTGTCGTAGTGGGTGACCGAGGGCCGCCCGCCCGCCACGACCGCGAACCGGCCGTCGCCCGAGGGGTGGCGGTCGATCGGGGCGTCGACGGTGCCGCGCAGGGGGTCGGGGTGGCCCTGGACGAGCGTGTGGTACCGCTTGTCGACCGTGCGCTCCTTGAAGGCGCGCTTGAGGAAGGTGTAGGCGGGCTCGCTCTTGGCCAGCACCATGAGCCCGGTCGTGTTGGCGTCGAGCCGGTGCACGATGCCCTGCCGCTCGGCCGCGCCGCTGGTGCTCAGCCGCACGCCCGAGGCGAGCAGGCCTTCGAGCACCGACGGCCCGGTCCAGCCCACGGTGGGGTGGGCGACCACGCCGACCGGCTTGTCGACCACGATGATGTCGGTGTCCTCGAACACCACCCGCAGCCCCGGCACCGGTTCGGGCCGGGCCACCGGGGCGCTCGGCGGCGGGGGCAGGGTGACGTCCAGCCACGCTCCGGCCTGCACGCGGTCGGACTTGGCGGCGGTGCCGCCGTCGACCATGACGCCGCCGGCGGTGATCAGCTCGGCGGCGCGGGTGCGGGAGAGCCCGAACATCCGCGCGATGGCGGCGTCGAGGCGGTCGCCTTCGAGGCCGTCGGGAACGGGCATGCTGCGGCGGTCCCCGGTCACGGGCGCTCCTCGTTGCCGGTGGACCCGGTGGACTCCGTGGTGCCGGTGTCGCCGCCCGCGGGGCGGGCCGGCCCCTCCTCCGCGGCCGCGCCGGCTTCGCCGGAGTCCGCCGCCTGCGCCTCGGTCTCCCCGGCCTCCCCGGCGGTGTCCGACTCACGCGTGCCGTCGATGTTGACGCCCCGGAACGCGAGGAACACCGCCAGCACGCCGCCGACGACGATGCAGGAGTCGGCCAGGTTGAACACCGGCCAGTTCGGCAGCTGGATCCAGTCGACGACCGCGCCGTGGAAGGCCGCCGGAGGCCGCGTGACCCGGTCGATCAGGTTGCCCGCGGCGCCGCCGAGAATCAGGCCCAGTGCCACCGCCCACGCCGGGCTGCGCAGCCGGCGGGCGATGACCAGGATGTAGACCACCACGCAGGAGGCGATCAGGAAGAACACCCATGGCACATCGGATCCGATGGAGAAGGCGGCGCCGGTGTTGAAGACGAGGGTGAACTGGAGCAGTTCGCCCACGACCGGCACGCTCACCCCCGGCGTGAACCGGGCCAGCGCGATCTCCTTGGTGGCGTAGTCGGCCACGAGGGCGACCACCGCCACGATCAGTAGCAGAACGAACCGCCACGGCTTGGTCGTGGCGGGCTCGCTCACCGTCTGGTGTCCGTCCCCGGAGGGCTCTACGTCAGTCAGCGACGCTCCTCGCGCTGTTTGCACTGCACACACAGTGTGGCCCGCGGGAACGCCTGCACGCGCGCCTTGCCGATCGCCTGGCCGCACGATTCACAGACGCCGTAGGTGCCCGCGTCCATCCGCTTGATCGCCCGCTCGCTCTGGGCGAGCAGGTCACGAGTATTGTAGGCCAGCGCGAGGTCGTGCTCGCGCTGATAGGCCTTCGCTCCCGAGTCCGTGGGGTCGTCCCCCGCGCCCTCCACGGAGTCCGACAGGCGCTCGGCCAGCTCCGATTCGGCCATGGCGATCTCCGCGCGCAACCTGCCGACCTGCTCCTCCAGCCCGGCGCGGACCTCGGCCAGCTCGGCCTCGCTCCAGGGGTCCTCCCCCTTGCGCACCGGCAGGTCGGCGGCCTTGACGCCCTGGACCGCCGTCTTCCCCCGGGCGCCGCCCCCCGTCGCCGCCGCGGTCGTGGATGCCATACGACTCCTCCCCCCGGGCCGCCCCGTGGCGGCCCCCTAAGCCCCGTATGACGTGCGGGAACACCCGGACAAGGGGTGGTCGATCCGCACAATGGGGGGAAGCCTAAACGGCCGGTGAGGGCGAATCAACCAACCACGGCGCAACACACCCACGCGGGCTGTTTTCCCATATGTGTCCCGCTCCCGGAAGGGGACCGGAAACCCGCCGGGAACGCCCCACAGGCCGCGGGGCGGCGGCCGCCGGGCGCCGTCACTCCGAGACCGCGAACCCGCCGTAGTCCTCCGCCAGCAGCGACAGGTGCGGCCCATCGAAGGCCGCCGGCCCGCCATGGGGCCCGGTGCGCACGACGATCACCCAGTCGGCGTCCTCGGCGTCGTCCTCGCCCGCGAGCATGTCGCGGTGGACCGTGCACGGCTCATAGCCCTGGTCGGTCAGCTGCTCGGCGAGTTCCTCGGCGTCGTCGCGGTCCGGCAGCGTCACCAGGACGGTGCCCTCGGGCCCCGTCGCCTCCGTCGTCGTCATGCCCGCCCTCCGGTCGTAGTCGGCTCCGGCAGGCAAGTATGCCCCGGCCCCGCACCCCCGGCGGAAAAGGCCGGGCGCCGCCCCCGGGGTGGGCTATCCTCGAAAGCAGCAAGGCGTGGATGGGGACGAGTACCGCCGGACACAGCCCAGAGCGACCCGGGGACGGTGGGAGCCCGGGGGCATGACCGTCGGGAAGATCACCCCGGAGCCGCCGGAGGAAAGGCAGCCGCGCACCGCGCGGGCCGAGTAGAACCGGCCGCGGCAGCAACGAAGTGGGGCGCGCGCACAGCGGCGCCCAAGGAGGGTGGTACCGCGGGGCCCACGGCCTCGTCCCTCCGTCAGGTGGACGCACTCCTGATGGAAAGGTACCTCCGTTGGCCACGCCCGACCCCTCCCCCGCCCGGCCCTTCCCGGCGCTGCCCGCACAGATCGACCTGCCCGCCGTCGAACGCGACGTCCTCGCCCGCTGGAGCGAGCAGAAGGTCTTCGAACGCTCCCTGGAGCAGACCCAGGGCGGCCCCAACTGGGTGTTCTACGAGGGCCCGCCCACCGCCAACGGCCAGCCCGGCGTGCACCACGTCGAGGCCCGCGTCTTCAAGGACGTCTTCCCGCGCTTCAAGACCATGAAGGGCTTCCACGTCGACCGCAAGGCGGGGTGGGACTGCCACGGCCTGCCGGTGGAGGTCGCGGTCGAGAAGGAGCTCGGGCTCACCGGCAAGAAGGACATCGAGGAGTTCGGCGTCGCCGAGTTCAACGCCCGCTGCCGCGAGTCCGTGCTGCGCAACGTCGACTCCTTCACGGAGCTGACCCGGCGCATGGGCTACTGGGTCGACATGGACTCCGCCTACCGCACGATGGACCCGCAGTACGTGGAGTCGGTGTGGTGGGCGCTCAAGGTGATCTGGGACAAGGGCCTGCTGGTCCGCGACTACCGGATCAGCCCCTACTGCCCCCGGTGCGGCACCACCCTGTCCGACCACGAGCTCGCCCAGGGCTACGAGACCGTGGTCGACCCCTCGGTCTACGTGCGCTTCCCCATCACCTCCGGGCCGCTGGCCACGCCCGAGACGCCCACTTCGCTGCTGGTGTGGACCACCACGCCCTGGACGCTGGTCTCCAACACAGCGGTGGCCGCGCACCCCGACGTCGCCTACGTGGTCGCCACCGACGGCACCGAGCGGCTCCTCCTCGCCGAGCCCCTGGTCGCCCAGGTCCTCGGCGACGGGTGGGAGCTGACCGGCGAGCGCTTCGAGGGCGCCGAGATGGAGCGCTGGACCTACCAGCGCCCCTTCGACATGCTCGGCTTCGACGACCCCGCGCACTACGTCATCCTCGCCACCTACGTCACCGTCGAGGACGGCACCGGGCTGGTCCACACCTCGCCCGCCTTCGGCGCCGACGACATGGCCGCGGCCCGCCCCTACGGCCTGCCGGTGCTCAACCCCGTGCGCGCCGACGGCACCTTCGAGGCCGACCTCGGGCTGGTGGGCGGGGAGTTCTTCAAGACCGCCGACGCCACCCTGGTGGCCGACCTCGACGAGCGGGGCCTGCTGTTCCGGCACACCCCCTACGAGCACAGCTACCCGCACTGCTGGCGCTGCCACACCCCGCTGATGTACTACGCGCTGCCGTCCTGGTACATCCGCACCACCGCCATCAAGGACGAGCTGCTGGCGCAGAACGCCGGCACGAACTGGTTCCCCGAGAACGTCAAGGAGGGGCGCTACGGGGAATGGCTGCGCAACAACATCGACTGGGCCCTCTCCCGCAGCCGGTACTGGGGGACCCCGCTGCCGGTGTGGCACTGCGCCGATGACCACTTCACCGTGGTCGGCTCACTCGCCGAACTCGGCGGGCTCGCGGGCAGCGACCTCAGCGCCCTGGACCCGCACCGGCCCTACGTCGACGACGTGGTGTTCGACTGCCCCGAGTGCGGCGGCGAGGCCCGCCGGGTCCCCGAGGTCATCGACGCCTGGTTCGACTCGGGGTCCATGCCTTTCGCCCAGTGGGGCGCCCCGCACCACAACGAGCAGACGTTCCGGGCCAGCTTCCCCGCCCAGTACATCTGCGAGGCCATCGACCAGACCCGCGGCTGGTTCTACTCGCTGATGGCGGTCAGCACGCTGGTGTTCGGCCGGTCCTCCTACGAGAACGTGGTCTGCCTGGGCCACATCCTCGCCGAGGACGGCCGCAAGATGAGCAAGCACCTGGGCAACATCCTGGAGCCCATGGCGGTCATGGACCGCCACGGCGCCGACGCGCTGCGCTGGTTCATGGCGGCCAGCGGCTCGCCGTGGGCGCCGCGCCGGGTGGGCCACGCGGCGCTGGAGGAGATCGTCCGCAAGGTCCTGCTGACCTACTACAACACCGTCTCCTTCTTCACCCGCTACGCCAACTCCCGCGACACCTGGGACCACTCGCTCCTGGCGCAGGCGCCGGCCCCCGCGGAGCGGCCGCTGATGGACCGGTGGCTGCTGTCGGAGCTGAACCGCGTGGTCAAGGGGGTGGACGAGGCGCTGGAGCGGTTCGACACCACCGGGGCGGGGCGGCTGCTCACGGCGTTCGTCGACGACCTCTCCAACTGGTACGTGCGGCGGTCGCGGCGCCGGTTCTGGGCCGGGCCGGGAACGGCCGCGGGGGCGGCCGCGTTCGCCACGCTGTTCGAGGCGCTGGAGACACTGACCAAGGTGATGGCCCCGCTGGTGCCGTTCCTGACCGACCACGTGTGGGCGGCGCTGCGCCGCCCCGACGCGCCGGAGTCGGTGCACCTGACGCCGTGGCCCGAGGTGCGCGAGGAGCTGATCGACACCGGGCTGTCGGAGCAGATGGCGCTCACCCGCCGCCTGGTCGAGCTGGGCCGGGCCGCGCGGGTCGACTCGGCCGTGCGCACCCGCCAGCCGCTGGGCCGCGTCCTGGTGGGCGCGGCGGGCTTCGACGCGCTGCCCGAGCAGCTGCGCGCGCAGATCACCGAGGAGCTGAACGTGCTCCAGCTCGACCCGCTCTCGGCGGTCGGCGGCGACCTGGTGGACTACACGGTCAAGCCCAACTTCCGCGCGCTCGGCAAGCGCTTCGCCAAGCGCACGCCGCTGGTGGCCAAGGCCGTCCAGGCGGCCGACCCGGCGGAGCTGGTCGCGCAGGTGCGCTCGACCGGGTGGGCCAACGTGCAGGTCGAGGGCGAGCCGGTCGAGATCAGCGCCGACGAGGTGCTCGTCACCGAGCAGCCGCGCGAGGGCTGGACGGTGGCCTCCGACGCCGGGGAGACCGTCGCGCTGGACCTGGAGGTCACACCCGAGCTCCAGCGGGCCGGGCTGGCCCGCGAGGCGATCCGCCTGGTCCAGGACGCGCGCAAGTCCAGCGGCCTGGACATCTCCGACCGGATCGACCTGTGGTGGACGGCCACCGACCCCGTCTCCGCCCAGGCCCTGACCGAACACGCCCGCTCCATCGCAGGCGAGGTCCTGGCCGAGGGCTTCACCGAGGGCCGCCCCGAGGGCGAGGCCTACAGCGTGACCTCGGAGGAGTTCGGCGTCACGGTCTGGCTCCGCAAGGTCTGACCCGGTAGCCCACTGCATCCTCCCGGAGGCCGTGGGCCCGGTTGAGCCGGCCCTGGGGCGGACACGTGGTGTCCGCCCCAGGGCCGTTCATGTCTGCGGGTGTCCCGTGCCTGCGTGCCGGCGCTCCATGGGTCGGCGGATGCATAGGGGATACCGGTGGTCGCCGGTGGGCTTTCCCGTTCATGTGCCGCGCCGGTCCCGCGAAGATGCGCGACCCGGGCAGGCGACGACCGGAGGCTCAGAGGCCGGTGAGCCGCGGGCGGGTATCAGTCGTCGGCCGGCTTGGGGCGGGTGAGGACCGCGGTGGAATCCGGGTCGGAATCGGCGTCGCCGGGTCGGGCCGTGTCGACCGGGGCCGCGTCGGACACGGCCTGCGCGGTGCCGGTCCCGTCCGCGGGGGCCGCTTCCGTGTCCGAGGGGGTTTCCGCGGGCTGGGATTGGCCCGCGTCCTCCACGGGATCCGGGTCCGAAGCCGACTCGTCATCGGGGGCGGCCTGCGCCGGCGCATCGCCGGAGGATCGGACGAACGCGTCCGTGGTGTCGAGGTCGACGTCCTCGGCTCCCGCCGCCGTGGCCGGGGTGGCGGAGCCGGCCTCGGGCGCTTCGACGTCGTCGACGGACGGCGCGATATCGGCGCGGGTTTCGGCGTCGTCCACCAGAGCGGAGGCGGAGTCCGCGGCGGGAGTGGGAGCCGCGTCCGGGGTGTCGTCGTCCGGGACAACGGCCTGCGGCTCGACGTCGGAGGGGCCGTTGGCGGCTTCCACGGCGTCGGCCCCGTCCTCGGGGACGACGTCGACGGCTTCCGGGGCCGCGACGGTGTCGTCGGCCTGAGCGGGATCGGTGGCGGCCGCCGCGTCCTCGGTGGTGTCCTGCTGCTCGGCGGCCGCCCGGGGGTCGTCCCCGGCCGGGGCCGTCGCGCTGTTCTGGAGCCGGGAGACGAAGGCACCGAAGGACGTGGTCTCGTCGGCTGCCGCGTGGTCGTCGTCGGCGAAGACGGCATTCGGGGTGTCGCCGGGGACCGCGGACGCGTCGGCGCCCTCTTCTTCCTCTTCGTCGGTGCGGCCGGAATCGGCCGTGGCCCCGGCTGGCGGAGCGAGATCAACGGGATCGGTCGCGCCGTCCGCCGAATCGCTCGTGCCGGACCGGTCCGCTGCGTCGCCCGGATCGGTGGGGTCGGGCTCCGCGCCGGGCGTTTCGGCCGCAGAGGCGGTGCCGACCGCCTCCATGGCGGACGCGTGCTCGACGGCCGGGGCGGCTGCGGAAGACGGCGCGGGGACGTCCGGAGAGTCCGCAGAGTCGGGGGCCGCGGAGTCGGGGGCCGCGGAGTCGGGGGGGTCCGGTGATGTGTGGTTCAGCGGGGACCCGGGGGCGCCGAACACCGACAAGCGCGCGCCTGGATCGTGTTCGGCGTCCGGGTCCCGCGTGGCCGGCGGGCCGGCGGGTGCCGGGCCGGTGGGGCCGCGGTTCTCCGCGTGGTCGTGCGGGGTGGGCCGCGGGATGCCCCACGGCGGTGCGCCCGATTGGACCGACGCCCGCGCCGGCTCGCCGGCCGGCGCGGGTGCGTATGTCGGGCGGTCCTCGAACCCGGTGGCCGGCCCTGCGGCCGCGGTCATCGCGGCCGGGACGGACGCCTTCCCCAAACCGTCCGTCCGGGACGCCGGCACCGGAGTGGCCGCACGTTCCTGTGTCCGAACCTGCCCGATACCCAGCTCCGACCGGCTTCTGACCAGTTCGACCGCGAACGTGACGGCCCCGAGGCCGCCCAGGACGAGGGCGATGTAGACCAGGGTGGTCTCGGCGAGCACCACGGCCACCGCGATGACGACCAGGGCCGCCACGAGGATGACCAGGCTGAGGATGAACACGGGAAGTGAGAGCCTTTACTCAAGGGTTCTGCTGTTCATCTGCGCGGAGCCTATCCGCGCAGTTGTTCAGTTGTGGTCGCCGTACGGGTCAGCGGCGCTCGTGCGGAGCATCGGGGTGGTAGCCGCCGTGCTGGACCGGTTCGGGCTGCGCGAACGGGTTGCCGGTGGGCGCACCGCCGACAGGGCCGCCGTGCTGGAGTGACGGGGTCCCGCCGGTGGGGGCCATCGTCTGGAAGCCGCCCGTGGTGGCAGGGCCGGGTGCACCCGGCTCGTTGGCGCCCTCGGCGAGCTCGCGGAGCTGGCGCTCGAAGTAGTCCTTGAGCCGGCTGCGGTACTCGCGCTCGAAGTCCTTGAGCTCGCTGACCTTGTGCTCCAGTTCCTCGCGCTGCTGCACGAGGGAGCCCATGACCTGGCGGTGGCGCTCCTGGGCGTCGCGGTCGAGGTTCTCGGAACGGGCGCGGGCCTCGTTCACGATCTGCTCGGCCTGGCGGCGGGCCTTGCCGAGGATGTCGTCGGCCTCGTGGCGCGCGCGCCCGAGGGTTTCGTCGGCTTCCCGGCGGGCGTCGGAGATGGCCTGGTCGGCGGTCTGCTGGGCGAGGGCGAGGACCCGCGCGGCGGTGTCCATGTTCTCCTCGGAACCCGGCAGGCCCATGCTCTGGGCCATGGCCGGCATGGGGGGCTGCTCGACGACCGGCTGGACCGGCTGCGGGATGGGCTCGGGCCGCACCGGCTCGGGCTGCGGGGGGGGTTCCGGAGCGAGCTGTTCCGGCGGCGGAGCCTGCTGGAAGTCCTGCATGCCGGCGTTGGGGACCTTGCCCCGCAGGCACTCGGCGAGCTTGCCCCGCAGCTCCTCGTTCTCCTGGATCAAGCGGTCGAGCTCGGACTCGACTTCGTCGAGGAACGCATCAACCTCTTCCTCGTCGTACCCCGGCCGTAGCCGGGTCGTACTGAACTGCTTATTCCGCACATCCGCGGGTGTCAGCGGCATGTTCGTCTCCTTGGCGCGCTTGGACTCTGTCCGTAGGGACGCTACCTGATCGTGACCTTACGGCAATCCAGATCATGACCAAGACCACATATCGGAACCAGAGGCTATCTTTTCCGACATCTGTGACCTTCTAGACGACCGGGATCGAGTTTCTCACGATCGAGCTGAGGATCACCACGACGAGGAAGAGGACGGTGAAGCTCAGGTCCAGCGCCACACTCCCCAAACGTACGGGCCTGATGAACCGACGCAGGAACCTCAACGGGGGGTCGGTGATCGTATAGGTCGTCTCTGCCAGTACCAGGACGAACCCGCTCGGTCGCCACGATCTCGCGAACGACTGCACGAGTTCGAAGACGAGCCGTCCGATCAGCACCAGCAGAAAGATCTGTAGTGCGTACCAGACGATGGTCAAGACGATACTCACGGTCGTTCCCCGACCCAATCTCTGGACATCAGTGATGCTCTAACTCTGATTGAAGAACCCTCGCTCAGCGATACGTGCCTTGTCTTCAGCGGTCACCTCAACATTAGCCGGGGAGAGCAGGAAGACCTTGTTCGTGACCCGCTCGATGTCACCGTGCAGGCCGAAGATCAACCCCGCCGCGAAGTCGACCAGACGCTTGGCGTCACTGTCGACCATCTCGGTGAGGTTCATGATCACCGGTATCCCTTCCCGGAAATGCTCTCCGATAGTACGCGCTTCGTTGTACGTGCGCGGATGGAGTGTCGTGATTCGAGCGAGGTCCGCGGTGGCCGGTCTGGCATGGGGGGTGGCGCGCCGCTCGCCGGCGGAGGCGGCGTGGCCGTCCGCATCCGTCATGGAGTCGGCTCGGGGGTCGCCCTGGGAGTCGGTGTCCCGGTCACGCCGGTCCTCGGCGCCTTCATCGAAGTCGTCGAAGTCATCATATTCGTCCGCATAGCGGTGATCGTAGCGGTCGTCCTCCACGAGGCCGAGGTAGACCGCCATCTTGCGCATCGCGCCGGCCATCTCTTGTCCTCCGTCGTCCCTGTGGTGCGGCACCGCAGATGACTATTCCGTGTTCGCCCAGGTCCGCCGGTCGGGCGAACTCGACAGATGGGCGCCAAGGTCCATGTGGGGACATTACCCCACGATCGGGCCACGATCATCGAGCAACGCCGTGCCCACCCGCAGGTGTGTCGCACCCTGGGCGATCGCCGCTTCGAGGTCGGCGCTCATGCCCGCCGACACCGTCCTGGCCTGAGGGTAGCGACCCCGGACACGCTCGGCGACCTCATAAAGCCGCGCGAACGCCGATCCGGGATCGCCCTCACGCGGCGCGACCGCCATGACACCGCCCAGGACCAGCCCGTCCTCGGCCGCGATCGTGTCGGCGATCCCGAGGACGTCGCGCGTGTCGGCACCACCCCGGGGACCCAAAACCCCAGGTGAGGAGCTTGGATCCAGGTTGACCTGCACGAGGCAGGTGAGCCGCCGCCCCTCCGCTCGCACGCGCCGGCCCAGCTCGTGGACGAGCCGCGGCCGGTCCACGGAGTGCACGACGTCGGCGTAGCGCGCCGCCGATTTGGCCTTGTTCGTCTGAAGCTGGCCGATGAAGTGCCATCTCAGGTCGAGATCGGCGGACTCCGCGGCCTTGGGCGCGGCCTCCTGGTCGCGGTTCTCGCCGATGTCGCGCACGCCGAGTTCCGCGAGGATGCGCACGTCGGAGGCGGGGAAGGTCTTGGTGACGGCGATGAGGGTCACATCGCCGGCGGGGCGGCCGGCGGCGGCGCAGGCGCGCGCCACGCGGTCGCGCACCGATTCGAGGTTCGCCGCGATGCGCGCGGCGCGCCCCTCGGGGACACCTTCCGGGCCCGTCGCGCCCTGCCGCCCGCCCGGCGGCGTGGCCCCGGCACGGCCGTCGTCCGCCATGGTCAGGACCGCCAGACGTAGCCGGCGAACCGCCCGGTCCGGGCGTCGCGCCGATGGGAGAAAAGGTCGCGCGTCTCCAGGGTGCAGCGCTCGTCGGCGGATATGTGGCCTACTCCGGCCGACCGCAATTGGGCGGTCACCGCGGCGCGCATGTCGATGCCCGCGGTCCCGGCGCGGGTGCGGCTGGCGCCCTCGGGGGTCGAGCGGGCGACCTCCTCCTGCATCTCCGGGGGCACTTCGTAGCAGTGGCCGCAGATGGAGGGGCCCAGCGCCACGCTGATCCGGTCGCGCCGCGCCCCCTGGGCGACCATGGCGTCCACCAGCACCCCCGCCACCCCGGCGGCGGTGCCCTTGCGCCCGGAGTGGGCGGCGCCGATCACCCCGGTGCCGGGGTCGGCGGCGAGGATGGGCAGGCAGTCGGCGGCGAGGGTGGCCAGTACGAGGTCGGACCGGGCGGTCACCACCGCGTCGACCCGGCCGACCACGCCCGGCCGCTCGGCGACGGCGGCGTCGGCGCTGTGCACCTGGTCCATCCACACGACGCGCTCGTGGTCGAAGCCCAGCTGGCCGGCGGCGATCACGCGGTTGCGGCGCACCGCATCGGGGTCATCGGGGACCCCCATGCCGAGGTTGAGGGTGTCGTAGGGGGCGGCGCTGACCCCGCCGTCGTAGCGCCGGGTGAAACCGGCGGACACGCCCGGCCCCAGCTCGATCACGGCACTCATGTTCTGGGCTGTTCCTCCTGGGACCGATGGTGCGGGTCTGGGCAAAAGCGTACCGGCGGCGGGATGTCCCGCCGCCGGTAGGACCGTGCGATCTGCCGTTGTCCGCGCTCTCGGCGCGATCATTTCAGGAAGTCGGGTACGTCCAGGTCGTCGGGGTCGTCGAAGATCACCCGGCGCCGGGGCGTGGGGATCTCGCCGGCGCGGGGGAACGAGCCCTCCGTGCCGGTGCGGCGGACCTGGGTGTAGCCGCTGTCGTTGACCGCGTGGATGCCGCGCGCGGGCCGCTCCTCCTCGACGTCGTCGGCGGGCTCCTCCGGCTCGGGCTCGGAGATGTCCTCCACCGGCGCGGGCGCGGGCGCAGGGGCGGGCGCCGGCTCGGCCGGGGCCGCGGCCTCGGACCAGGCCGGGGGCTCCTCGCGGACGGGCTCGGGGGCCTTGACCGGTTCCGGCCGCGGCGGTGCCGGGGGCGCCGGAGGCCGCGCGGCCGGAGCGGGGTCTCGCCGCGGGGTCTCGGGGGTCGCGGTCGCCGCGGCGCGCGGCGGGGTCAGCGCCTCGCTGCGCGGCTCGTCGAACCCGGCGGCGATCACGGTCACGCGCACTTCGTCGCCGAGGGCGTCGTCGATCACCGCGCCGAAGATGATGTTGGCGTCGGGCGCGGCGGAGTTGGCCACGAGCTGGGCGGCCTCGTTGATCTCGAACAGGCCGAGGTCGGAGCCGCCCTGGATGGACAGGAGCACGCCGTGGGCGCCGTCGATGCTGGCCTCCAGCAGCGGCGAGGATATCGCCATCTCGGCGGCGGCGACGGCGCGGTCGTCGCCGCGCGCGGAGCCGATGCCCATGAGCGCCGATCCGGCCCCCGACATCACCGACTTCACGTCGGCGAAGTCGAGGTTGATCAGGCCGGGCGTGGTGATCAGGTCGGTGATGCCCTGGACACCGGAGAGCAGCACCTGGTCGGCGGCTTTGAACGCGTCCAAGACGCTCACCTGGCGATCGGAGATGGACAGCAGCCGGTCGTTGGGGATCACGATGAGGGTGTCGACCTCGTCGCGCAGCATCGCGATGCCGGACTCGGCCTGCGTGGCGCGCCGCTTGCCCTCGAACCCGAACGGGCGGGTGACCACGCCTATGGTCAGCGCGCCCAGCGAGCGTGCGATGTTGGCGACGACGGGTGCGCCGCCGGTGCCGGTGCCGCCCCCTTCGCCGGCGGTGACGAAGACCATGTCGGCCCCCTTGAGGACCTCCTCGATCTCCTCGCGGTGGTCCTCGGCGGCCTTGCACCCCACATCGGGGTTGGCGCCCGCGCCGAGTCCGCGGGTGAGTTCGCGGCCGACGTCCAGCTTGACGTCGGCATCGCTCATGAGCAGCGCCTGAGCGTCGGTGTTGATGGCGATGAACTCGACGCCTTTGAGTCCCTCTTCGATCATCCGATTGACGGCGTTGACACCGCCGCCGCCGATACCGACGACTTTGATGACCGCGAGGTAATTCTGCGGTGCTGCCACGACGAGGGGCCTTTCCGCTCGCATCCTGCCTGCCGTGCCGCCGGCCCTGCGCGGGCGGGCGGCCTCAGCCGCTCCCCCCGTGGGCGGACCGACCGGCTGGCTGTCCGGTTCTACTGTCTTTGCTGGGATCCGTGGGACCGGCCGGGGGCCGATCGGGGGTCCCATCAGGGTGCGGGGCGCGGCCGCCCGCATTCCGGGTGCTCCGCCCCAAGCGCCCTAACGCTTCGAGTCCATACTTATGTCAACCAAAGGTAGTGCTTCTCGACAGTAAGCCGCGGCCTGCCGACGGGCAACTAACCACGTGTTCAGCCTAACGGCGTGTCGGGTGATGAGGCGATGTGCGCCCTCGGCGCGTCGCGCCGGGAATGTCCGGGGCGCCGTTTCGCCCCGGCGGGCGCCGGCTAGCGGACGACCGCCATCTCCGGCGCGCTCACGTCGTACTCGCGCCCCTCGCCCGGCGGGTGCTCCGCCATGAGGATCCGCAGGATGTCCCGCTTCTGCCCGGCGCGCTCGGCGTCGCCCCACACGATCGCGGCCCCGTCGCGCAGGTCGAGGGTGATCCGGGCGGGGTCGTCGGCCCGTATCTCGTCGACCTCGGAGAGGATCTCCTCGGGCAGGACGTCGGTGATCTCGGCCGCCGCGGCGATGGCCGCATTGCCTTCGACCTCGCCTTTGACGCTGATCAGCGGGTACTCCTCGGGGCGGGTGTCGGAATCGGTGATGCGGACGCCGTCGTGGTCGACCAGGCGGTAGCCGTCGCCCACGCGCACGCTCAGGCGCGGGGTACGCTCGGTGACGGCGACGCGCAGCGTGGCCGGCCAGCCCCGGGTCACTTCGGCGTGCTCGACCAGCCGCAGGCCGCGCACGTCGGCGGCGGCGCGGTCGGTGTCGACGCGGGCGAGCGGGGTCCCGGTGGGGACCGCGACCGCGTCGACGATGTCGGATTCGGCGAGCCGGTCGGCGCCGGTGACCTCGACCTCGCGCACCACAAGCAGCCGCGACCCCAGCAGCACCCAGGTGACGACGGCGAGCAGGGCGACGATGAGCAGGATGACGAACGCGGCCTTCCAGGGGTCCGAGCGCCGCCGCACGGCCGCACCGGTTTCGGGGTGCGTGCCCGCGGGCGGCGCGGCGGTGTCGTCCTCGGTGGTGCCCAACGTGCGTTCCGTCCCCTGTTCCTGCCGCGTCCCGCAGTCGCCGCCGCCGGTCGCGCTAGGGGACGGCGGTCCCCAGCGCCTCGACGATGCGCGGGCCGAGTTCGGTGACGTCGCCCGCGCCCATGGTGAGCACGATGTCGCCCGGCGCCGCCAGCCGCGCCGCCAGTTCGACGGCGGATTCGCGGTCCGGTGGAGCGTGCACCCGGTCGTGGCGGACGGCGCCGGTGATGAGCTCGGAGGACACCCCGGGCTCGGGGTCCTCGCGGGCCCCGTAGACGGGGAGCACCACGGCTTCGTCGGCCAGGGTCAGCGCCTCGGCGAACTCCGCGGCGAAGATCCGGGTGCGACTGTACAGGTGGGGCTGGAAGACGGCCACGACCCGGCCAGGCGCGGCGCCGGCGGTGTCGCCCTCGCGGGTGTCGAGGGCGGCGCGGGCGGCGTGCAGGTCGGCGGCGATCTCGGTGGGGTGGTGGGCGTAGCTGTCGTAGACGGCGACGCCGCCGGCCTCCCCCTTGGGTTCGAAGCGGCGCGCGGCGCCGGTGAAGGACACGAGCCCCTCGACCGCGAGCGCGGGGTCGTGGCCGAGTTCGCCGGCGGCGGCCACGGCGGCGGCGGCGTTGAGCACGTTGTGCCGCCCGGGGACGGCGAGGACGCACTCCAGCGGGTCGCCGCCCGCGGTGGTGAGGGTGAAGGCGGTGGTGAAGCCGCGCGCGCGGATTCCGCTGACGCGGTAGTCGGCGTCGGCCGCCTCGCCGTAGGTGCGCACGCACAGGCCGCGCGCGCGGGCGGTGTCGGCGACCCGGCGGGCGCCGGGGTCGTCGATGCCGGCGATCAGGGCGCTGCCGATGCGGTCGACGAAGGCGGCGAAGTTGGCGTGGATCTCGTCCAGGCCGCCGTAGTTGTCGAGGTGGTCGGCCTCGACGTTGGTGACCACGGCGACGGCGGGCGAGAGCATCAGGAAGGAGCCGTCGCTCTCGTCGGCCTCGACCACCATGGTCGCGCCGGTGCCGGCATCGGCGCCCAGGCCCGTGGTGACGAGCTTGCCGCCGATGACGTAGCCGGGGTCGGCGCCGACGTGCTGGAGCACGACGGTGAGCATCGAGGTGGTGGTGGTCTTGCCGTGGGTGCCGGCGACGGCCACGCCGTGCCGGTCCAGCAGGAGCGCGCCCAGGGCGGCGGCCCGGGGCAGGATGCGCAGCCCGCGCTGGCGGGCCTCGACGAGTTCGGGGTTGTCGTCGCGCACGGCCGAGGAGACGACGAGGGTGTCGGCGGGGCCGACGTTGGCGGCGGCGTGGCCGATGTGCACGTCGGCGCCGAGCTGGGCGAGTTCGCGCAGCAGCGGGCCGTCCTTGGCGTCGCTGCCGGAGACCTCGGTGCCGCGCTGGAGCAGGATGCGGGCGATGCCGGACATGCCCACCCCGCCCATGCCGACGAAGTGCACCCGGCCGAGCTTGCCCACGGGCACCGGCTCGGCCTGTTCGACCAGGCTCATCGCAGGTCCCTGCCGTCGTCGGCGTAGTCATCGTCGTCGCCGAACGGCACGTCCTCGGTGGGGCGGTCGCCGCGGGCGATGGCGATGACCTCGCGTGCCAGCTCCATGTCGGCGTCGCGCCGGCCCAGGCGGCCCGCCGCCTCGGACATGGCCACGACCCGGTCGGTGTCGGTGAGCAGCGGGATGAGCTGGTGGCTGATCCACTGCGGGGTGAGGTCGGAGTTGCTGACCATCAGGCCGCCGCCGGCCTCGACGATGGGCTCGGCGTTGAGCCGCTGCTCGCCGTTGCCGTGGGGCAGGGGGACGAAGGCGCCCGGCAGGCCGACCGCGGTCAGCTCCGCGCAGGTCATGGCGCCGGAGCGGCACATGGCGACGTCGGCGGCGGCGTAGGCGAGGTCCATGCGGTCGACGTAGGGCACCACGACGTAGGGCACGCCGTCGCGGGTGCGGTCCTCGGGGCCTTCGGCGTTCTTGGGGCCGACGACGTGCAGGACCTGCACGCCCGCGTAGCGGAACTGCTCGGCGGAGTCGTAGGCGGCCTGGTTGACGACCTGGGCGCCCTGGGAGCCGCCGAAGATCAGCAGCGTGGGCAGCTCGGGGCGCAGCCCGAAGTGGGCGCGCGCCTTGTCGCCGATGGCCAGCCGGTCCAGGGTCGAGATCTGCTCGCGCAGCGGGATGCCGACGTAGCGGCCGTTGCGGATCTCGGTGTGGGGGTGGCCGGTGTAGACGTGCGGGGTGAGCCGCGCGCCGAGCCGATTGGCCAGGCCGGGCAGCGGGTTGGCCTCGTGCACGACGATGGGGATGCGGCGCCGGCGCGCGGCGAGGTATCCGGGGGTGGCCACGTAGCCGCCGAAGCCGACCAGGACGTCGGCCTCGATGCGGTCGAGGTGGTCGCCGGCGGCGCTGATGGCGTTGGCGAGCTTCCCGGGGACGGTCAGGAGCTGGGGGGTGAGCTTGCGGGGCAGGGGGACGGCCGGGATCTCGCCCAGCTCGTAGCCGCGCATGGGGACCAGGCGGGTCTCCAGCCCCCGCTCGGTGCCCAGACACACGATCTGGGTCGTGGGGTCGATGCGCCTGAGCGCATCGGCCAGGGAGAGCGCGGGCTCGATATGCCCGGCCGTGCCACCTCCGGCGAGGGCTACCCTCATCGTCGCCGATTCCTCCTCGCTTGGACCGGGGTCGGTCGCGAACCGTTCTTCGCCTGCGCCGTGCTCCCGGGCCGCTTGGCCTCGCCGGTGTCCGTGCTGTCCAGGCCAAGCCAGCTTAGAGCTTTTTGCACCCGGTTCGGACCGCGCGCGGCGAGGGCCTTGCGGGCGTCGGGCTCGTTCTTGGCCAAGGCGAGCAGGATGCCCAGCCCGACCATGGTCGGGATCAGCGACGATCCGCCCGCCGACACCAGGGGCAGCGGGATACCGGTGATCGGCAGGACGCCGATGACCGTGCCGATGTTGACCAGCGCCTGGACGACGATCCAGGCGGTGACCGACGTGGCGGCCAGCCGGACGAAGGGGTCCCGTGCCCGTGCAGCGACGCGCAGCCCAGCGTAGCCCAGCACGCCGAAGAGGCCGACGACCAGGAGGGTGCCGATGAGGCCGAGTTCCTCGCCGATGATCGCGAAGATGAAGTCGCTCTCGGGGTGGGGCAGGAAGCCCCACTTCTCGCGGCTGCCGCCGATGCCCACGCCGAACACCCCGCCGGTGCCCAGCGCGTAGAGCCCGTGCAGGAGCTGGAAGCCCGACCCGTTGGGGTCGGCCTCGGGGTTGAGGAAGGAGGTGATCCGCGCCATGCGGAACGGCTCCACCGTGATCATGATGGCCGCCAGGGAGACGACCAGGCCGATCATCCCGAGGAAGAGCTTGCCGGGGGCGCCCACCACCCACAGCAGCGCCAGGAACGTCACCAGCAGGACGAAGGTGGTGCCCAGGTCGGTGCCGAGCAGGACGAGCACGACGAGCGTGCCGCAGCCGGGCAGCAGCGGGATCAGCAGCTGGCGCCACTCGACGAGCTGCTTGAGCTCCTCGCGGCGGGCGAGCACGTTGGCGCCCCACAGCGCGAACGCGATCTTGGCGGGCTCCGACGCCTGGATGGTCAGCCCGCCGATCTCCAGCCAGCGCACCGCCCCGTAGTACTCCACCCCGCGGAACACGGTGATGAGCAGCAACGCGACCGAGACGAGCATGGCGGGGTAGCCGACCATGCGCAGCGCCTTGAGCGGCATGTGGGAGGCGATCACCATCAGGGGCAGCCCCACCGCCGCGGCGGCGATCTGCTTCTGGAACAGCGAGAACGCCGACCCGGTCTCGGTGTAGGAGTCGACCATGGACGACGACAGCACCATGGTCAGGCCCAGGGCGATGAGCAGGGAGCTGCTGCCGAAGATCAGGTAGTAGGAGGTCAGGGGCCGGTTGAGCGCGAGGGGAAGCTCACGCAGCCGCGTGCGGGTTCGGTCCCGCCCGCCGGCGTCCCGTCGGCCACCTGCACGGGTGGCCGAGGGAATCGATGTCGACACCGCCATTGCCCGCCTCCGCACACGCCCCGCTTACCCCAGCGTCGAACAAGTCTGGCGGCAATCGTGCGCTGAGCCTCGGACATATTGCGCGTGTTGTGGTTCTTTCTGGCACCGGATCCAATAGCGGGGGCCGGATCCGGCCCCCGCCGGGGGTCCCCGGCGGTGGGCGACGGGTGGAAACCAGGGTCAGAGCTTCTCGACGGCCTCCGCGAAGCGCCGGCCGCGGGCGGTGTAGTTCTCGAACATGTCCATCGACGCCGCCGCGGGGGCCAGCAGGACGGTGTCGCCCGGCCGGGCGAGCCCGGCCGCAGCGGCGACCGCCTCGGCCATGGCGGTGCCGCCGGTCTCGGCGATGTCGGTGACGGGCACGTCCGGGGCGTGGGCCGCGAGGGCGGCGCGCAGCCGGTCGCGGTCGCGGCCCAGCAGGACCGCGCCGCGCAGCCGGGGCGCCGCCTCGCGCACGAGGTCGTCGACCTCGGCCCCCTTGAGCAGGCCGCCCGCGATCCACACGATGGCGGGGTAGGCGGCCAGGGACGCGGCTGCGGCGTGGGGGTTGGTGGCCTTGGAGTCGTCGACGTAGTCGACACCGGACACGGTGGCGACGCGGGCGATGCGGTGCGGCTCGGGGGCGAACGCCCGCAGCCCCGCGCGCACGGACTCCGGTGCGACGCCCACCGACCGGGCGAGCGCGGCGGCCGCCAGCGCGTTGGCGACGTTGTGCGGCGCGGGCGGGCGGACGTCGCCCAGCGCGGCCAGCTCCTCGGCGGTGGAGGCGGGGTCGGCCGTGAACGCCCGGTCCACGAGCAGGTCCTCCACGACCCCCAGTTCGCCGGGGCGGGGGGTGCCAAGGGAGAACCGGACCAGCGGGGTGGCGGGGTCGCCGTGCTCGGTGGCCAGGCGCTCCGACCAGGGGTCGGCGGCGTTGGCCACGCGCACGGTGCCGGTGCCGAAGACGCGCCCCTTGGCCGCGGCGTAGGGCTCGGTGCCGCCGTGCCAGTCGAGGTGGTCGGGGGCGACGTTGAGCACCACGGCGGCGTGCGGGCGCAGCGACGAGGACCAGTGCAGCTGGAAGCTGGACAGCTCGACGGCGAGCACGTCGGGGTGGTGGCCGTCGGGGCCGGGCAGCGCCGCCTCGATGATGGGGGTGCCGACGTTGCCGACCGCCACTGCGTCGCGGCCGTCGGCTCGCAGCATCGCCTCGAGCATCCGCACCGTTGTCGTCTTGCCGTTGGTGCCGGTGATGGCCAGCCAGGTCTGGCCGGCCGGGGCCAGGCGCCAGGCGAGTTCGACGTCGCCGATGACCTCGATCCCGGCGCGGGCCGCCGCGACCAGGACGGGCGCGTCGGGCCGCCAGCCCGGGGAGGTCACGACCAGCCCGGTGCCGGGCGGGAGGTCGTGGGCGCCGAGGACGACCTCGGCGCCCTCGGCGCGCAGGGAATCGGCCACCCGCCGGGCGGTGTCGTCGTCGCGGCCGTCGACGACGGTGACCCGCGCGCCCCGGTGCAGGAGGGCGCGGGCGACCGGCGGGCCGGAGACGCCCAGGCCCGCCACGCACACGGCGAGGTCCTTCAGCCCGGCGGCGAAGTCGCGGGCGGGGTCGGTGTCGCTCACCGCTACCTCGGCATCCATTCCAGGTAGAAGAGGCCGATGCCGATGCCCACCAGCAGGCCCTGGATGATCCAGAACCGGATGACGATGGTGGTCTCGGCCCAGCCCTTGAGTTCGAAGTGGTGTTGCAGGGGGGCCATGCGGAACACGCGTTTGCCCGTGAGCCGGAACGACCCGATCTGGATCATGACCGACATGGTGATGAGCACGAACAGGCCGCCGATGACCAGCAGCAGCAGCTGGGTGCGGGTCGTGATCGCCAGGCCGACGATGAGGCCGCCCAGGGCCAGGGAGCCGGTGTCGCCCATGAAGATCTTGGCGGGCGGGGCGTTGTACCAGAGGAACCCGATGCAGCCGCCCAGGGCCGCTGCGGCGACGACCGCGAGGTCGAGGGGGTCGCGGACCGGGTAGCAGCTCGGCGACAGGTAGGCCACGCAGCTCTGCCGCAGCTGCCAGTTGCCGATGATGACGTAGGCGACCAGGGAGAGGATGGTGGCGCCGGTGGCCAGGCCGTCGAGTCCGTCGGTGAGGTTCACGGCGTTGGAGAACCCGACGATGAGGAACAGCGCCCAGATGACGAACACGCCGAGCATCAGCGGCGGCCCGAAGTCGCGCAGGAACGACAGCTGGGGCGAGGCCGGGGTGTAGCCGTAGCCGTTGGGGAACTGGGTGACGCCCACGGCGAAGCCGACGCCGACGATGGTCTGGCCGAGCATCTTGGCGCCGCTGCGCAGGCCCAGGCTGCGGCGCTTGTAGATCTTGATGAAGTCGTCGAGGAACCCGACGCAGCCCATGCCGACGAACAGGAACATCACCAGCAGGCCCGACACGGTGGGCTGGGTCATCAGGATCAGGTGCGAGCCGAAGTAGCCGATGATCGCACCGAGGATGATGATGATGCCGCCCATGGTGGGCGTGCCCTGCTTGGTCTTGTGGCCCTCGGGGCCGTCGTCGCGGACCTCCTGGCCGAACTTGAACCGGTAGAGGATCCGGATGACCAGCGGCATGGTCAGCAGCGAGACGATGAGCGACAGGCCCGCCGCGGCGAGGATGCCGGTCACTTGGCGTCCTCCCCGGAGACGAGCCGCTCGGCGACGTGTTCCAGCCCGGCCACGCGTGATCCCTTCACGATGACGACGTCTTTGGACCGCAGCCGTTCGCGCACTGCTGCGGCGGCCTCGGCGGCGTCGGAGACCCGCACGATCTCCCCCTGCCAGCCGGCCACCCCGCGGGCGCCGTCGGCGATGGGCGCGGCGTGCTCTCCGACGGTGACCAGCGCGGCGACGCCGGTCTCGGCCGCGAGGCGGCCGATGGCCTCGTGCTCGTCGCGGCCGCCGTCGCCCAGCTCGGCCATGTGCCCCAGGACCGCGATCGCGCGCCGCTGCTCGGCGAGCACCGCCAGCGTGCGCAGGGCGGCGGCCATCGACTCGGGGTTGGCGTTGTAGGCGTCGTTGACGATGGTGACGCCGCCGTCGATCTCGGTGACCTCCATGCGCCAGCGGCTGACCGGCCCGGCCGCGCCCAGTGCGGCGGCGATGGCGTCGGCGTCCATGCCGTACTCGGCGGCGACCGCGGCCACGGCGAGCGCGTTGTGCACCTGGTGCACGCCGACCAGCGCGAGCTGGACGGGGACGCTGCGGCCGCCGATCTCCAGGGTGAAGCGCGCGCGGCCGGCGGGGTCGGAGGCGACGTCGCGGGCGCGGACGTCGGCGTCCTCGGACAGGCCGTAGGTGACGACGCGGGCGCGGGTGCGGCCGGCCATGCCCAGGACGGCGGCGTCGTCGGCGTTGAGCACCGCGACCCCGCCGTCGGCCGCAGCGGGCAGCGCCTCGACGAGTTCGCCCTTGGCCTGCGCGATGTTGGCGCGGCTGCCGAACTCGCCCATGTGGGCGCTGCCGACGTTGAGCACTACGCCGATGCGCGGCGGGGCGATCTCGCACAGGTGGGCGATGTGCCCGATCCCGCGCGCCGCGACCTCCAGGACGACGAAGCGCGTGTCCTCGTCGGCGCGCAGCACGGTCAGCGGGTGGCCGATCTCGTTGTTGAACGAGCCGACGGGCGCGATCGTGGGGCCGAGGCGGCCCAGCACCTGCGCGAGCAGGTCCTTGGTCGAGGTCTTGCCGGAGGACCCGGTGACGCCGACGATGTCGGCGTCGGTCAGGCGGCCGGCGACGTTGCGGGCCAGCCGGGCCAGCGCGGCGACGACGTCGTCGTCGCCGCCGTCGACCAGCAGCTGGGGCGCCGCGACCGGCCGGGATCCCAGGACGGCCGTTGCGCCGCCCGCGATTGCGGCGTCGGCGAAGTCGTGGCCGTCGACCCGCTCGCCACCCAGGGCCACGAACAGGGCGCCCGGGCGTACCTGCCGCGAGTCGATCACGACGGGGCCGGTCACGATGGACTCGGGGCGCGCCGAGGGGCCTATTCGGGATTGGGTGATCTCAGCGATCCGATCGAGCGTCAGCGCGATCAAATCCACTCCTCATGTCGGGCCCGGTCCTCCGCGCTCAGGGCGCCTCGGGGGAGATGAACGGCGCGAAAACGGGGTCAGCGCTGTACTCGTCAACCGCGAGGCGGCGTCTTCACGCCACGGGGCCGGGCGGCGATTGCCGGACCTACCTTAGAACATGTTTGGTTACCCGGGTTGCGCACAGGCCGCAATCCGGACCACTTCGTGATCACCGTTTCCGGGCCCGCCCGGGTGGCGCGCATCGGGGGCGCTCAGGCCTTCACGCGGCGGTGCAGGGCCTCGCGCAGGACTTCGCGGTCGTCGAAGGGCAGGACGCGCCCGGCGACGTACTGGCCGCGTTCGTGGCCCTTGCCCGCGATGACCAGGACGTCTCCGGGCTGGGCGCGGCGGACCGCGAGGTCGATCGCGGTGGCCCGGTCGGGTTCGACGCAGATGCGGGCCCGCTGGTCGATGGGCACCTTGGCGACGCCGTCGAGCATGGCGGTGACGATCTGGACGGGGTCCTCGGTGCGGGGGTTGTCGTCGGTGATGATCAGCGAGTCGGCGAGCCGGGCCGCGGCCTCGCCCATCAGCGGGCGCTTGGCGCGGTCGCGGTCGCCGCCGCAGCCCACGACGATGCTGAGGGCGCCGTCGGTGGTCGTGCGCAGGGCGCCGAGCACGGCTTCGATCGCCCCGGGTTTGTGGGAGTAGTCGACGAGCGCGGTGAAGTCCTGGCCCTCGTCGACGCGCTCCATGCGGCCGGGCACGCCGGGGGCGGCCGCGACGCCGTCGAGCGCCTCGTGCAGCGGGATCCCGGCCTCGACCAGCCCCACGATGGCGGCCATGGCGTTGGACACGTTGAAGGGGCCGGGCAGCGCAACGGCGGCGTCGGCCTCCATGCCGCCGGGGCCGACGATGCGGAAGGTGCTGCCGTGGGACCCCAGGCGCACGTCGACGGCGCGCCAGTCGGCCTCGGGGTCGCCTTCGGAGGAGAAGGTGGTGACCGGGACCGCGCCGCGGTCGGCGACCATGTCGATGAGCACCCGGCCGAAGCGGTCGTCGCGGTTGACCACGGCGATCCGGCAGTACTCGGGGGTGAACAGCCGGGCCTTGGTGTCGAAGTAGTCGCGCAGGTCGGCGTGGAAGTCGAGGTGGTCCTGCGAGAGGTTGGTGAACACCGCGACGTCGTAGGAGGTGCCGCCGACGCGGCCCATGGCCAGGGCGTGGCTGGAGACCTCCATGGCCGCCGCCGCGACCCCCTGCTCGCGCATGACGGCGAAGAGCCCGTGCAGGTCGGTGGCCTCGGGCGTGGTCAGCGAGGACGCGACCCGTTCGTCGCCGACGCGCATCTCGACCGTTCCGACGAGCCCGGTGCGCAGCCCCGCGGCGCGCAGCCCCGATTCGACCAGGTAGCTGACGGTCGTCTTGCCGCTGGTGCCCGTTGTGCCGATGAGCAGCAGGTCCCGGGAGGGGTCGCCGTAGACCCAGGCGGCGACCTCGCCGAGACGGGCGCGCGGGTCGGCGACGGTGAGGACGGGCAGGCGCGTGGCCGCGGCGCGGTCGTAGCCCCGGGGGTCGGTGAGGATGGCGGCCGCGCCGGCCTCGGCGGCCTGGGCCGCGAAGTCGGCCCCGTGGGCGCTGGTGCCGGGCAGGGCGGCGTAGAGGTCGCCGGGGCGCACGCGGCGGGAGTCGTGGGTGACGCCCGTGATGGTGGTCTCGGTGCCAGGGCCGTCCGCGCCGCCCGGCGGCGCCGGGTCGCCGGGGACCGGGGGGGCGTCCCCGGGCTCGGCGAAGGTGACGAACGCGTCCGGGCCGAGGAGCCGGGCGAGTTCGGGCAGCGGGCGGAGTTCGTGATGTTCAGGTCGCATAACCGGTGGCACGTCGTGAGGTTATCGGCTGTGGTGGGCTGGGCGTGAATCCGGCGGCGCGACCGCGCGCCGCCCCGCAGGCGGGGCGGGCGGCGGTCACTCGTCCTCGAACAGCCGGATGTTGGGCGGCTCGGTGTCGGTCGGCGGGATCTTCTCGGACTTCAGGGCGAAGGACATGACGTCGGTGAACACCGGGCCGGCCGCCGCTCCCCCGTAGTACTGCTCCTGCGGGTTGTGCAGGACGACCTGCACGATCAGCTCCGGGTCGTCGGCGGGCGCGAAGCCGACGAAGGTGGCGGTGTAGCCGCCGCCGCGGTAGGTGCCGGTGTCGGGGTTGACCCGGTTGGCGGTGCCGGTCTTGCCGGCCACGCGGTAGCCGGGGATCTGGGCCTCGGTGGCGGTGCCGTCGTCGCCGGTGACCGCCTCGAGCATCAGGGAGAGCTCCTCGGCGGTCTCGGCGCTGACCACGCGCTCCTGGCGGGGCTCGGGCGAGGGGTCGAACTCGCCGTCCTCGCCGACGGTCCCGGCCACGAGGCTGGGCTCGGTGCGCACGCCCCCGTTGGCGATGGTGGCGTAGACCGACGCCATCTGCACCGCGTTGACCGACAGCCCCTGGCCGAAGGAGACGGAGGCGAGCTGGGTGCCCCACCAGTCGTCGGGGTCGGTGAGGATGCCGGCGTTCTCGCCGGGCAGGTCCAGCCCGGTGGGCCGGCCGAACCCGAACTTGCCGAGGTAGTCGTAGAGGCCGTCGGCGCCCAGCTGCTCGCCGACCTGGATGGTGCCGACGTTGCTCGACTGGGCCATGATGCCGTTCAGCGTCATGCGCTCGGTGTCGTGCACGTGGGCGTCCTTGAAGGTCTGGTCGTAGCGCTGGATGGAGTAGGGCACGGTGTAGACGGTGTCGGGCGTGGTGAGGCCTTCCTCCAGCGCGCCGGCGGCGGTGATGACCTTGTTGGTGCTGCCCGGCTCGAACGCCTCGGCGACGGCCCCGTTGGCCCGGTCCTCGGGGGTGGAGTCGTCGACCTCGGTGGGCGCGTAGGAGGGGTAGTCGGCCATGGCGACGATCTCGCCGGTGGGGCGCATGACGATGACGCTGCCCCCGTCGGCGTCGAGCTCCTCGGCGCGCTCGGCCAGGGCCTGCTGGGCGTGCCACTGCACGTCCTGGTCGAGGGTGAGGCGGACGTCGCGCCCGGCGACGGGCTCCTGGGCCAGCCCTCCTGCCATGGGGATCTGGGTGCCCGAGGCGCCGATCTCCACCTGCTGCTTGCCGGGCTCGCCGGCGAGGGTGTCCTCCATGACGCCCTCGAGGCCCTCGAGGCCCTCGCCCTCGGCGCCGGTGAAGCCGATGAGGTCGGCGGCACCGGTGTCCTCGGGGTAGACGCGCTTGTAGTCGGTGAGGGCGCCCACGCCCTGGAGCCCGACCGCCTCCAGGTCGCTCCACTCCTCGGGGCTGATGTCCTCGGCGACGACCTGGTAGCGGCTGGGCTCGGCGGTGACCTTGGCCATGACCTCGTCGCGGTCGAGGCCGAAGCGGGCCGAGAGCTCGTCGGCGACCTGGTCCTGCTCGTGCTCGGGGATGTCGACGGGGTCGACGAAGACGGTGCGGACCTCGACGCTCATGGCCAGCGCGTTGCCGTGGACGTCGGTGATCTCCCCCCGGGTCGTGGGGATGTCAATGGTGCTCAGCCGCAGGTCGGCGGCTGCCGAAGCGTACCCGGCGGCGTCGACCGCCTGGATCTGCACCAGCCGGCCGGCGAACAGCAGCAGGACCGCGGTCATGAGGGCGCCGGCCGCGTGGATGCGCCGCCGGGGGTTGCCGCGGCGGAAGGGGCGGCGCAACGGGGCGAGCGGGCCCCCGCCGCCGCCCCGGGTGCCGGTGCGGGGTGCGGCGCGGGGGCGCCCGTCGGGCGGCGTCCGGGCGGGGTCCTCGCGGGCGGGCCGGGGCGGCCCGCCGGATGTGCCGCGGGGGCGCTGCCGGCGGTCGCCGCGCGGTGCGGGCCCCCGGGACGAGCGCGCGGAGGAGGGGCCGGGGCGGCGGGGGTCGCGGGACCGGCCCTCGCGCGGGGAGGTCATCGGCCGCCCCCCGTGGTGGGTCTCCTCCGTCGGGGCGCGTGCATCCGGCGCTCCACTTCCTGTTCCGTGGTCGTCTGGGGTCGCCCGCTGGGCTAGGGCTCAGCGGGCGCCGGGGTGTCGTCGCCCCGGATCTCGCCCGCGGGCAGGTCGAGGACGACCGGGGGCCCGCCGGGCTCCATCCCGAGCCCCTCGGCCTCGTCGGCGATGTTGGAGGGGGCCTCCTGGGCCAGCACGTCCTCGCGCAGCCCCTCTTCCTGGATGGCGAGGTCGGCGTTCTGCTCCTGGAGCGTGCTGATGGCGAACGCGTCCTCGATCAGCACCGTGCGCAGCGCGAGCAGGCTGATGAGCGCCCCGCCGAGCAGGCCGAGGACCAGCAGCACGAACGGCATGCGGGGCGCGGGCGCAGGCGCGGCGGCGCGGGGCGCCGGCGCGGGCCGCTTGGCGGCCGTGGTGGCCGGAGCCGCCGGGCGCGGGCGCGCGGCGGTGCGGCCGCGCCCGGGGGCGGCCGTGGTGGAGCGGGTCCGGGTGGCGCCCGGTGTGGTCTCGGTTGCCGTGCTCATCGTGGTCTCCCGAATGTTCCGGCGGGGCCGCCGTTCATGGGCGGCGCACCCGTTCGGCGGCGCGCAGCCGGGCCGAGGCGGCGCGCGGGTTGCGTTCGTTCTCCTCGTCGCCGGGGAGTTCGGCGCCCCGGGTCAGCAGGCGGAGTTCGGGCTGCCGGTCGGGGAGGGGGACGGGCAGGTCCGGAGGGGTGGTGTCGGTGGCGAGCGCGGCCAGCGCCCGCTTGGTCATGCGGTCCTCCAGGGAGTGGTAGGACAGCACGGCGATGCGCCCGCCCACGTTGAGCCGGGAGATGGCCGCGGGAAGGGTGGCCTCGAGGATGCTGAGCTCGGCGTTGACCTCGATGCGCAGCGCCTGGAAGGTGCGCTTGGCGGGGTGGCCGCCGGTGCGGCGGGTGGCCGCGGGGATGGCGTCGCGCACGATGTCGGCGAGGCGGCGGGTGGACTCGATGGGCGCGGTGGCGCGCTCGCGGGCGATGGCCTGGGCGACGCGGGCGGCGAAGCGCTCCTCGCCGTACTCGCGCAGGATGCGGGTGAGCGCCGCGACGGAGGCGGTGTTGACGACGTCGCCCGCGGTGCGGTCCTGGGTGCGGTCCATCCGCATGTCCAGCGGGGCGTCGTAGGAGTAGGCGAAGCCGCGTTCGGCTTCGTCGAGCTGGGGGGAGGACACGCCGAGGTCGAGCAGGACGGCGTCGGCGCCGGTGATGCCGAGGTCGTCGAGGACGCGCGGGACGGCGTCGTACTCGGCGTGGACGAGGTCGATGCGGTCGGCGTAGGGGGCGAGCCTGCGGCCGCTGCGCTCCAGCGCGGTGGGGTCGCGGTCGATGCCGACCAGGCGCGCGCCGGGGTTGGCCCGCAGCAGCGCCTCGGAGTGCCCGCCGAGGCCGAGTGTGCCGTCGACGAGGACGGCCCCCGGCCGTTCGAGGGCGGGAGCGAGGAGCTCGACGATGCGGTCGAGCATGACCGGGACGTGTACCGCCCCGGTCTCGCCGGCGATGTCCCCCATGAGCACGGTTCCCCCTCTTGCTTCCTCACGCCCGTCGTCGCGTCCCCTGCGCGCCCCCGGGCCGGACTGGCCTCCAGACGCGAAAGCGGTGGTGCCGCGGTTGCCCTGCGGCCGCCCGCCACCTGGCGCCGGGGAAGATGCGTCAGCTGGCATAGGTTCGCGTCTGAAGGCCGGAATCCGGACTGGGTTCTGACGGCGGTGGCTCTGCGGTCCGCGTCGCCCCGGGTGTCGAGGCCGGTGCGGCGGTCCGCGAAGTCACAGCACCCCCGGCAACACCTCCTCCGACAGATCCGCGAATGCCTGTTCCTGCTCGGCCTCGTAGGCCGCCCAGGCCGATGCGCCCCAGATCTCCAGACGCGTGTTGGCCCCGATGACGACGCAGTCCCGTTCGAGGCCGGCGTAGGAACGCAGGCCCGAAGGGATCGTGAGCCGCCCTTGCTTGTCGGGGACCTCGTCGGACGCGCTGGCGAAGAAGACGCGACTGTAGTCGCGGACCGCCTTCGCGGTGACCGGAGCCGCCCGGAGGGCATCGGTGATGCGCTGGAACTCGTCCATGGGAAAGACGTAGAGGCAGCGCTCCTGGCCCTTCGTGATCACCAGCCCCCCCGACAGTTCGTCGCGGTACTTCGCCGGAAGGAACAGTCGTCCCTTCTCGTCGAGGCGGGGTGTATGGGTGCCGAGGAACACCGGCCCCACCTCCCACGCCCCTGTGCAGGGCGGTCTCCCGCTCCACGATGCCCCACTGTACTCCACTCCTCCCCACCGTCAACAGTTTCAACCATCCGCGAAGCGCGTTCCGACTCGAGAAACCGCTGGTCAGCGCGGGGGGTGCGAGGTGGAGGGGGCGGGGGGTACCCTACGGGCGGGCGTTCGTCACCGCCCGCATCCGGAGCGTCACGCTGCGCCGGGAAGATCGTCCCGGCGGGCCCCCTTCGGAGGCGGACCACACTTTCGCCGTTTTGGTTTGCATTCGACCACTTTGGCTCTAGCCTCGATTTCGTTGGTCCAGGGACTGCGCGGAGAGGGAGACACGTGTCACTCGGCACGCGGTACAACGGCCAGGGCGACGGCCCACCCGGGAGCGCGGCCGGGGTCATCGCCGTCGCCGACCGGATCCGGCAGGCCATGGAGACGGTCATCGAGGGCAAGCCCGAGGTCGTGCGCATCGCGCTGACCGTCCTGCTCGCCGAGGGCCACCTGCTCATCGAGGACATCCCGGGCGTCGGCAAGACCATGCTCGCCAAGGCCCTGGGCCGGGCGGTGGACTGCTCGGTGCAGCGCATCCAGTTCACCCCGGACCTGCTGCCGTCCGACATCACGGGCGTGAGCGTCTACCACCAGGAGCGGCACGAGTTCGAGTTCAACCCGGGCCCGGTGTTCGCCAACATCGTCCTGGGCGACGAGATCAACCGCGCCTCCCCCAAGACGCAGGCCGCGCTGCTGGAGTGCATGGCGGAGATGCAGGTCAGCGTCGACGGCGAGACCCGCCCGCTGGAGCGACCGTTCATGGTCGTCGCCACCCAGAACCCGGGCGACATGGAGGGCACCTACCCCCTCCCCGAGGCGCAGCGCGACCGGTTCATGGCCCGCATCTCGGTGGGCTACCCCACCGCGCAGGCCGAGCTGGACATGATCGACAGCCACAGTGCGAGCTCGCCGCTCGACGAGCTGGCGGCCGTGGCCGCGGCGGCCGACGTGCGGTCGATGGTCGACCACGTGCGCACCATCCACGTCGCGCCCGGGATGCGGCGCTACGCCGTCGACCTGGTCACCGCCACCCGCACGTCGCGGGCGCTGCGCCTGGGTGCGTCGCCGCGCGCCACGCTGCACCTGGTGCGCGCCGCGCGCGCCTACGCCGCCCTGGAGGGGCGCGAGTACGTCGTGCCCGATGACGTCCAGACCCTGGCGGTGCCGGTCCTGGCCCACCGCCTGCTGCCCAGCGCCGAGGCGCAGATGGAGCGGCACACCCCCGAACGCGTGGTCTCCGACATCGTCGCGCGGCTGCCCATCCCCGCCCCCCACTAGACCCGGAGACCCAGGTGAACCCGCTGCGTGCCTTCACCGCCCGGGGCGTCGGCTTCCTGTGCGCGGGACCGGCGGTCATCGGCGCGGGCCTGGTGATCGGGGAGCGCGACCTGGTGGGCCTGGGGGTGCTGGTGCTGCTGCTGCCCGTGCTCTCGCTGCTGACCGTCGCCGGGGCGCCGCGCGCCATCGCCCACAGCCGGGCGCTCCAGCCGGCGCGGGTCGCGGCCGGCTCCGACGCCCGCGTCCTCATCCGGGTGGCCAACTCCGCGGCGCTGCTCCCGGTGGGCGGGCTGCTCGCCGAGGACACGCTGCCCCACACGCTGGGTGAACGGCCCCGGTTCACCATCGGCTACCTGCGCCCCCGCGGGGTCCGCGACCTCACCTACCGGGTGCGCACCCAGGTCCGCGGCCACTACCCCGTGGGCCCGCTGCGGCTGTCCTTCACCGACCCGCTGGGGTGCGTGTGCCTGGGCCGCGAGGTCGGCACGCCGACGTCGCTGCTGGTCACCCCGCCCATCGTCCGGCTCTCGGAGGTCCCGCTGCCCGGCGGCGCGGCCGAGGGCGGCGACAGCACCGCCCGCACCATGTCCGCCGGGGGGCAGGACGACCCCATCCCCCGCGCCTACCGCCACGGCGACGACCTGCGCCGCGTGCACTGGCGCTCCACCGCCCGCCACGGGGAGCTGATGGTGCGCCGCGAGGAGCACCAGTGGAGCGACCGCAGCGTCGTGCTGCTGGACATGCGGGCGGGCGCCCACGCGGGAACCGGGGCCGATGCGTCGGTGGAGACCGCGGTCAGCGCGGCGGCGTCGATCGCCCTGCACCTCAGCGGGCGCGGCCAGGAGATCCGGCTGCTCACCGACGGGGCCGAGATCGCGTCGCCGCGCGGCGACGGGTTCCTCGACGCCCTGGCCACGGCCCGCCCGTCCGCCGGCACCGGCCTGCACGGCGCCGCCGAACTGCTGGGCGCCGCCCCGGTCACCGGCCGGGGGCGGCTGGTGGCGGTCCTGGGGGCCGTGGGCCCCGCCGACATCGACGCCCTCGGGCGCGCCCGGGCCGGGCGCGAGCACGACTGCACCGCGATCCTGTGCCGGACGGCCGCCTGGCCCTCCCCCGACGCCGCACGCGCGGCCGGCGAGGCGCTGTCGGCCGCCGGCTGGCTGGTGGCCGAGGTCGGGTCGGCCCGCGACCTCGCCGGCGCCTGGGCCCGCCTGGCCGACCACCCGATCCGCCCGGGAGCCACCCGATGATCGCGAGAACACCGCCCACCATCGCCACCGCCCCGGCGATCCTGCCGGGAGCCGCCCGATGATCGCACGGACAGCGCTCACCGTCGCCGCCGCCCTGGCGGTCCTGCTGGCGCTGCCACTGCTGGCGCCGCTGTTCACCGGCGACGGCTGGTGGCATGCCTGCGTCCTGGTGGTGGGGCTGGTCGCGGCGGCCGGCGCGGGGCTGCGGGCGACCCGGCTGACCCCCGCGCTGCTCCCGCTGGCGCAGGCGCTGGCGGCCCTGGCCGCGCTGACCGCGGTGTTCACGCCCGAGTCCGCGCTAGGCGGGTTCCTGCCCACGCCCGCTTCGCTGGAGGCGCTGCTCGCGACCTTCGCCGAGGGGCGCGACATGATCGAGCTCACCCCGCCCCCGGTGGCCTCCGAGCCCGGCGTCAGCCTGGTCATCGCGGTCTGCATCGGCCTGGCCGCGATCATCGCCGACTTCTGCGCCGTGACCGCGCGCGCGGCCGCTCTGGTCGGCCTGCCCCTGTCGGGCCTGGTCGTGGTGCCGCTCGTGGTCGACGACGCCGGCGTGGGCTGGGGGGCGTTCTCCCTGGCCGCGGCCGGGTACGCACTGCTGCTCGGGGTCGACTCCTGGATCCGCGCATCGGGGTGGGGGGTCTACGCGCGCGCCGCCCACGAACCCGCCGCGCCGGTGGTGGGCGGACTGCGGCACGCGTTCGCCGGCGCCGGGGTCGCCGCCGCCGCCATCGTCCCCGCGCTGCTGCTCCCGGCCGCCCTGCCGGGGCTGACGTCCTCGGCGCTGCACGGGCTGGCCGACGCCACCCGGCTGGGCGGCGAGACCGTCACGACCACCCACCCCCTGGTGAGCCTGCGCCGCGACCTCGCCTCCACCGGCGACGGCCCGGTGCTGACCTACGAGACCTCCGCCGAGCGGCCCGAGTACCTGCGGATGTACGTGCTCGACGAGTTCGACGGCGTGAACTGGACGATGTCGCCGGTCGAGGCGTCGGGCGACACCATGGTCGGCGGCGACCCGCTGCCGGCCCCCGCCGGGCTCGCCGATCAGGACGCGGAGCGCGCCACGACCCGGATCGCCCTGGCGCCCGAGGCCTCCGTGGACTTCCTGCCGCTGCCCTACCCGGCGGCGGCGGTCGACATCGACGGCGACTGGTTCGCCGACCCCGAAAGCCTCATGGTCTTCACCACCACACCGCAGGACCCGGGGCTGGCCTACGAGGTGGAGAGCATCCTTCCCCGGCCCGACGCCGCCGCGCTGGAGGGCCGCACCGCACCCGCGGCTGGCGTCGACCGCCGCTACCTCGCGGTTCCCGAGAGCGTCGACCCGCGGGTGGCGGAACTGGCGGAGTCGATCACCGCCGGCTCCGCCTCCCCGCACGAACGCGCGGTGGCGCTCCAGAGCTGGTTCACCGGCGACGACCGCTTCGAGTACTCGCTGCGCCCGCCGCCGCTGCCCACCGGGTCGGACCCGCTGTCCTACTTCCTCTTCGACAGCCGGATCGGCTATTGCGAGCAGTTCGCCGCGGCCATGACGCTGATGGCCCGCCAGCTGGACATCCCCGCGCGGGTGGCCATCGGCTACACGTCGGGCACCTCCGCGGGCGAGGGCCGGTGGGAGGTGTCGGAATCCGACGCCCACGCTTGGCCGGAGCTGTACTTCCCGGGCGAGGGGTGGCTGCGCTTCGAGCCGACGCCGGCGTCGGACGGGGGCCAGGGCACCGCCACCGTCCCCCCGTACGCGCAGTCCGCACCGGAGCCCGAGGACGCCCCCTCCGCCGCCCCGGAGCCCGAGGCCCCCGAGCGGTCCGAGGCCGATGACGAGGCCGCCCCGTCCCAGGACGCGTCCGCGCCGCCCGAGGCCGCCGGCCCTGCCGACAGCGCGGAGGACGGCGCCGCGGGCACCGGCTGGGACGCCGTCGCCGCCTGGTGGCCGGTCCTGCCGGCCGCGGCGGCGGTCGCGCTGCTGGCGGCGGCGCCCGCGCTGGCCCGGATGCTGGTGCGGCGGGTGGCCCGGATACGCGCGGGCACGCCGCGGGCGCGGGCGGACGCCGCCTGGCGGGAGGTCCGCGACGACGCCCGCGACGCCGGGGTGGGGTGGAACCCCGCCGAGAGCCCGAGGGCGGCGGCGGCGCGGATCGCCGCCGAGCGCTCGCTGCCGGCCGAAGGCCGCGAGGCGCTGTGGCGAGTGGCGATGGCCCAGGAGAGCGCGTGCTACGCACCCGACCCCGCGGCGGTGCCGGAGTCGCTGGAAGAGGATGTGCGCGCGGTGCGCACGGCGCTGCGCGCGTCCCTGGGCCGTGCGGCGCTGCTGCGCGCGGTGCTGCTGCCGAGGTCGCTGCTGCCCCTGCACGCCACCCGGGAGGGGCCGGCGAGCCCGGAGCCCGCCTGAGGTTCAGCGGAATGGGAACGCGCCCCCGGGCTGAGCCCGGGGGCGCGTTGTGTTCGTGGTGACCGCCGGAGCGGGCGCCGGTGAAAGGCGCTCTGCGGAACGGTCGAAAAGAGCCCGGCCTAGCGGTCGTCGCCCTCCTGGCGGCGGCGCCAGCGCTCCTCGAAGCGGTTCATCAGGCCCTGGCGCTGCTGGCGGCGCTGCTTGGGCTCGGCGGGCGTCGCCGGGGCCGCGGCCTCTCCGCTGCCACCCACCACGCGCCGCCACGCGGACAGGCCCCACAGGAGGCATGCCAGCATGACGAGGAACCCGATGACACCGATCGCCACCTGCTGGAAGACCGCTCCGCCCATGAGCAGCGCGACACCAGCGACGAAGCCGATCGACGCCTTGATGATCCACCGCTTGTAGTGGACCGCCGGGTTCGTCTGACGCACGGTGTTGGCGAACTTCGGATCCTCGGCATACAGCGCCTGCTCGATCTGGTCGAGCATGCGCTGCTCGTGTTCAGAGAGCGGCACGACGCCTCCCAATGACAGTCCCCGGGTGGTGGGGTGACGGGTACTGAACAACGACTTGATGGTCAGTGATATGCCCAGAATACGGTGGCTTAGCGCCTACTGAAAAGAAAAGATGCGCATGTAGCTGACCCACATGGGTCACATTACCCTCACTGTCCGACCGAAACACCGGTTCACGCCCACTCCGGGGCCCCGCCGGGTTCATTCGACGTTTCATAGGTTCCGTCCAGACCATCCGCGACCGTTCAGGACCATCCCTCGGCCAAGGCCCGATGGGCGCGGCCGCCGCGCTCACCGTGCCCGCGAAGCCCTGCCCCGCACCGGTTACAACGCGCGACGGCGCCCTGAGGTTGCCGTACTATACGTCATCCTCGTCACGCTTGGCCAAAGCCGCGGGCAAGAGCGCCCCGGGGCCGAACCTGCGCGCCACGCGGTCCATCACCTGCTCGGCTTCCCGCCACCCGCTCTCGGGTTCGTCGAAGGCCATCTGGCGGTGCGCATCGGAGGCGGCGATCAGCCCTTCGACCCGCACCCCCACCAGCCGCAGGCGCACGCGCTCCAGCCCGGCCCCGGCGTAGAGGTCGCGGGCGGCGGCGTTGATCTCCCGCGCCACGTCGGTGGGCTCGGCCAGGGTGCGCGACCGCGTGATGGTGGTGAAGTCGGCCCGGCGCAGCTTCACGACCACGGTGCGGCCGGCCTGCTCGCCGGCGCGCAGGCGCCGCGCGACCTTCTCCGACAGCCGCAGCAGCTCGCGGTGGATCAGCTCGGGGTCGTCGACGTCGCGCGGGAACGTCTCCTCCGCGCCGACGCTCTTGTCGGGGGTCGTGGGCACGACGCGGCGGTCGTCGATCCCGCGGGACAGCGACGCCAGGCGGGCGCCCAGGGCCTGCCCGAACTCATGGCGCAGGGTCTCGGGGTCCACCGCGGCCACGTCGCCCACGGTGTGCAGGCCCAGCCGGGTCAGCGCCTGCTCGGTCTTGTCGCCGACCCCCCACAGGGCGCCCACGGGCAGCGGGCGCAGGAAGCCGTCGACCCGGTCGGTGGGCACCAGCAGCAGGCCGTCGGGTTTGCACTGCGTGGACGCGAGCTTGGCGATGAATTTGGTCGCGGCCACCCCGACCGAGCAGGTGAGCCGCTGCTCGGTGCGGACGCGCTCGCGGATCATCTCGGCGATGCGCACCGGGCCGCCCAGGCGCCGCCGCGCACCCGACACGTCGAGGAACGCCTCGTCGGACGACAGCGGCTCCACCTCGGGGGTGACGGACCGGAAGATGTCCATGACCGCCTCGGACACCCGCCGGTAGGCGGCGCCGTCGGGCGGGAAGACGACGGCGTCGGGGCACAGCCGCAGGGCGCGCACCATGGGCATCGCCGAGTGCACGCCGTAGCTGCGGGCGATGTAGTCGGCAGAGGAGACGACCCCGCGGGGGCCGGTCCCGCCCACGATGACGGGCTTGCCGCGCGCCTCGGGGTGTTCGAGCTGTTCGACGCTGGCGAAGAACGCGTCCATGTCGATGTGCAGGATGTGGCAGTCCGTGTCGCGGCCGGACGCGGCCTCCAGCGGCTCGATGCCGCCGGCACCGATCATCCCCCGCAGCGCGGTTCCCCGCTCAAGCTGGCGTCGACTCATGCGACCAGTCTGCCGTGCCCCGATGACCAGGGCGAATCCGCATGTCGGACCCTTGCGGGCGCCGGGTGCACGCCGCCGTGCGCCGACCCCTCCCCCATGGCGTTACGCTCTGCGGATGACCGCTTCCTGGGATCCCGCGGCGCCCGGTGTGCTGCGGCTGCCGTCGGGCCGGCTCGTGCGCGGACGGGGGCTGCGCCATCCGCTCCCCGGCCCCCCGCTGCCCGCGTTCGCGCTCTACCTGCTGGGCCACGAGCCGCCGCCGGTCTCCTGGGAATCGCACTGGGTGCGCTGGCCCGACTTCCGGCTGCCGGCGGACCGCGAGGGGGCCGCCCGGGCCCTCCGGGAGGCCTGGCGGCGCTCGGCGGCCGAGCGCGTGGAGGTCGCGTGCTCCGGCGGGCGCGGCCGGACCGGCACGGCGCTGGCCTGCCTCGCCGTGATCGACGGGGTGCCGGCGCGCGAGGCGGTGGCCTACGTGCGGGAGCACTACTCCCGGCACGCGGTCGAGACCCCGTGGCAGCGCCGCTACGTTTCGCGGTTCGCCTAGCCGCCGACCGGGGCGGGCACGGCCTAAGGGCGGCGCGCCACGACGTGCAGCTGGGTGGCGATGCCCGACAGCGCCGGGTGCACGGCCGCGGTCTTCTCCAGCTCCACCAGCCGGCTGCGGGCCTGGGGGTCGCCCTCGAAGACCCGGCCGGGCAGCAGGTCGGCGAAGACCCGCACACCCCGCACCTCGGGCCCGATCAGGCCGGCCTCCAAGACCAGCTCCACCAGGCGCTCGGCGGTGAACCGGCGCGGCATGGGGTCGCCCGCGCCCCACCGGCCCTCGGGGTCGGCGAGGAGGCGCTGGGCGTCGCCGACGTGGCCGGCCAGGGCGCGGTGCAGCGCCCCCGCCACGGCGTTGGCCGCCAGCAGGCTGACGGCGCCGCCCGGGCGGGTGGCCGCGACGGCGTCGGCGAGGGCGGCGGCGGGGTCGTCGACGTACTCCAGGACGTTGTGCACGAGCACCGCGTGGGCGTGTTCGGCGGGCAGCAGGTCGGCGAGGTCGCGGGTCTCCCCCTGGAGGGCGCGCACCCGCACGCCGGCCTCGGCGGCCCGGCGCTCCAGCGCGGCGAGCGAATCGGGGCTGGGGTCGACCACGGTGACGCTGTGCCCCAGCTCGGCGAGCGGCACCGCGGCTCCCCCGGTGCCGCCGCCGACGTCCACGATCTCCAGCGGGGAGTCGGACGCGTGGCCGAGGCCGGCCAGCAGGGTGCGCAGCGCCTCCCACACCACGGCGGTGCGGGCGGTGCTGGCCGCCCTCTGCGGCCCCGACGACACCAGGGCGCCGTCGGTGCCCGTGCCACCGGCCTTGTCAGTCACGGCGGGTTCCTCCCCCTCGCCCGTCGTCGCCGGGCCTCCTGCCGCTCGCGGCGGCCGCTACAGGGCCAGCTCGGCCTTGTTCTCCATGAGCCGCGACAGCAGTCCGTTGATGAACGCCGGGGACTCGTCGGTCGACAGCTCCTTGGCGACGGCCACCGCCTCGGCGATCGCCACGCCGTCGGGGATGTCGTCGGCCCACAGCAGCTCATAGGCGCCCATGCGCAGGACGTTGCGGTCGACGACCGGCATGCGCTCCAGGGTCCAGCCGATGGCGTACTCGCCCAGGAGCGCGTCGATGCGGTCGCGGCGTTCGTCGACGGCGGCGGCGAGCTGCTCGGTGAACTCGTTGATGGGCGGCTCGGTCTGCGCCCGGCGGCGGTCGATGACGGCGGCCACCGTGGTGTTGCGCAGCTCGGCCTCATAGAGCACCTCGACCGCGCGTCTGCGGGCCTTGCGCCGTGCTCCGCTCACTGTGTCTCTCGCTTGCTTCCGAGGCGGTCGTATCGCAGGATCATGCGTTGACGCGGCCGAGGTAGTCGCCGGTGCGGGTGTCGACCTTGACGCGCTCGCCGGTGGTGATGAACAGCGGGACCTGGATCTCGGCGCCGGTCTGGAGGGTGGCGGGCTTGGTGCCGCCGGTGGAGCGGTCGCCCTGCACGCCGGGGTCGGTCTGGGAGATCACGAGCTCGACGGCGGCGGGGAGCTCGACGTAGAGCGGGTTGCCCTCGTTGACCGCGACCGTGACCTTGGCCTCCTCCAGCAGGTAGTTGGCGTTGTCGCCGACCACCGCGGCACTGACGGGCAGCTGCTCGTAGTCCTGGGTGTCCATGAAGATGTAGGAGTCGCCGTCGAAGTAGAGGTACTGCATCTCGCGGCGGTCGACGTTGGCGAACTCGACCTTGGCGCCGGCGTTGAACGTCTTGTCGACGACCTTGCCCGAGGTGACGTTCTTCAGCTTGGTCCGGACGAACGCGCCGCCCTTGCCGGGCTTGACGTGCTGGAACTCCACGACGTTCCAGAGTTCACCGCCGTCGAGCTTCAGGGTCGTGCCGTTCTTGAGGTCGTTCGTCGTGGCCACGTCGGTCGTCTCTCCCAGGGGTCAGGCGAAGTCGAAGGGGGATGTGCCCCCGCCGGCTGCGTCGACCCTCGGCGGGGACGCGGATGGGTGCCGGCACTGTTCGGTGTTCTCCGCCAGTCTAGTGGCTTCTCACGGTGCGGGGGTTCCGCCGCTCACAGCCGCGTAGGCGGAATCCAGGAGCGCGTCGCCGGGGCCGGCCAGGATGGCGGGCTCACCGATGCGGTCGAGCACCACGAACCGCAGGGTGGCGCCCCGCGCCTTCTTGTCGACGCGCATGGCCGCCTTGAGCTGCGGCCACGCCTCGGCCGCGTAGGTGGTGGGCAGGCCCACGGAGGCGAGCAGGGAGCGGTGGCGCGCGACGGTCGCGGCGTCGATGCGGCCGTCGAGCCGGGCGAGCTCAGCGGCGAACACCATGCCGATGGACACCGCGTACCCGTGCCGGAACGTGTAGTTCTCGGCCCGTTCGACGGCGTGGCCCAGGGTGTGGCCGTAGTTGAGGATCTCCCGGCGGTGGCTCTCGCGCAGGTCGGCGGAGACGACCTCGGCCTTCACGGCGATGGCGCGCTCGATCAGCTCGCGGGTGTGCCGGCCCTCGGGCCGGGTCGCGCCGTCGGGGTCGTCCTCGATCAGGTCCAGGATCACCGGGTCGGCGATGAAGCCCGCCTTGACGATCTCGGCCAGGCCCCCGATGTAGTCGGCGGTGGGCAGGGTGGGCAGGGTGGCGAGGTCGCACAGCACGCCGGCGGGCGGGCTGAAGGCGCCGACGAGGTTCTTGCCCTCGGCGGTGTTGATGCCGGTCTTGCCGCCCACGGCGGCGTCGACCATGGCCAGCAGCGTGGTGGGCACCAGGACCCCGCGGACCCCGCGCAGCCAGGTGGCGGCGATGAACCCGGCGAGGTCGGTGGTGGCGCCGCCGCCCACGCCCACGATGGCGTCGCTGCGGGTGAACCCGGCCTGGCCCAGCCGCGCCCACAGCCCGGCGGCGACGGCGGCGTCCTTGGCGGCCTCGCCGTCGGGCACCGCCATGGTGTGCACGGTGTACCCGGCGGCCTTGAGCGCCCCGGCAACGGGGTGGACGATCGCGCCCAGCCCCTCAGGGTGGACGACGGCGACCTGCTCGGCGCGGTCCCCCACGAGCGAGGGAAGCTCGGCGAGCACCCCGCTGCCCACGACGACGTGGTAGTCCTCCCCCGCCGCCCCGACCGCGATGCGCGTGGCGGTCACCGGGCGCCGCCCTGGTGCTGCGGGAGGGTCGCGATGATCGCGTCGACGACCTCCTCGGGGCCGCGCCCGCTGGTGGAGACCGTGGTGGCGGCCAGGGACTCGTAGACGGGCAGCCGCTCGTCGAGGAGTTTGCGCAGGCGGGCGCGCGGGTTGCCGGCGAGCAGCGGGCGGGCCTGGTCGAAGCCGACCCGCTTGGCGGCGTCGGCGAACTCCACCTGAAGGTAGACGACGTGCAGGCCCCGCAGGTCGGCCTGAGTGTCGTGGTCGAGCACGGCGCCCCCGCCCACGGCGACGACGCCGGGCCATCCGGCCAGCGCCTCGGCGACGACCTCGCGCTCCAGCGCCCGGAAGGCGGCTTCGCCGTCCTCGATGAAGATGTCGCCGATGGGCTTGCCGGCGCGCGCCTCGATCTCGGTGTCGGTGCACATCAGGTCGGCACCCAGCCGGGCCGCCAGGGCCCGGCCCACCGTGGTCTTGCCGGCGCCGGGGGCGCCGATGAGCACCGCGATCGGTGTGCTCATCCGTTCCTCCTCCTGCCCCGCCGGGCCCTGCCGCGGGCCCGTTGCGGGGTCATCGAATGGTGAGAGCGTCGCGGTAGGCGCGCAGGTTGCGGCCGGTCTCCTCAAGGGAGTCGCCGCCGAACTTCTCGACGGCGGCCTCGGCCAGGACCAGCGCGACCATGGCCTCGGCCACGACCCCCGCCGCGGGGACCGCGGTGACGTCGCTGCGCTGGTGGTGGGCCTGCGCGGCCTCGCCGGTGGCGATGTCGACGGTGTCGAGGGCGCGCGGGACGGTCGCGATCGGCTTCATCGCGGCCCGGACGCGCAGCGGCTCGCCGGTGGTCATGCCGCCCTCGATGCCGCCCGCGCGGTTGCTGCGCCGGCGGACGCCGCCGGGACCGGGCTCGATCTCGTCGTGGGCGGCCGAACCGCGCCGGGCGGCGGTGCGGAAGCCGTCGCCGACCTCGACGCCCTTGATGGCCTGGATGCCCATGAGCGCGCCGGCGAGGCGGGAGTCGAGCCGGCGGTCCCAGTGGGTGTAGCCGCCCAGGCCGGGCGGGAGCCCGTAGGCGAGGACCTCGACCACGCCGCCCAGGGTGTCGCCGCTCTTCTTGGTGTCGTCGACCTCGGCGACCATGCGGGCGCTGGTTTCGGGGTCGGCGCAGCGCAGCGGGTCGGCGTCGATGCGCTCCAGGTCGCCGGGGCCGGGCAGGGTGCCCTCGGGGACCTCGATGGGGCCCATGGAGACCACGTGGCTGAGGATCTCCACGCCCAGGGCCTGGCGGCAGAAGGCGCGCGCGACCTCGCCGATGGCGACGCGCGCGGCGGTCTCGCGGGCGCTGGCGCGCTCCAGGACCGGGCGGGCCTCGGCGTGGCCGTACTTCTGCATGCCGACGAGGTCGGCGTGGCCGGGGCGGGGGCGGGTCAGGGGCTCGTTGCGCGCGACGCCGTCGAGCTCCTCGGCCGGGACGGGGTCGGGCGACATGACCTGTTCCCACTTGGGCCATTCGGTGTTGCCGACCTCGATGGCGATCGGGCCGCCCTGGGTGCGGCCGTGCCGGATGCCCCCGATGAGGGAGACCCGGTCCTGCTCGAATTTCATGCGGGCGCCCCGGCCGTACCCGGCGCGACGGCGGCGCAGTGCGGCGGCGATGTCGTCCGAGGTGACGGCGACGCCGGCCGGTAGGCCCTCCAAGATCGCGACGAGTGCCGGTCCGTGGGACTCCCCTGCGGTCAGCCAGCGCATCATGTCCTCGATCTTCCCATGGACCGGGTGGTCCCGGCACATCCGGGAGCGCCCCGGCCCGCCCCCGGACTTCCGGCGCCCGGAGCGTTTCCGTGTACGAGCGCGCCGCGCAGGCTGGACAATCTCGGGCATGACCTCTTTCACCGACGACCTCCTCGCCTCCCTCTCGGAGCTGCCGCCGTGGCTCGTGGCGGCGACCGTTGTGGTGTTCATGGCGCTGGAGACGACGGCGTTCATCGGGCTGTTCGCACCGGGCGACCCGGTGGTGCTGGTGGCCGGGGCCACGGTGACCGATCCGCAGGGCTTCGCGCGGGTGGCGGGGGCGACCCTGGCGGGGGCGCTCATCGGGGAGACCGCGGGGTACCTGATCGGGCGGTGGGCGGGGGTGCGGTTCCGGCTGAGCCGGATGGGGCGCTGGATCGGCGAGGAGCGGTGGCTGCGCGCGGAGGAGGTCCTGGCCCGGCCGCGGGGCGGGCTGGCGATCGTGGGATCGCGGTTCGTGGCGGTCGTGCACGCGATCGTGCCGGTGCTGGCGGGCACGGTGCGGATGCCCTACCGGCGCTTCATCGCGTGGGCGATGCTCGGCAGCACGCTCTGGGCCCTGCTGCACGTGGGGATCGGCGCCACGGTCCGCGCCGCCTACGGCACCGATTCCGGCGGCCTCGGCTCGGTGACGGCCGCGGTGCTGGTCGGCGGCGCGCTGCTCATGCTGATCGGGTGGGCGCCGCGCCGCCGGCCCTCACGGCAGGAGGGCGGCGGGGTCGCCGAACAGGACCACGACGAACGCGGCGCCGATCATGAACGGGCCGAGGGGGATCTGGGTCTTGCGGCCGGCGCGGCCCAGCGCCATGAGGGTCAGGCCGAAGGCGGCGGAGCACAGGAAGGTGAGGAAGGCGCCCGACACCACCCCGCCGAGCCCGCCCCAGCCCATGTAGAGGCCGAGTAGCCCGGCGAGCTTGACGTCGCCCCAGCCCATGCCCGCGGGGTAGATGAACCAGAGCAGCCAGTAGAACGCGGCGAGGGCGGCCATCCCGATGAGGGCGGTCACGAGGTTGGCGTAGGCGGGGCCGGTGGCGGGCTCGTAAGCGGGGGCGGGGGCGAAGGTGCCGTAGAGGACCAGCAGGACGGCAACGGGGTAGGACGGCAGGACCAGGACGTTGGGCAGCCGCTGGACGCGGGCGTCGATGACGGTGAGGACCACGCCGACGTAGAGGAGGAACAGCAGTGCCGGCACCCCGATGTCCGGCTCGACCGGGCGGGCGATGACGAGGGCGCCCGCGACGGCGAACACGATCGGGACCCCCCAGGCGACCGCCGCCGAGGGCCGGACCTCCTGGGCGCAGGCGGGGCAGCGTCCGTGCTTCCAGAACCCCGGGACCCGCGAGAGGCCGGGCAGCCAGCTGACGAACGGGATCTCGGCCCCGCAGTGCGGGCAGGTGGGCGGCGGAGGCGGCCCGTCGTCGCCGGGATCGGGGTCGTGCCGGGGGAAGAGGGGCACGAGCCTGCCGGCGGCCCTGCCGATGGGCACGCCGACACCGCCGAAGATCAGCGCCAGTACTGCGGCGAGGACGAAGTCGACCATGTGGACAACCCTTGCTGGATCGGGGGGCGCGCCGGGGCAGGGGCGGTGCGGTCAGGTGTCGCGCCGGGCGCGGACCACGGCGCTGAGTTCGACCCCGCCGGGCAGGACGGGCCCCAGCTCGTCGGCGAGCCGCTGGGCGACGCGGCGCAGGGACTGGTCGTCGCGGCGGTCGAGTTCGAGGCGGACCCCGATGTCGGCGCGGTCGGAGGCGTGGATGCGCACGCGCTGGATCCCGAACTCGGTGTGGGTGACGCGGTAGATGCGGGCGAGGACGTCGGGGTCGTCCTTGGGCTCGGGAACGGCGCCGTGCTCGGCGAGCGCGGCGAGGAAACGGCCCTGGACGGCGTAGGTGACCGGGCCGGCGACGTCGACGACGAGGGCGTCGGCGGCCTCGTCGACGGCGGCGCGGCAGGCGTCGACGGTGGTGAAGGGCACCGGGCGGGCGTCCTCGCGCCACCGCCGGACGCTGTCGACGCTGGTGAAGGCGAGGACGCCGCGGCGGCCGTCGGCCCCGGTGAGCACGGGGACGGCGACCTCGCTGTGCTTGTCGCGCTTGAGGCCGTCGATGCCGGTCTCGACCTCGGTGGGGACGGCGACGACGGGGACGAGCAGCCGTGAGGGGCCCAGGGCAGCGAGGACCTGCCGGTCGCCGGCGGCGCCCCGGGCATAGGCGGCGAGCCGTTCGGCGACCAGGGGGTCGGCGGAGCCGTCGTCGTCGCGGAAGCGCTGGGCGCCGAGGATGGTGGGGCCGGTCACGACGGGCTCAACGCTCCTGATCTTCTGCTCCGGCAGAACTCGGATTCCGCCCGAATCAACACCATCGTCATCATCGTGGACCAGCCTAACGGTGGGTGCGCGCGTGAGCTGGGGATGCGCCGCACAGGGATGGCGGATTCGCCGAAGGCGGAATAGGAACCTCTTGCAAAGAAGTTGTTTCTCCGTGAAGCTTTCATCCTTCCATGACCGCCATGTCACGGAACGTTACAGTTGGACCACCGCCCCATACGGGGACGATAGGGGGAATCATGCCTGAACAGCAGCTCGTGCCGGGCACCTGGCAGATCGACACCGCCCACTCGGAGGTCGGCTTCTCCGTGCGGCACATGATGGTCAGCCGGGTACGCGGCCGGTTCGAGAAGTTCGACGCGGTGCTCACGGTCGAGGAGGACCCGTTCGCATCCTCGGCGCGCGCCACGATCGACGCGACGTCCATCAACACCGACAACCAGCAGCGCGACGACCACGTGCGCTCCGCCGACTTCTTCGACGTCGCCGACCACCCGGAGTGGACGTTCGTCTCGACGGGTGCGCGCCAGGCGGGCGACGACTTCATCCTCGCCGGCGACCTCACCATCAAGGGCAATACCCGCCCGGTGGAGCTGAAGCTGGAGTTCAACGGCGTCACCAAGGACCCCTACGGCCTGACCCGCGCCGGGTTCCACGCCGAGACCGAGATCAGCCGCAAGGAGTTCGGGGTCGACATCGAGATGCCCATGGACGGCGGCGGCGTGGTCGTCGGCGACCGCATCAAGGTCGAGATCGACGCCGAGTTCACCCTCCAGGAGTAGCGGCCGGGACGAGCGTCACCGGCACGGGCGGGCCCCGCGGCGGGCGGGCGCGGCCTGCGGGCCCGCCTGCCGTAGGCTCGTCGGGCCACAGTGTCGCCCGGGTCCGCCCGCGCGTCCGTGCCCGTCGCTTCCCGGAAGGGGTCCCGTGCCGGCATCGCCGTTCCCGCCCGAGGTCGTCCGCGCGGTCACCGCGCACATGAACGACGACCACGCCGACGACACCCTGCTGATCTGCCGCGCGCTGGGCGGCCGGCCCGATGCGGAGTCGGCCCGGATGACCGGCCTCGACGGCGCGGGCGGCGACTACGTCGCCGTGGTCGGCGGCGCGGAGGTTCCCGTGCGCATCCCCTGGTCGGAGCCGCTGACCGAGCGCGCCCAGATCCGCCGCGAGGTCGTGCGGATGTACCGGGAGGCGTGCCGACGCTTGGGCTTGGCCCCGCGCGGCGAGACCGAGCACTGAGCGGCACCGGGCGCCCGCGCGAGCGGCGGGGCCGGCGGCCGTGCCGCACAGCGCCGAGGCGTGTCCCTTAGGGGAAATACCCGTGTCGCCCGCCCTGCGCGGGCGGGCGGGGCTCGCCTAGTCTGGAAGGCACGGCGCCCGCCCCCTGCGGGAACCGCCGACGGCCGCAAGACTGCGAAAGACACTGCCTCGACGATGGTCACACCCGAGCCCTCGGACCCCGCGTCTCCCACCCGCCGAGTCGAGCCCGCGCCCGCGACGGCCCGCCTCGACCCCGGTCGCGCGCGGACACGCTGGGCCACCCGCATCCTGCGGCCGGGCGCCGCCACCACCGTCACCGACACCCTGCCCGACGCCCCGGCCGGCGCCACCGCCCGGCTGCGCCGGCCCACCGCCTCGGGGGCGGCGCCCCCGCCGGCCGGCCCGGCCGCGCCGTCGTGGTGGCAGCGGGCGTTCGGGCCGCTCATCACCTGGTTCTCCCGGCTGATCGCGCGGGTGGTCGTGGGACCGGCGGGCGAGATCGACTACGCGATCCCCGCCGAGCTGCGCCGCTCCTACAACGTCCTCGGCTACATCGGCTCGGGCGGGGAGGCCGTGGTCTACCTCGCCGAGCCCGGCGGGACAACGCGCGGCGACAGCGGCGGCGGCCAGGGCGGCGGCACCGGCACGGGCCGGCGGATCGCGCTGAAGGTCTACCGGCCGGGCCACGACATCAACCGCGAGCTCCTCGACCGCCTGCGCGCCCGCGGCGAGGCCGACCCGCACACCCCCGCCATCCACGGCTACGGCACCGCCCGCAGCTCGTGGGGCGAGGACGTCGCGTGGGAGGCGCAGGAGTACTTCGCCCACGGGTCGCTGCGCTCGCTGATGGACGACGCGCCCCTCAGCCCCGATCGCGCCCGCGCGGTGGTCGAGGCGGTCGCCGCGTGCCTGCACCACTGGCAGGACTCCCTCCAGCACAACCACACCGACGTCAAACCCGAGAACCTGCTGGTGCGCAGCCTCGACCCGCCGGTGTTCGCGCTCACCGACTTCGGCGGCGCGGTCCGCGCCACCATGAGCCGCGTCTACGGCGGGCTGGCCATCACCGAGGACTACGCCGCCCCCGAAGTGGTAGAGGGCCGGCGCGAGGCGCCCGCCGCCTGGTGGTCGCTCGGCGTCATGGTGCACGAGATGATGACCGGGCGCCGACCCGAGCGGGGCGAGAACTGGCTCACGGCGCGCAGCACCGAGGTCGACGTCTCCGCCATCGCCGACGACGCCTGGCGGCTGCTGGCGCGCGGCCTGCTGACCCCGGCGCCCTCGGCCCGGTGGGGCCACGCCGAAGTGCGGCAGTGGCTGGCCGGCGAGCGGCCGAGCCTGGTCAAGGCGCGCTCCCACGCGCCCATCCGGTTCGCCGACGTCACCCACGAGGACGCGCCGAGCCTCGCGTTCGACCTGCTCGACCGCTCCGACAAGGGCGAGGTGTGGCTGCGCACCCACTGGCCGACCCTGCGCACCTGGCTCGACCGCGAGGTCAACGACTACACGTTCGACCGCGCCTACCTGACCGATCTCGACGCGCACCCCGAACGGGTGCACCTGGCCATCAGCGCGCTGGGGGCCAGGTTCGTGCCGGGGATGCCGCCGCGCTTCCGGGGCCACGAGGTCAGCGCCGACGGCGTCCTGGCGCTGGCGACGGGCGACCGAAGCCGGCACGGGGTGCTGCGCGAGGCCGTCGAGCTGGGGGCGCTGGGCCTCGCCGCCCGCCACTGGTGCGGCCACCCCGCCTGCCGCGCCGAGGGCGCGGGGCGGTGCGCGCTGCTGGAGCGGGTCCAGCACGAGGCGCCGCTGATCATGGCCGAGGTGCGCACCTCCGTGGACCGGATCGGCGCCGACGTGAGCGACGCCCGCGGCCTGCCCGCCCACGAGTGGGACTCCGCGTGGGCGCACGCCGTCGAACTGGTCCTGGACCCCGATGCGGCCGTGCGGACCCGGCGGACGCTGCGGGCGCAGTCGTGGCACCCGGCCCAGCGCAGCAGCGCGCCGCACGCCGGGTGGTGGCGCGAGCAGCGAACCGCGGGGCTGCGGGGGCGCGCGGGCGAGACCGCGGCCATCGCGGCGCTGGTCACCGCGACCCTGCTGCTGCCCGCGGCCACGCGGTCGGGGGCGGTGCAGCGCGACCGCGACCGCGCCGACAGCCGCGCGCGCCTGCAAGGCCGCTGGGACGCCGCCACCGGGGCGATCGGCGCGGGGTGGGCCCGCATACGCGGCCACGTCGCCGGCGCCGCCCACCGCGGTCCGGGAGCCGCCGGGCCCGGAACCGCCGGTCCGGGGGTTCCGCCCGCCTACGACCCCTACGCGCCTCCCGCCGGTACCCCGGAGGAACGGCGCCACCTGCGCCGCCGGCGCAGCGAGCAGAAGCGCGTCGACCGCGGCATGGCGCAGATCCAGCGCGCGATGGGCGCGGGTCGCTGCCGCAGGTTCGCCTACCCCGCCGGGCTGCTGGGCCTCCTCGACGGCCTCGGCCGCTGGCTGCGCGCCGACGGCTTCTTCCCCGAGATCACCACCCCATGGGTGTCGGCCTACGAGAGCGCGGTCGACTTCAGCCAGAGCCCCCCGGTATCGGCCCTGGCGGGCGCGGCCGACGCGGTGGTGAGCCTGCTCCCGGCCGACACCGGCCACGCGTGGTGGACCCCCGTCGTGCTGGGGGTGGTCCTCTACCTCCTGGGCCGGACGGCCGCCGGCCGCAAACGCAAGGCCCGCACCCAGCTGATCGCCTACCGCCTGGCGGTGGCGGGCTCGGTGGCGATGCTCCTGCTCCTGCTCAGCACCGGCTTCCTCACGGTCGCCGCGGGCATCCTGATCCCGCTCCACAACCTGATGGCGTAGTCCCCCGCCGGGGACCCTGTCTGCACGCCGGTGTTCATGACCGGCCACCAGTGGCGGCCTGAGTCCGGCGCACCAGCGGCGGCCCCGGCACCCGCACTGGCCGGCCCGGCCGCAACGCGCGGCGCCCACCCTCCCGGCAGCGTGACCGCCCGGCGGTGATCGGCTCGGGCGTCTCGTGGAGCCGTGACGGCGCATGGCCGACGTCACCGGCCCCCGATCCCCTCGTCCTCGCCGGGTGGCCGTCCGGCTCCAGGGCCGCACCCACCCGCAGAGCGGCAGGAGATCCCGGCAGGGATCCGCGGTCCCCGACGGTCGTGCCGTCTGCCCCCGCGTGCGCAGCGTGCATCGGGCGGCGCTCCGGAACCACGGCGGCTATGATCGCTCGGGATCACTCGCGATCGGGAAGACGGTGTGCTGTGGCCGATGTGATCGAACTGGCCGCCGGAGGGTACCGCGCGGTGGTCGGGCGGCATGGGGCCGGGCTGCTGCGGCTGGAATGGCGTGGGCATGACCTGGTGTGGCCCTGTGATGATCCCGCCGACCCCGTGGCGTTCCAGGGGCGGCTGCTGGCGCCCTGGCCCAACCGGGTCGCCGATGGCCGCTACGTGTTCGCCGGGGCCGAGCACTGCCTGACCGTCACCGAGCCGGAGCGTGCCACCGCTCTGCACGGCCTCGTGCACTCCGCAACGTGGCTGCCGGTGGAGACCGGTCCCGATCGCGTCCGGCTCGCGTTCACCCTCGACGGCGCCCCCGGCTACCCCTTCCGGCTGGAGCTCGCCGCGGACTACCGGCTCGACCCCGCCGAGGGGCTGCACGTGCACGTGGGGGCGCGCAACATCGGCGCCGCCGCCGCGCCCTACGGCACCGGCGCCCACCCCTACCTGCGGGTCGCGGGCGCGCTGGACGACGCCGTGCTGCGGCTGCCCGCCCGGTCGCGGCTGCCCGTGGACGGCCGCCTGCTGCCCGCCGGCGCCCCCGAGCCGGTCGAGGGCACCGAGCACGACTTCGGGAACGCCCGGCGCATCGGGGCCACCGTCTTCGACACCGCGTTCACCGGCCTGCGCCGCGACGCCGAGGGCCGGGCGTGGACCGTGCTGTCGGGCGGCGGCCGGTCGGTGGGTCTGTGGGCGGACGAGTCCTTCGGCTGGCTCCAGGTGTTCAGCGCCGACGGCCTGCCCGGCGGCCTGCACCGCAGCGGGCTGGCGGTGGAGCCCATGACCTGTCCGCCCAACGCCTTCGCGACGGGGACCGACCTGGCGGTGCTGGCGCCCGGCGCGGTGTCGGGCGCGCGGTTCGGGATCCGGGCGCTGGAGCCCGGCCGCGGCTGACCGGATCGCTCTTGCCGCCGCCCCGGCCGACTCCCCTGGCACCGCCTGAAAGGCCTGCCCCGGGCCGGCCCCCTCGCCGCGGCGGCGCCCCTCAGCTGCCCGCGCGCTCTCCGTTCACCATTTCGCGCAGCCGGGCGAGGTCCTCGGGGGTGTCGATGTCGTCGGGGCTGGCGATGTCGTCGCAGGCCACCGTGGTCACCAGGTGGGAGTAGGCGCGCAGGAACGGCCGGGCGCCGACGTCGCCCTCGGCGAGGGCGTGCACGCTGGGCCAGTGCTCGCGGCCCAGGAGCACCGGGTTGCGCAGGTTGCCGGCGTAGGTCGCCGCGGCGGCGCGGGCGCCGTCCTCGCGGTGGACGGCCAGCAGGCGGCGGACCGCGGCCGAGGTCACCAGCGGCTGGTCGGCGAGGGCCACGACGACCGCGTCGACGTCATCGGGCAGCGCATCCAGCCCGGCGCGCAGCGACGAGCCCATACCCGTGTTCCAGGAGGGGTTGTGGATGGAGTCGGCCCCGTCGACCACGACCTCGGCGGCGCCGGTCACGACGTAGATCGGTCCGCACCCGCCTTCCCGCAGGATGCGCACGCCGCGGTCGACCAGCCGCTCTCCCGCCAGTACGACGAGGGCCTTGGGACGGCCGAGCCTGCTGCCCTCCCCGGCCGCCAGCAGGAGGCCGGCGGGCGATTCGCCGGCCCCGCTGCGCTCGCGTGTCGTCATGACGCGATGATGTCACGGCCCCGCTGACCGCGTCGCCGGGCACAGTCCCGCATCTGCCATCGCATCGCTGAAAATCCCCCGTGGATGGGGCGATCCGGGCACCGTAGCGCCCACGCGCCCGGCTCCGCTGGCCGGATCCGGCCGCGCGGATGGCGGATGGCGGACGACGGGCGGCGGGCGGCGGCCTCAGTCGCGGCGCGCTCCGGCGGGGATGCGGGGGCGGGTCGCCGGGTCGGTGTGGATGCGCCCGTCGGTGGCGTGCAGAGGCCGGCCGCTGCCGCCCCAGCGGGTCTGGATCAGCTCAGCGGCGATGGAGACCGCGGTCTCCTCGGGGGTGCGTGCGCCCAGGTCGAGCCCGATGGGCGAGCGCAGCCGGGCCAGGCGCTCCTCGGGCACGCCGGCCTCGATCAGCCGCGCGATGCGGTCGTCGTGGGTGCGGCGGCTGCCCATCGCCCCGATGTAGCCGGCCGGGGTGCGCAGGGCGACCTCCAGCACCGGGACGTCGAACTTGGGGTCGTGGGTGAGGACGCAGATGGCGGTCCGCTCGTCGATCTGGCCCTCGATCTCGCGCAGGAACACGTGCGGCCACTTCACCACGACCTCGTCGGCCTGAGGGAAGCGCTTGGGCGTCGCGAACACCGGCCGGGCGTCGCAGACCGTCACCCGGTAGCCGAGGTAGGCGCCGATGTCGGCGACGGCGGCGGCGAAGTCGATGGCGCCGAAGACGAGCATGCGGGGGGCGGGCGCGAAGGACTGGACGAACACCTCCAGCTCGTCGCCGCGGCGCTGGCCGTCGGCGCCGTAGCGCAGGATGCCGGTGCTGCCCTGGGCGAGCATGCCGCGTGCGTCGTCGTCGACGGCGGCGTCGAGGCGGGCACCGCCCAGGCCGCCGTCGGCGCGGCCGGGCCAGATCACCCGGCGCGCGCCCAGCGGGCCGGGGCCGCCGACGATGGTGGCCACGGCCACCGGCCGGTGCCCGCTGATGGCGGCGAGGACGTCGCCCAGCTCGGGGTAGCGGGCCGGGTCGACCGGCTCCACGAGCACGTGCAGGGTGCCGCCGCAGGTCAGGCCGACGGCGAAGGCGTCGTCGTCGCTCACTCCGTAGGTCTCGCGGGCGGGGCGGCCGGAAGCGATGACCTCCTGGGCCAGCTCGTAGACCGCGCCCTCCACGCAGCCCCCCGATACGCTGCCCGCGACCTCGCCGGAGGCACCGACCGCCATCGCCGCCCCGGCGTCGCGGGGCGAGCTCTTGTAGGTGTCGACCACCGTGGCCAGGGCGAAGGTCTCGCCTGAGGCGTAGAAGTCGGCGACGGCGGAGCGGATATCACGCATGTGTTCCTCCTCGGGCCCGTCCGCCGATAACGGCGGCGGCGCCTCTCTCCGGTGCGTCCGGGGCGTAGGCGGACGCGGAATCGTCGAGGTGGGGCGGTGGTGGCTGCCCGCATCCCCGCGGTCGGTGTCGGTGGTTCGTGCTCAGGCCGCGCCTCGCGCGCAACGGTCCGGGCGGCGGGCGGCCGCGGCGGGCGGGCCGGCCGCGCCGCCGGGACGCCGGGCGTCCGCTCGCGCGGGCGTGCACGGTGCGGTGCACGTGCGGGCCGTGCCGGTGGCGGCTCTCATGGGCTCCCCCCGTTCGCTCCTCCCTGTCAGGCTATGTGCCTCAGGGGCCGGATGCGGAACCCTGATCCGCCCGGAATCCGCCCGGGAGGCCGTGTCCGGCCACGGGGCGCGGCGCAGCCCGAGGGGCCGGAACGCCGTGCGGCGCCCGGCCGGCGGGGTGCGCGGGGGAAATGGGGATCGGTCCGGGATATGGGGGGTGGACGGGGAGGTCGTGGACGAAGGTGGTGGAGGTGGGATTGGGGCGGCCGGGGCCGGCGCCGGCGTCGGGTGACCGGGGGTCAGATGACGACCAGTGAGAAGACCGCGAGCGCCACGACGACGGCCCAAAGGGCGACCGTGACCGCGCTGAGGCGCGCGTTGCGGTGCCGGGCCCTCTCCGGGGTCCTCGTTTCGATGTCCATACCCCTATGACGCAGCGGATCGGCCCGGAGTTCAAGTCGTTTTACCCCGTGATCACCCACCGTGATCAAGTCGGAAGGCGGAGCCGCGCCGCCGCGGGCCGCCCCCGGGCGGCCCGCGGCCGGGGAACGGGCCCCGGTCAGCGCGCGGGCTCGCGGCCTTCCCCCTGGGCGTGCAGCAGCCGCTGGAACTCCGCGAGCTGGGCCGTTGCCAGGTCGCCGTCGTTGCTCTGGATGCCCATGACCGCCAGGGTGGTGCCGTCGGAGAGGTCGATGGTGGGCCAGGGCTCGCCGGCCGGCATGCGGATGTCGACGATCTCGGCCCACTCCAGCACGTGGGTGCGGATGCTGTTGACCACGGTGACGCGGCCGGATGCGGCCACGAGCCGGGGCCGGGCGAGCAGGTGCAGCGCGCCGGCGCCGGCCAGGCCGAGCGCGGCCAGCCCCAGCCGGTCCGACAGCTGCCAGGTGGCCGGCAGGGCCGCGGCGAGGATCACCAGGGTGGCCACGACGATCACGGCCAGCCCGTAGGCGACCAGGCGCATGTTGCGGGGCCGCCAGGTCACCGGCAGCGGGGCGGCGGGTGCGCGCTCGGCGTCGTCGTCCACGGTGTTCCCATCCTTCAGGTCGTGCCGCCGCACGGGCTCCCTCATTCGTCCGGTCCCGCCTGCCCGGCGGGGCGGCGCTGCTCTGCGCCGCGCAGACCGCGCAGGACCAGCGCCGTGTCCAGGGCCGCCACAGCGGCCTCGTGCCCTTTGTCCTCCCGGCTGCCCGGGAGGCCGGCGCGATCGCGCGCCTGCTCCTGGGTATCACAGGTCAGGACGCCGTTGGCGACGGGGGTGTCCGTGCGCAGGGCCGCTTCGGCCAGCCCGTGGGTGACCGACTGGCACACGTAGTCGAAGTGCGGGGTGCCGCCGCGGATGACGGCGCCGAGGGCGATGACGGCGTCGTGGGTCCGGGCGAGCCGCTGGGCGACGACGGGGATCTCGATCGCCCCGGCCACGTGGACGACGGTGGGACCGGCCGCGCCGGCCTGTTCGACGGCGTCGAGGGCGCGGCGCAGCATCGGCTCGACGACCTCGGCGTTCCACCGGGTGGCGACGATCCCGACGGTGAGTCCGGCCGCTTCGGGCACCCGGTCTTCGGGGCGTCCGGTTCCGCTCATGGGGCAGGGTCCTTCACTGGTGTGCTGGTGCGGGTCAGTTGGCGGCCGCGATGCCGGGCAGGTCGTGGCCCATGCGGTCGCGCTTTGTCTGGAGGTAGCGCAGGTTGTCGGTGGTGACGACCGTGGGCATGGCGATGCGCTCGCTGACGGTCAGCCCGTGCCGGATGAGCCCCTCGGTCTTGCCGGGGTTGTTGCTGAGCAGCCGGACCGAGCGGACCCCGAGGTCGGTGAGGATCTGCGCGCCGGTGCCGAATTCACGGGCGTCGGCGGGCAGGCCGAGCTCCAGGTTGGCGTCGACGGTGTCGGCGCCGCCGTCCTGGAGGCGATAGGCGCGCAGCTTGTGCAGCAGGCCGATGCCGCGGCCCTCGTGGCCGCGCAGGTAGACGACGACCCCGCGGCCCTCCTCGGCGATGCGCTCCATGGCGGCGTCGAGCTGGGTCCCGCAGTCGCAGCGCTGGGAGCCGAAGGCGTCGCCGGTGAGGCATTCGGAGTGCAGCCGGGCGAGGACGCCGGTGCCGTCGCCGATGTCGCCGAGGACGAGGGCGACGTGCTCGGCCCCGTCGGCGGCGCGGTAGCCGACGGCCCGCCATTCGCCGTGGCGGTTGGGGATGCGGGTCTCCACGACCCGTTCGGCCAGGGCCGCGGGGGCGGGGTCGGCGGCGGCCCCGGTGTCGCGGAGGTGGCGGACGAGCTGCTCGACGGAGACCAGGCACAGGCCGTGCTCGTCGGCGAACTCGCGCAGCCGCGGCAGGCGGGCCATGGTGCCGTCGTCGTTGACCACCTCGGCGAGCACGCCCGCGGGGCGCAGGCCGGCGAGCCGGGCGAGGTCGATCGCGGCCTCGGTGTGGCCGCGGCGGGCCAGGACGCCGCCGGGGCGGGCGCGCAGCGGCAGGATGTGGCCGGGCCGGACGAAGTCGCCCGGGACGCTGCCGGTGTCGGCCAGCAGCCGGATGGTGCGGGCGCGGTCGGCGGCGGAGATCCCGGTGGTCACGCCGGTGCGGGCGTCGGTGGTGACGGTGTAGGCGGTGCGCATGCTCTCCTCGTTGACGGCGGTCATCAACGGGAGGTCGAGCCGGTCCAGGTCGGCACCGGTCATGGGGACGCAGACGACGCCGGAGGTGTGGCGGATGGTGAACGCGAGCAGTTCGGGCGTCGCGGCCTCGGCGGCGAAGATGATGTCGCCCTCGTTCTCGCGGTCGGCGTCGTCGACGACGACCACGGCGCGCCCGGCCGCGATGGCGGCGATGGCGTCGGTGATGTCGTCGAGCTCGACGGGCGCCGGGGAGCCGTCGCCCGTCGCCGTGGGCTGGGTGGCGCTGCTCGTCATGGTCTCTCCTTGCCGGGTGGAGCCGGGCGTGCGTGGCTTGCGGATGCCGTGGGCGGCTAGGCCGGGCGGGGCCGGTTCGGGCGGGCTCATGCGCTCACCGCGCCTTCGGGGGCCGGCGGGGCCGCCGCCCGGTACCGGCGCATCCAGTCGCGGATGCCGATGACGGCGAGGACGAAGAACACCCCGTAGACCAGGCCGGTGACCCACAGGCCCGACATCAGGGCGAGCGGCACGCCGACCAGGTCGACGGCGATCCAGACGAACCAGAAGTCGACGAGCGCCCGGCTCTGCGCGAACGTCGCGATGGCGCTGCCGACGAAGATGAACGCGTCGGGCCACGGGGCCCAGGAGATCCCGGTCGCCTCGAACAGCAGCGCCACGGCGACGGTGCCGCCGATGAGCACCCCGGCGAGGAGGCCGCGCTCGTGCGGGGTCGCCGGGCGGACCGGCAACGGCGTGCCGCCGCGCGTGCGCCGCGCCCAGCGGGTCCAGCCGTAGATGACCAGGGCGATGAACATGGCCTGTTTGAGCGCGTTGCCTGTGAGGTGGGCGTCGATCGACACGGCGAAGAGCAGCACGGCGCCGGTGAGCTGGACCGGCCAGGTCCACAGGGATCGGGGGATCGCGAGGGCGACGGTGCCCAGGGCCGCGATGTTGCCGATGAGGTCCGCCCATCGGATGTGTTCGCCCAGGAGGGTGAACCCGGCGTAGGCCCAGTCGAGCCACCAGGCGCCGGAGGCCGCCCCGCCCATCAGGCGCCCGCTTCGCGGAAGCCCATGAGGCGCTCCACGTACTTGGCGACGACGTCGACCTCCAGGTTGACCGGCGCCCCGGTGTCCTTGTGGCCGAGGGTGGTGAGGCCGAGCGTGGTGGGGATCAGGCTCACGGTGAAGGAGTCGGCGCCGACGGCGGCGACGGTCAGGCTCACGCCGTCGACGGTGATGGAGCCCTTCTCGACCACGTAGCGGGCGAGATCGGCGGGCAGGGAGATGCGGACGGTCTCCCAGTCGGTTCCGGGGGTGCGCTCCAGGATGCGGCCGGTGCCGTCGACGTGGCCCTGGACGATGTGCCCGCCGAGCCGGGAGGACACCTTGGCGGCGCGTTCGAGGTTCACGGGGGATCCGGGGGTGAGCGCGCCGAGGCTGGAGCGGTCGAGGGTCTCCTTCATGACGTCGGCCGTGAAGCCCTCGCCCGTGGACGCGGTGACGGTCAGGCAGACGCCGTTGACCGCGATGGAGTCGCCGTGGGCGGCGTCAGAGGCGACCGTGGGGCCGCGGAGGGTGATCCTGGCGGCGTCGCCGGGGGTGTCGCCGACCGGCGTGATGGCGGTGACCTCGCCCAGTTCTTCCACGATTCCGGTGAACACGTCCGAACCCTCTCCCTCACCCTGGGCGGGCTCCGGGGAAGGACGGTGGGCGGACCACCTCAAGGACCGTGCGCACCGGCCTGGTGGGCCGGGTGTGGCGACGATCCCACGCGTACTGCCTCCCATCCGGACTTTCACCGTCGGTACCGGAATTCCACCGGTTCAACCGGCCGATGGATTCGGCCGGGTCGCGGACTGTCACCGCCGGTTCGGAATTACACCGACCCCGGAGCACGCGTTCGTTGCTACTCGATCAACAAGTGTGCCACGCGCGCCATTCCCGGGCCATGGGAGGTGCCCCACATCACGGGAGGGGGCGCGCGGGCGTGCCGGGGCCGCCGCGCTCCGTGCCGGGGCGCCCCGCGAGCCCGGTCCGGACGAACAGCTCGGGGGCGCCCAGCGCGCCCCACAGGGCGACGGCCGCGGCGCCGGCGAAGCGCGCCGCCGCGTCGATCGCCCCGCCCATGTGCGGCAGGTGCTCCACGGCGATGAACAGCGGCAGGAGCACGGCGATGCCGATCACGAAGCGGGCGGCCCGGGCGCGGGTGGTCCCGGCCGCGCTGTACCAGCCGCGGGCGGCGAGGACGGAGAGCCCGGCGAGCACACCGAAGAGCCCGCCCCCGGCGGTGAACGCCGTGAGCAGGGAGTGCTGCGCCACATCGGGGGGCACGGGGCCCGCCCACTGCGGGGGCGGGGCCCAGCCGGGGAAGACCAGCCGCTGCCAGGCGGCGGCCAGCGCAGCGGGGACGGCGGCGAGGGCGAACGCCAGCCCGATCTGCGCGCCCAGGGGCCGCCGGCGCCACCGGCGCACGGCGGCGCCCTCGTAGCGCAGCGCCGCCCACAGCAGCAGCCCGCCGGCCGCGAGGCCGGCCAGCACGTCGCTGAGGAAGTGCACGCCCAGGTAGAGGCGGGTCACGGCGACGACCGCGACCAGGATCGCCGCCGCCCACCAGGCCCAGGGCCGGGCGCGCCCGGCCGCCAGGTTGCCCCACGCGACCACGGAGGTCTGGACGTGGCCCGAGGGGATCCCGAAGGACGACTCCTCCGACATCGGGCGCACGCGGGTGTCGAGCCAGTAGGGGCGGGCGCCGTGGAAGGCGACCTTGAGCACGCCGTTGACCAGGGCCGACCCGGTGAGCAGCACGAGCCCTCGCGCCCCGGTCCGGGCGTCCACCGACCAGAAGACCAGGCAGAGCAGGGGCACAAGCAGCAGCTGCGACCCCAGGACCGTGAGGACCTCCATGGGGACGCGCAGCCACTGCCCCAGAGCCTGGAACCACAGGTTCACGCCGACCTCGGTGTTCCACACCGCGCCCATCCGACCGCCACCGCCCGTCCTCGCCCGCCGTCATGTCCGCCCCGGCCCGGCGGCCGGGGAGGCCGGGCCACGCCGGTGGCTCAGTGTGGCCACGGGCGCGCGGAGAGGCAACCGGACGCGCGGGGCACGCGCCCGGGAGCCGGGGACGACGCGGGGCAAGCACGCCGGAACCGGGGAAGGCACGCGGCCGGCACCGGCCGGCGGGCCGTGTCAGCCGGCGGCCGCCGCCTTCTGCGCCTGAGCACGCAGGGCGTCGACGGCGGCGGCGGGGTCGCCGGCACCGTAGACGGCGGATCCGGCGACGAACACGTCGGCGCCGGCCTCGGCCGCGCGTTCGATGGTCTCGCCCGAGACGCCGCCGTCGACCTGGAGCCAGATGTCGCCGCCGGTGCGGCCGATCAGCTCGCGGGCGCGGCGGATCTTCGGCAGCACCAGGTCGAGGAACTTCTGCCCGCCGAACCCGGGCTCGACGGTCATCAGCAGGAGCATGTCGACCTCCGGGGCGAGGTCGGCGTAGGCGTCGAGCGGGGTCGCGGGGTTGAGCGCGAGCCCGGCGCGGGCGCCCCGGCCGCGGATCTCGCGGAGGGTGCGCACGGGGGCGCGGGCGGCCTCGGCGTGGATGGTGACGCTTCCGACGCCGGCCTCGGCATAGGCGGGGGCCCAGCGGTCGGGGTCCTCGATCATCAGATGGCAGTCCAGCGGCAGCGCGGCGGCTTTGAGCAGGGATTCCACGATCGGCAGCCCGAGGGTCAGGTTGGGCACGAAGTGGTTGTCCATGACGTCGACGTGCAGCCAGTCGGCGGAGTCGGCGACGGCCGCGGCCTCGTCGGCGAGACGGGCGAAGTCGGCGGAGAGGATGCTGGGTGAGATCTGGATGGCCACGGCCCTGATTCTAGGGGCGATGCGCCATCGCGCCTGCTCGGGCCGCCCGGCGACGCCGGAGCGCGCCCCGCGGCCCGCCGCACCGGCCGGCGTCCGCGTGCGCCCGCGCCGGCGGATCGCTACGGTCTGCGCCATGACAGGGACGAAACGGGCGGTGCTGCTCTGCGTGGCCGTCGTGGTCGCCGTCGCGGCCCAGGTGACCGGCCTCTACGGCTGGAGCGCCGCTGTCGCGGGCTCCGGAGTGCAGGTCATGGCGGGGGCGGGGACGTCCTGCATGCACGTCGACCTCCCGCCGGAGGTCCCGCGTGAGGGGCTGGAGACGCGGCGCTTCGAGGGCGGATGGTCGTGGGCGCCCCCGGGGCTGACCTGCCGCACCGAGATCGACGGCCGCAGCACCGTGGTCCACGAGCCGGAGTGGTCCACCATGGCCGGCCCACTCGCGGCGCTCCTCGCCGGAATCGCGGCCACCACGGGCGCCGTCGCGGCCGGTCAGCGGGCGATGGCCCCGGATCGCCCCCGGCGCTTCCGGGCCGTGGTCACGGCGCTGAGCACGGTGCTCCAGCCCATCACCCTCGTCGTATGCGCGACCGCGGTCATCCTCCCCGGGGCCGTCTGAGTCCTGGGGGGAAGGCGTGCGGCCGTCCGGGCGTCGCATCGCACGACGATTCACCAATGCCGACCTGGTCGGCCATCCGAACGCGATCAGCGCAGCAGCCCCGCTGCGCCACCATGCGGAGCCTGCGGCGCGGGCGCGGTAGGGGCGGTGCTCGCGAGCCCGGAAGATCCGAAGAATGGGCGCCTGGCACGCGCCGGTCCTCACGAGCACGACGGCGTCACTGCGTGGGGCTTCTCCACTCGGTCGAGTCGGCCGGAGCGCCGATACCGTACGCCCGGGCGCTCCAGCCGGGGGACGTGCCGCGCGACCAGATGCGGATCGTGATGGCCCGGGGCTCGCCGGCTCAGAGCTTGCGCAGCAGGGCCAGGAACATCGCGTCGGTGCCGTGGCGGTGCGGCCAGAACTGGACGTGGTCGCCCGCCGCGATGTCGGGGACCTCGGGCAGGTGGTCGGCGGCGCGCACCACCTCGGCGTCAGGGCGGTCGGCGAGCACCGACGCGACCATGCCGCTGGTCTCGGGCAGGTGCGGCGAGCAGGTCACGTAGGCGACGACCCCGCCGGGGCGGGTGGCGTCCAGCGCTCGTTCCAGCAGGTGGCGCTGGACGGGTGCGAGTTCGGAGGCGGTCCGGTCGGTGCGCCGCCACCGGGACTCGGGGCGGCGGCGCAGCGCGCCCAGGCCGGTGCACGGGGCGTCGACCAGGACCCGGTCGAAGGCGCCGTCGCGCCAGGCGGGCCGGGTGGAGTCGGCGACCACCACGCGCCCGGCGTCGCGGACCGAGCGCTCGACCGCCCCGGCCACCAGGGCGGCCCGCGCGGGCTGCACTTCGGCGGCGAGCAGCCGGGCGTCGCGCTGCCCGGCGAGCCCGGCGAGGAGGGCGGCCTTGCCGCCGGGGCCGGAGCACATGTCCAGCCACCGGGCGTCGGCGCCCTCGACGGGGACGCGGGCCAGCGCGAGCGCGACGAGCTGGCTGGCCTCGTCCTGGACGGCGGCGCGGCGCTGGCGCACCTCGCGCACCGCCGCGGGGTCGCCTTCGGTGAGGTAGGCGGCGTAGGGCGAGTAGCGGCCCTCGACGGCGCCGCCGGCGACCAGGTCGGCCACGGAGGCGCGGCCAGGCTTGGCGGCCAGGGTGACCCGCGGGCGTTCGTTGTGCGCGGCGAGCAGGCGTTCGAGGTCGGCGGATCCGGGCTCCTCGCCCAGGGCGGCGGCGAGCGCCTCGACGATCCAGCGCGGGTGGCTGTGCAGCACGGCGAGGTGGCCGACGGGGTCGGCGGCGGGGTCGGGGGCGACGACCGCCGTCCATTCGTCCAGGTCGCGGGCGCTGACCTTGCGCAGCACGGCGTTGGCGAACCGGGATCGGTGGTGCCCGATGACGCGGCGGGCGAGGTCGATGGTGGCGCTCACGGCGGCGTGCGGCGGGATCTTGGTGCTCAGCAGCTGGTGGGCGCCCAGCCGCAGGACGGGCAGCACCTCGGAGTCGACCGATGCCAGTGACCGGTCGACGCAGGCGTCGAGGATGGCGTCGTAGGTGCCCTGGCGGCGCAGGGCGCCGTAGGTCAGCTCGGTGGCAAGGGCGGCGTCGCGGCCGGTGACGCCGCGCTCGCGGAGCATGGCGGGCAGCAGCAGGTTGGCGTAGGCGTCGCGCTCCTGCACGGCCCGCAGGACGTCGTAGGCGACCCTGCGCGCGGGGTCCTTGGGGGCGGCGGGGGCGGACGCCGCCGCGGGGCCCTTGGCGCCGCTCCCCTTGCGGCCCTTGCCGCGGCGCGCGGGACGGTACGGGGAGTGGGAACGGTCGGTCACGTGAAAAGTTCCGCCTTAGGCACGGGAGCAGCCAGGACGACCCGCTGCCGAGCGCCGTGGCGCCGGCGCCGAGCGGGCCCGGTCCAGAGGATACGCGGGCGCGGCCTGTGCCGCGTCCGCGCACCTCGGCCCCGTTCGCACGAACTGCGCGCACTCGACGCCACAGCGACCGCCCGCTTGCCGAGCGTTCCCGCAAGCGACTCAGAGGGCCGGGCCCGTCAGGCGCCCAGGCGGTCGTCGTCGGTGGGGCGGACGCCGCGGGCCCAGTCCAGGGCCGGCATGCGGCGTTTGCCCTGGGGCTGGACCTCGCCGAGTTCGACGGGGTGGGTGGCGGTGCCGGCCAGGACGCGGGTCTTGCCGACGTCGAGCCGCCCCGGCGGCAGGTCCGGCGCATCGGGGGCGGGGGTCACCGGGCCGAGCTTGAGACGGGTGCCGCGGAAGGTCGACCACGCGCCGGGGGCGGGGGTGCAGGCGCGGATAGCGCGGTCCACGCGCATGGCGGGGGCGGTGAAGTCGGCCTCGGCGTCGGCCGGGGTGAGCTTGGGGGCGAGCGAGACGCCGTCGGCGGTCTGCGGCCGGGCGGTGAGGGTGCCGGACTCGATGCCGTCGAGGGTGCGCACGAGCAGCGTCGCCCCCGAGTGCGCGAGCCGTTCGAGCAGGTCGCCGCTGGTGTCACGGGGGCCGATCGTCTCGGTGACCGTCCCGAAGACGGGGCCGGAGTCCAGGCCGCGCTCGATCTGGAAGGTCGCCGCACCCGTGACGTCGTCGCCGTGGAGGACCGCGTGCTGCACGGGAGCCGCGCCGCGCCAGGCCGGCAGCAGCGAGAAGTGCAGGTTGACCCACCCGTGCCGCGGGATGTCCAGCGCCGCCTGGCGCAGGAGCGCCCCGTAGGCCACGACCGGGCAGCAGTCGGGGGCGATGGCGCGCAGCCGGTCCAGGAACTCCGGGTCGTCGGCCTTGGCGGGTTTCAGGGTCTCGATGCCGGCCTCGGCGGCGACCTCGGCGACCGGGCTGACCGCGACCTTCCGCCCCCGCCCGGAGGCGGCATCGGGCCGCGTGACGACCGCGGCGACCTCATGCGCGGAACCCAACAGCGCCCGCAACGAGGGCACAGCGGCTTCCGGGGTTCCAGCGAAGACCAGCTTCATCGGCGACCGTTTCTCACTCAACATCGGGGTGTGCTCGCTCATGTCTACCAGCCACCGGCCCGCACACCGGCGCACACCGCCGCACGGCCGGGCCACGCAGCCGATGGACCGGACGGCGGGGGCCGACGGGGCTCGATGTCCCGCCGGGCACCATCGACCGGATTGACGGTTGCTCTGCGGCGCTGCCGACCGGAACCGGCCGACTCCCCCGGACCGCGGACGCGTCGACGCCCGCCCCGCGGGTCCGCCACGACGCCACGACGCCACGACGGACGCGGCATCGACCGGAGCCGGTGCGGAACGGGCCACCTTTCGGCTACGCGCGCCGACCGCTCGGCGCGGACGAGCACCGAGAAGAGCGGCTCGCTCTCGGAGGGGACGGCCGTCGCTGTTCCCTTCGCCCTGCTGGACGACCACAGCCGGGCCCCAGGGTGGGAGAGCGCTTGGTGTCCGCCCATCGGGGCACCGCTTGCCGCCGACCCGGACACGAGAGCGCGGTCGGAGGGCTCTGGTAAACCTGGTCACGTCGGCGGTTGTGGCGTAGCGGCGGGCGACGGGCGCGCCGCCGGTCGCGCGGAAGGCAAAGGCGTTCCGCCGCCCCGCCGGGACGCACAGCGCGGTCGGTCGGAGCGTGGTGGCCGCTTCCCGGCCGCGGATGAGGGCACTACACGGAGGTGTTGTTGAGCGAGCGGTCCGACCCCGATCACGGGATGCTGTTCGACCTGCCGCGTGCCGCGGTCGCCGGGTCGAAGCCTCCCGAGAAGCGGCGGCCTGCCGCGGAGCTGCCGGTCGCCCGGGTGGTGGTCGACACTCCACTCCCCCACCTGGACCGGCCGTTCGACTACCAGGTGCCCGAGAGCATGCACGAATCGGCCGTCCCCGGCTGCCGGGTGCGGGTGCCCTTCAGCGGCCAGACGCTTTCGGGCTACCTGCTGGAGCGGGCCGACACCACCGACTTCCAAGGGCGGCTCGCCTACCTGCACGACGTCGTGTCCCCCGAGCCCGTGCTGACCCCCGAGATCCGCGAACTCGCCCGCGCCGTCGCCGACCGCTACGCCGGGACGCTCAACGACGTACTGCGTCTCGCCATCCCGCCACGGCACGCCCGCGTCGAGAAGGAGGCCGCGAAGGCGGCCGAGGCCGCCCGGGCCGTGGCTGCCGCGGACGACGCCGCTGCGGAGGCCGTTGCCGAGGCGGTCGGGGAGACGGTCGGGGAGGCGCCGGGAAGCGATGCCTCCGGTGGGGACGCGTCCGGCCGCGAAGGCGACGGCGGGCCCGTCCCCCCTGCTGACCGGGTCTCGCTCGCGGGTCCCGGCCCCGATGACGACGGCCCCGCCCCCGGTCACCATGGCCAGGGCTCCGATGCCGGCGCCGACCGGCCGGCCACCGGCCACGCCCCACCGCGTGAGGCAGGGGGCGGCACCTCCGGCTCCGTCTCCCCCGTTTCCCCCGTCTCTCCAGGCGAGGACGGTGGAACGTCCTCCGTCGCCGCCGGGGACACGGGGTCTCCATCCGCCGGCGGCGATTCCCCCACGTCCCCCACGCCCTCCGGCACCGAGCCCACCACTCCCCCGGACTCCCCCGAGCCCCCCGACGCGCCGCCCGACCCCGGCCCGTGGGCCCGATACCCCGCGGGGCCGTCGTTCCTGGAAGCGTTGCGCGGTGGGCAGGCGCCGCGGGGCGTGTGGCGGGCGCTGCCCGGGCCGGCGTGGGCCGATGCGGTCGCCGAGGCCGTCGCCGTCACGCTGGACGCGGGGCGGGGCTCCGTCGTGGTGGTGCCCGACGGTCGCGACGTCGCGACCGTCGATGCAGCGCTGACCGCGCGCCTGGGCGCCGACCGGCATGTGGCGCTGACCGCCGAGCTCGGCCCGGCGAAGCGCTACCGCCGGTGGCTGGCGCTCCTGCGCGGCGAGATCGGGGCCGTGGTGGGCACCCGGGCGGCGATGTTCGCGCCCGTGCACGACCTGGGGCTGGTGGTGCTCTGGGACGACGGCGCCGACGTGCACAGCGACCCGCATGCGCCCTACCCGCACGCGCGGACGGTGCTGTCCATGCGCGCCCACCGGGCGGGCGCCGCCGCGCTGATCGGCGGCTTCACCACCACCGCCGAGGGGGCCCAGCTGGTGGAGTCCGGCTGGGCGCACCCCATCGCCGCCGACCGGGAGACCCTGCGCCGGCGCGCCCCGCGCGTGCGCTCCACCGACGACGACAGCGAGCTGGTCCGCGACGAGGCCGCCCGCACCGCGCGCATCCCCAGCCTGGCGCTGCGCGTGGCGCGCGCGGCCGCCGCCGAGGGCCCCGTACTCGTCCAGGTCCCCCGGCGCGGCTACCTGGCGTCGCTGGCCTGCGCCTCGTGCCGGGAGCCCGCCCGTTGCGAGTCCTGCCAGGGTCCGCTGGCCCTGCGCAGCGCGCACGCCATGCCCTACTGCCGCTGGTGCGGGCGGATCTCCGGCGGGTGGGCGTGCGGGTCGTGCGGCGGGACCCGGCTGCGGGCGGGCGTGGTCGGCGCCCGCCGCACCGCCGAGGAGCTGGGGCGCGCGTTTCCGTCGCTGAAGGTCCGCACCTCGGGCCGCGACGACGTCCTCACGCACGTGGACGGCCGCCCGGCGCTGGTCGTCGCCACGCCCGGTGCCGAGCCGGTGGCCGACGGCGGGTATACGGCGGCGGTGCTGCTCGACGGCTGGGCGCTGCTGGGCCGCGCCGACCTGCGGGCGGGCGAGGAGGCGCTGCGGCGCTGGCTCAATGCCGCCGCGCTGGTGCGCCCCGCTGACGAGGGCGGTGAGGTGGTGGTGGTCGCCGACGCCAACGTGCCCGCCACCCAGGCGCTGATCCGCTGGGACCCGGGCGGGTTCGCCGACCGGGAGCTCGCCGACCGGCGCGAGCTGGGCTTCCCGCCCGCCGTCGCCATGGCGTCGGTCACCGGCGGCGCCCCGCACGTGCGCGAGCTGCTCGACGCCCTCCGCCTCCCGGCGTCGGCGGAGCTGCTGGGTCCGGTACCGGTGCTCCAGGGGGGAGACGACGACCGCACCGAGCGGGCGCTACTGCGGGTCCCGCGCTCGCACATCCGCGGCCTGACGGCGGCCCTGAAGGCCGCCGCATCGGCCCGCAGCGCCCGCAAGGACGAGCACCTGACCCAGGTCCGCATGGACCCGTTGGAGGTCGTCTGACGGCCGCGGCGCGGGGGCCCGCTCCGTATTTCCGGGCGGAAAACGCGTCGCGGTCGCCCGATGTGGCGCGGTACGTTCGACGACTTCCCTTCTCTCGGGAGGTGCCCGGCGCGGGCGGCCGCGCCTGGAATGGGAGAGGACTCCGCCGATGAAGCACTCAGGCCCGGAGCACGCCGCGATCGCCGAGGGCGGGACGATCCTGCGCTGCCAGGTGGGCTCGGGCGTTCACGGGATCACCGTCGCCGGTCAGGACGACCGCGACGAGATGGGGATCTGCGTGGAGCCCCCGGAGTACGTGATCGGCCTGCGCACCTTCGAGCAGTACATCTTCCGTTCCCAGCCCGAGGGCGTCCGCTCTGGCCCCGGGGACCTGGACCTGACCGTGTACTCGCTGCGCAAGTGGCTGCGCCTGGCTCTGTACGGCAACCCCACGGTGCTGCTCCCCCTCTTCGTGCCCGAAGAGGAGATCGTCGCCGTGACGCCGCTGGGCCGCGAGCTGCGTGCGGCCTCGGAGCACATCCTGTCGCGCCACGCCGGGCACCGCTTCCTCGGCTACCTGCGCGCCCAGCGCGACAGCATGCTGGGGCGGCGCGGCGGCCGGCACACCAACCGCCCCGAGCTGATCGAGGTCCACGGCTTCGACGTCAAGTTCGCCTACCACATGGTGCGGCTGGGCGTGCAGGGCGTGGAGATGCTGGAGACCGGCCGGATCACGCTGCCGATGCCCGACCCGTGGGCGACCTGGCTGCGGGAGCTGCGCCGCGGCGAGCACACCAAGGAGGAGGCGCTGGCGGCGGCTGCGGAGATGGAGGAGCGGCTGACGGACCTGGTGCGGACCTCGACGCTGCCGGAACTGCCCGACACCGCCTGGGCCGACCGCTGGCTGGTCGACGCCTACACACGGGCGTGGCGGGAAGGGACGGGCGCCGTCTCGGCCTAGGGCCCCGTTCCTGGACGCCCCCGGCTCACACCGCGTCCGGCCCCTGCGCCGGACGGGCCCGGTAGAGGTCGCGCAGGCAGGCGATCTCGGCGCCATGGTGGATGATCTCGCGGTTGACGTGCAGCGCCAGCATCGCGAAGGGGAAGTCGGCCCACTGCGGCGGCTCGGCCTCGCCGACCGGGGCGGCGAGGCCCTCGGTGTCGACGCCGCGCACACCGGCGCGCCAGAGCTCGTAGCCGTCGTGCAGGCGGGTGAGCGCCTCCTCGGCGCTGCCGGGCCAGGGGGCGTCGGCCAGGGACAGCGTGCGGTCGCCGAAGTGGCGGTTGACGCGCAGTTCGAGGACGCCCACGACGATGTGGCCCAGCCGCCAGGCGATGGTGGTGAACGGCGGGGGCACCGGCTCGGGCCACTCCCAGTCGGCGACGAAGCTCCCGTCGGCGCGCGGCCGGACCGACCAGCACCCGTCGACCGGCTCCCAGAAGAACTCGTCGTCGCCCAGCCCGCGGAGCCGGGGCCACAGGGTCGTGTCCCAGTAGAACTCCAGCTGGGCGAGGATCTCCCCGGTCCAGTTCAAGCCGTCTCCTCCCCCCGGCGCCAGAGGGTACCCGACGCGTCCGGCGCGGGCGGCGGGCTCAGTCCCTGCGTCCGACGCCGGCCAGCACCCCCGTGCCCTCGGCCGTGACCTCTTCGTCAGGGTAGGGCCACCATGCAAGGTCGGCGAGGCCGGGCTCGATCACCGTGAACGGCTCGAACACCGCGGCGGCGAGTTCTCGGGAGTGCGCGTCGAGGACGGCGGCGCCGCCGGGGCGGCCGGGGACGACACGCCGGGGGATGGCGATGGCGATGTGGCTGCCGGGGCAGAGGACGGCGTGCAGCGCGCGGACGAGGTCGTGCGGGAGGTGGTGCGGGACGCCGCCGTACCAGAGCGGGGCGGTGTCGGGGAGCAGGACGGCCACGGGCGCACCGAAGTCGATGAGCCCGCGCGCTCTGAGCCGGGTGATGACCGGCTCGGGGCGCATGCTCTCGACGACGACCGTGGGGACCGCGAGCCTGCCGGCGGGGGGCGTGCGGCCGTGCAGGGAGACGGCGGTGTCGGCGTCGGAGTCGACGTAGACGACGCGGGCGTCGGCGGCGTGGGCGCGCGCGGCCTGGGCGATGCCCTCGCCGGCGGGCAGCCGGGATCCGAGGTCGACGAACTGGCGGATGCCGGCGTCGGCTGCGAGGTAGCCGACGGCGCGCCGGAGGAAGCCGCGGCGGGCCTGGGCGATGCCCGGGGAGGGGGTGGAATCGGGGGCGGCGGCGCGGGAGCGGGCGCGGTGGTCGCTGATGTGGACGACGCGCGGGCTGGGCAGGTCCACGAGCGGCTGATCCTCGCCGATGTGCAGTGCCGGCCGCTTGTCGGTCACGATGCGCCCCCCGGGCCGTCGCCGGTGCCGGGGCGGTGTCGGCCGGCTGCGCGGGGCGGTGCCCCGCGAGCGGACGGTCACCGCCCCCCGTTAGCGCCCGATGTTACCGGTCGTGAGTGATGTGTTTCACCATCGAATTATTTAACGGTGCCGAATATGACTTTTACGGAGAAGGTCGGCTTTCGCCGCATTTGGCGCGATATGCCCGCTTGTGCCGAGGCCTACGCGAGGACGTCGGGGAACCCGCGGCCGTCGGACACCGGGGCGATGCGCCCGTCATCTTCCGCGTACTCCCACCGGGGCCCGCGGGCGGCCAGCTCGGCGACCGCGCCGATCAGCCGGTCCACGTGCTCCTCGGTCGTACCCAGCCCCAGGCTCGCCCGCACCGCCTGGGCGTGTCCCTCGGGCAGCAGGCAGCGCGTGAGCAGGTGCGCGCAGAACAGGCCGTCGCGCACCCCGATGCCGTACTCCGCCGACAGCGCCGCCGCGAGCAGGTCGCTGGGCAGCCCGTCCACGACGAAGGACACGATGCCCACGCGCGGGTGGCCGGCGTCCCACAGGCTCAGGTCGTGCACGGCGGGGATCGCGGCCAGCCCGGCGCGCAGCCGCTCCAGCAGGGCCTGCTCGCGGGCGTGCAGCGCGTCCTGCCCGGCCGCCGTCAGCGCGTCGCAGGCCGCGGCCACGGCGACCGCGCCCAGTACGTTCGGGCTGCCGGCCTCGTGCCGGGCCGGCAGGTCGTTCCAGCGGACGTCGTCCTCGGTGACGTTGCCGGTGGCGCCGCCGCCCGCGAGGTAGGGGGTGGCGGCCTGGAGCCAGTCGGTGCGCCCGGCCAGCACCCCGGCGCCGAAGGGGGCGTAGAGCTTGTGCCCGGAGAAGGCGACGTAGTCGGCGCCCGTGGCCTCCAGGCTGAACCGCCGGTGGGGGACCAGCTGGGCGGCGTCGACCGCGATGCGCGCCCCGGCCGCGTGCGCGACGGCGGTCAGCTCCTCGACCGGCCAGATCTCGCCCGTGACGTTGGAGGCCGCGGTGACGCAGAGCAGGCGCGGGCCCTCCGGCGCCGCCGCCAGCGCCTCGCGCGCCGCCTCGACGGCCTCGGCCGGGCTCTCAGGCAGCGGCAGCCGCACGACCCGCCCGGCCCGGCTGCCGCGGTGCTGCCAGGGCAGCAGGCTGGCGTGGTGCTCCCCGGCGAACACCACGACGGTGCACTGGTCGGGGATGGAGCGGGCCAGCAGGTTGAGGGCGTCGGTGGTACCGCGGACGAACACGACCGCATCGTTGTCCCGGGCACCGAGGAACGCCGCGACGGTACGCCGGGCGCGCTCGTAGGCCGCGGTGCTGACCTGGGAGTGGAACCCCGCGCCGCGGTGCACGCTGGCGTAGTAGGGCAGGGCGTCGCCGAGCACGTCGCGCACGGCGGTCAGGCACGGGGCGCTGGCGGCGTAGTCGAAGTTGGCGTAATCGACCTCTTCGCCGGTGACCAGCGGGATGCGCACGTCGGCGCCGACGACGGAGAGGCCGGCGGCGGGGAGGGGGTCGGTGGTCGGGTTCTCGGCGACAGCAGTCATCGGTGGCACCTCCAGGGGCCGTCAGGGACCCCGGGAGGAGCGCGCAGCACTGCGGCTCCGGACCGGCTGGGGTCCGCGCTTGCCTGACACGGTTACGAAGCGGTCGTGTCTCGACCTGGTCCTCACCCGGGGCACCCCACCGCGGAAGGAGGGTTGCCGGCCAGCAAGCCGGGGCTTGACGCTGGCACTCATGACCTGCGGTGGACTATATCGCACCGGGTCCGAAACCTCGCAACCCGGGCAGCCCCGAACGGCAGGGCGGGCGGAACAACAGGGCGGATCACCCGGAGGATTGACAATGGACCGAGCCCATCGGTGATACTGGTCTCGTCTGCCCTCCCGCTGAGGACGCCCGGCTCTCCCGGCCGCCCTGCCAGGCGCGAGACTCCAGCACACCGGAGTTTTACGCTGCCCATTGGAGGGGGACCCGTGCGCCGTCCCGATCGCACCACCGAGCTCTTGCAGGACCCCGATGTGGTCCTCGTCTCCGGCTACGCCCGGCTGCCCGACACCGTGGCGAGCCACGCCCAGTACGAGCGCCTGGGCGTCGTCCTCGCGGTGAACCTGTCCGACGGCCGCATCGTCGCCGCCGACACCACGCTCCTCACCGACCTCGCCAAGGACTTCTTCCGTGCGCTGGTCGAGGGGCTCTCGGTGACCGGCGACCTCGCCGAGATCGTCGAGCGCGTGCAGACGCGCTACGCCGGCCAGTCGGGCGCCGCCCTCGTCACCGCGCTCCGGCGCTGCCTGGAGACCTACCACCAGCTGCGCAAGGGGACCGCGTCCGCGGACCGGCCCTGACGCGCCGCACCGGCTCACCCACCCCCGGCGGAGACGAGGAGCGCACAAGGTGGATACGGCGAACGACGACGGTATGTCCGGCGACACGTCCGGCGACGGCACAGCCGCCGGCCCTGGAGCAGCACCGGCCGGCCCCGCACCACCTCCCCCGCTGGCCGGGGTCCGGGTGGCCGACCTGTCCCGGGTCCTGGCCGGGCCCTACGCGACCATGCTGCTGGCCGACATGGGCGCCGAGGTGGTCAAGGTCGAGCACCCCGGGCACGGCGACGACACGCGCGCCTGGGGGCCGCCGTCGGCCGGGGGCGAGGCCGCCTACTACCTCGCCGTCAACCGCGGCAAGCGCAGCCTGGCCGTGGACGTCAAGGACCCCGACGGCCTGGCGGCGGTGCAGGACCTGTGCGCCGGCGCAGACGTGGTCCTCCAGAACTTCCGGCCGGGGGTGATCGAACGCCTGGGCCTGGACCACGCCGCCGTCGCCCGGCGCAACCCCGCCGTGGTCTACTGCTCGATCACCGGCTTCGGCCCCGGCCACAGCCCCGAGGGCCGCCCCGGCTTCGACCTGATCATGCAGGCCGAGAGCGGGCTGATGGCCGTGACCGGCGACCTCGGCGGGCCGCCCGCCAAGGTCGGGGTCGCGATCACCGACGTCCTCACCGGGCTCAACGCCGCCGTGGCGGTCCTGGGCGCGCTCGTACGCGCCCGGGCCACGGGGCGGGGCGAGCACGTCACCGTGTCGCTGATCAACTCCGCCCTGTCGGGCCTGGTCAACGTCGCGCAGAACGCCCTGGTCACCGGGGAGGAGCCGGGGCGCTTCGGCAACGCCCACGCCAGCATCGTGCCCTACCAGGCGTTCCCCGCCGCCGACTCCGAGATCGTCATCGCCGCGGGCAACGACACGCTCTACCGGCGGCTGTGCCAGGTGCTGGAGCGCCCCGACCTCGCCGCCGACCCCCGGTTCGCCACCAACCCCGACCGCGTCGCCCACCGGGACGAACTCGTCGGCGAGATCACCGCGACCCTGCGCACCCGGACCGCCGCGGCCTGGACGGCTCTGCTGCTGGACGCCGGGGTCCCGGTGGGCCGCGTCCGCGGCGTGCTCGACGCCGTGCGCACCGCCGAGGCCGCCGGCGACGACGTCCTCCTGGCGTCGGACCACCCGCTCGCCGGGCGGCTGGAGACCGTCCGCGCGGGGTTCCGCATGGACTCCGCCGATCCCGCCGGGCCCGCTGGCGCCCCTGCGGCCCCTCCCCCGCTGCTGGGCCAGCACACCGCGCGCATCCTGGCCGAACTGGGGCTGCCCGCCGACCGGATCGACGCGATGCTGGCGCGCGGCGCCGCCTACCAGCACCCCGTCGGATGACACGTCACCCGCCACCGACCGCAGGACACCCGGACCCGAAAGGACCACCGCCCATGAGCGAGCCGCGCAAGGCCGCCGCACCCGACCCCCATGACTTCCTCGCCGTCGACGGCACGCTCTCCCCCGAGGAGCGCGACATCCGCGACGCCGTGCGCGACTTCGCCACCCGCGAGCTGCTGCCGCACGTCGCCGACTGGTTCGAGGCCGGGACCATCCCCGACCCGCGCGGCCTCGCCAAGACCTTCGGCGACCTCGGCGTGTTCGGCATGCACCTGGAGGGCTACGGCTGCGCCGGGGCGAGCGCCGTCGCCTACGGGCTGGCCTGCCGCGAGCTGGAGGCCGCCGACTCCGGGCTGCGCAGCTTCGTGTCGGTCCAGGGCTCGCTGGCCATGGCCGCGATCCACAAGTTCGGCTCCGAGGAGCAGAAGACCGGGTGGCTGCCGCGCATGGCCGCGGGCGAGGCGCTCGGCTGCTTCGGGCTCACCGAGCCCGACTCCGGCAGCGACCCGGGCTCCATGCGCACGCGCGCCCGCCGCGACGGGTCCGACTGGGTCCTCGACGGCACCAAGATGTGGATCACCAACGGGACGATCGCCGACGTCGCCGTGGTGTGGGCCGCCACCGACGACGGCATCCGCGGGTTCCTCGTCCCCGCCGGCACGCCGGGGTTCACCGCCAACGTGGTCCACCACAAGCTGTCCCTGCGCGCCTCGATCACCGCCGAACTCGTCCTAGAGGGCGTGCGGCTGCCCGGCGACGCGCTGCTGCCGGGCACGCGCGGCCTCGGCTCGGCCCTGTCGTGCCTCAACGAGGCCCGGTACGGGATCGTGTGGGGGGTCGTGGGGTCGGCCCGCGCCTCCTACACGGCCGCCCGCGACTACGCGCTCACCCGCGAGCAGTTCGGCTCCCCCATCGCCGGCTTCCAGCTCACGCAGCGCAAGCTCGCCGACATGCTGGTCGACGTCAACCAGGCCGGGCTGACCGCGCTACAGATCGGCCGGCTCAAGGACCAGGGCGACTGCCACCGCGACCACGTCAGCTTCGGCAAGTTCGCCAACGTCGCCGCCGCCCAGCGGGTCGCCCGCACCGCGCGGTCCATCCACGGCGCCAACGGCATCACCCTGGAGTACCCGGTCCTGCGGCACATGCTGAACCTGGAGACGGTGGCGACCTACGAGGGCACCGAGGAGATCCACGCCCTCAGCCTGGGCCAGTCGGTCACCGGGATCTCCGCGTTCCGCTGAGGCGCATCCGCTCCGCACAGGCTGAGCGGGCAACACACCCACGCGCCGCGGGCCGTTTCCGGCTCGCGGCGCTAACGGCACAAAGCACAATATGGTGAGGAGCCGAACGAGGGAGATGCCGATGGGCAACGAAGCCACCCACTTCCAGATGACGAAGCTGCGGCGCACCGCCAATGCCGTCCTGGGAGGGTTCATCCGGTACGGGATCGGCCCGTCCCGGGTGCAGCTGCTGACCACGCGCGGACGCAAGTCCGGCTTCCTGCGCACGACCCCGGTCAGCCTGACCGAGACCGAGCAGGGCCGGTTCCTCGTCGCCCCGTACGGCGTGGTGGGCTGGGTGCGCAACATTCGCCGCGACGGCTTCGCCACGTTGCGCCACGGCGGGTGGATCGAGCTCGTCAGCGTCGTCGAGGTCGGCCCGGAGCGCGCGGCCCCGGTGCTGCGCGAGTACGTGCAGGACCCGCGGACGGCGCTGGTGGTCGCCCCCTACTTCGAGGCGTCGCCCGACTCCCCCGTGGAGGAGTTCGAGAAGGAGGCGGCGGCCCACCCCGTCTTCGAGATCGTCCGCAGCACGACCATCCGGATCTGACCCCGGCCGGCGCGGGCGGGGGTCCGCGCCAGGGGCGGCGGGTCCGCCGGCCTACATCCAAAGCCGTACGCGGAAATCGGCTGCGCGCAGGACGCGCGCCCGTGCCCGGTGCGGCCACCCTGAGACCGTCCGCGGCGCCACAGTGGCCGCCGCACCGGCCGATCAGGGGGCAGTTCACCATGGACCCGACCGCGACCCGCTCAGCAGAGTCCCCGCCCGGGCGGCCGGACGGCGGAGGCGGGCGGCGGCTGCCCCTCCTCGACGTCCTGCGCGGGACGGCCATCCTGGGCACCCTGGGCACCAACGTGTGGATCTTCGCGGCGCCGGGCGCGGAGGCCGGCCTGCTGTTCGACGGGGCCGCGATCGCGCCGGCCGCCGCCGCGCTGGCCGACCCCTCGCTGGGGACGGTGCTGGAGGCGGCCGTCCGCTTCGCGGCCAACGGCAAGTTCCTGGCGATGCTCACCCTGCTCTTCGGGGTCGGCCTGGCCATCCAGTACCGGTCGGCCACGCAGCGCGGCCGCGCGTGGCCCGGCACCTACCCGCGCCGGGCGCTGTTCCTCTTCGCCGAGGGCACCGTCCACTTCACCCTGGTCTTCGCCTGGGACGTGCTCATGGGCTACGCCGTGACCGCCCTGCTGGTGGCCTGGCTGCTCGCCCGGACCGAACGCGCGCGGCGCATCGCCCTGTGGACGGCCGCCGTCGTGCACACCGTGCTCATCGCGCTGATCACCGGGGCGCAGTTCCTGGTCGTCGGGCTCGGCACCGGCACCGGTGGCGCGAGCGGCCCGCCGGCCGACGTCGTCGGCCTCTACGCCGAGGGCGGCTACCTCGCCCAGATCGCGTTCCGGCTGAACCACCTGGCGTTGCTGAGGATCGAGCCGGTCCTCTCCTTCGCGCTGATGGTGGTCCTGTTCCTGGTCGGCGTCCGGCTGTTCCGCGCCGGCGCATTCGGCGGCGACGAGGCCGCGCGGCGCATCCGGGCGCGGCTGATGGCATGGGGGCTGGGCCTCGGGCTCCCGCTCAACCTCGCGACGACGCTGGCCGGGGACGCGTTCTTCTTCGCCGACCGCTACCTGGCCGCGCCCCTTCTCGCGGTGGGGTTCATCGGGCTCATCGGCTGGGCGATGGACCGCGTGCGGCGCCCGGGCGCGCTGATCACCGGCCTGTCGTCGCTGGGCCGCACGGCCCTGAGCGGCTACGTGCTCCAGAACGTGCTGTGCATGCTCGCGTGCTACGGGTTCGGCCTGGGCCTGGCGTCGCGGCTGGCCGGGACGGGCCCGTGGTGGGTGCTCGGCCTGTGGGCGGCCGTCTGCCTGGTGCTGCTGACGGCGTCGACGCTGTGGCTGCGCCGTTTCCGGCACGGCCCGCTGGAGGCCGTGCAGAAGTGGACGCTGGCCCGGTTCCCGGAACGCTGAGCGCCCGCCGGCCCCCGGATCACTGAGCGCCCCGGTACACGGCGGACGGGGGTGCGACGCGCCGCGCCCCCGTCCGCGTCTCATCCGGTGAACAGCCGGGAGGCGGTGAGCGCGACGCGGATGACCGCGTAGCCCAGCAGCAGCGCCACCACGGCCCACGACAGCACCAGCCACGGAACGCGCCGGGCGCCCGCGACGAGGGCCGCCGGCCCGGCCGCCGGCTCCGCGGGGCCGGTGCCGGCTCCGGCCGGGGGCGTGTCGGGCTCGGGTTCGTGGAAGCGCGCCGCGACCGGGCGGATCGCGAGGTTGGCGGCGAAGCCGACCGCCAGGATCGCCACCATGGTGAACAGCGGGGCCTGGTAGGCGCTCTGGGTGAGGGTGCCCGGCTCGCCCTCGGCGTCGAGGAACCCGTTGACGATGAGCGGCCCGGCGATCCCCGCCGCCGACCACGCGGTGAGCAGCCGGCCGTGGATGGCGCCCACCTGGTAGGTGCCGAACAGGTCGCGCAGGTAGGCCGGGACGGTCGCGAAGCCGCCGCCGTAGAACGACAGGATGATGCAGGCCAGGCCCACGAACAGCACCGTGGAGGCGCCGCCGACCGTCGCCAGCAGCGTGTAGCAGACCGCCCCCGCGCCCAGGTAGATGATGTAGACGGGCTTGCGGCCGATGCGGTCGGAGGCCGTCGACCAGCCGAACCTGCCGGCCATGTTGAACAGTGAGAGCATGCCGACGAACCCGCCGGCGGCGACCGCGGTCACCGCGGTCTGCGAGCCGTCGCGGAAGAAGTCCTGGATGAGCGGGCTGGCGTGTTCGAGAAGGCCGATGCCCGCGGTGACGTTGCTGAAGAGCACCACCCACAGCAGCCAGAACTGCGGGGTGCGGATGGCCGTGGCGGCCGACACGCTCGCGGTGGTGATCATCGGGGCGCGGCGCACGGTGTCGGGGTCGAACCCGGCGGGCCGCCACCCCTCCGGGGGCACGCGGATGAGCAGCACGCCCATGGTCATCAGCACCAGGTAGCCCAGGCCCAGCGTGACGAAGAGCCCGACCAGCGCCCCGCCGGAGGCGACCGACCCGGCCACGGCGGAGTCGTAGGAGGGGTCGTAGAACCCCATGAGCTGGTCGGAGACCGGGGTGGCGACCAGGGCGCCGCCGCCGAAGCCCATGATCGCCATGCCGGTGGCGAGCCCGGGGCGGTCGGGGAACCACTTGATCAGGGTGGAGACCGGGGAGATGTAGCCGATGCCCAGGCCGATCCCGCCGATCACCCCGTAGCCGAGGTAGAGCAGCCACAGCTGCCCCGTGGCGATCCCCAGGGCGCCGACGAGGAAGCCCGTGCTCCAGCACACGGCGGAGACGAGCATCGCCTTGCGCGGGCCGTTGCGCTCCACCCAGGTGCCGCCCACCGCGGCCGACAGGCCGAGCATCACGATGGCGATGGAGAAGATGATGCCGATCTCCGTCTGGCCCACGTCGAAGTGGGCCACGAGGGAGTTCTTGTAGACGCTGGTGGCGTAGGCCTGCCCGATGGACAGGTGCACGGCCAGCGCAGCGGGCGGGATGAGCCAGCGGTTGTATCCCCACGACGCGACGGAGCGCTCGCGGTCCAGTACGGCCAGCGCGGACAAGAGGTCTCCTCTCCCCTCGGCCACCGCCGGACGACCACGTTCGGACATACCGTATGCAGTAGCCACGCGACAGCATGCCATGAGACGCACGCCACTGTGAAGGTCGCGCTCCAGCACTTTCGCGGCACAGGAGGACGCGGTTCCCGCCGCTGGCCGGGAACGGCCGCCAGCGTACCGCGAAGATCACCGCGGGGACCGGCATAGTGACGAAAAGTGATCAGCGGCGCGGCGCCGACGGGAGACACCACAACGGCCGTGCCCCCACGGGGACACGGCCGTTGTCCGGGCAGCGGCCGGGGCGGACCCCGGTCAGGCGCCCACCGCGGACTTCAGGGCCTGGGCGCGGTCGGTCTGCTCCCAGGTGAACTCGGGCTCCTCGCGGCCGAAGTGGCCGTAGGCGGCCGTGCCCGAGTAGATCGGGCGCAGCAGCTGGAGGTCGCGCACGATCGCGGCCGGGCGGAGGTCGAAGACCTCCAGGACGGCCTTCTCGATGACGTCGGGGGCCACCTGCTCGGTGCCGAAGGTCTCGATGAACACCCCGACCGGGTGGGCCTTGCCGATGGCGTAGGCGACCTGCACCTCGGCGCGGTCGGCCAGCCCGGCGGCGACGATGTTCTTGGCGACCCAGCGCGTGGCGTAGGCGGCGGAGCGGTCGACCTTGGAGGGGTCCTTGCCCGAGAAGGCGCCGCCGCCGTGGCGGGCGTAGCCGCCGTAGGTGTCGACGATGATCTTGCGGCCGGTGAGCCCGGCGTCGCCCATCGGCCCGCCGATCTCGAAGCGGCCGGTGGGGTTGACGAGCAGCCGGTAGCCGTCGGCGTCGAGGCCGTAGCTGGCCACGACCGGCTCGATCACGTGCTCCTTGATGTCGGGGGTCAGCAGCTCGTTGAGGTCGATGTCGGGGGCGTGCTGGCTGGAGACGACGACGGTGTCGAGCCGCACCGGGACCTGGCCGTCGTACTCGACGGTGACCTGGGTCTTGCCGTCGGGGCGCAGGTAGGGCACGGTGCCGTCGCGGCGGACCGCCGACAGCCGCTGCGACAGCGCGTGGGCGAGCTTGATGGGCAGCGGCATCAGCTCGGGGGTCTCGCGGTTGGCGTAGCCGAACATCAGGCCCTGGTCGCCGGCGCCCTGGCGGTCGAGGTCGTCGCCCTCGTTCTCGACGCGCGCCTCGTAGGCGGTGTCGACGCCCTGGGCGATGTCGGGCGACTGGGAGCCGATGGAGACCGACACCCCGCAGGAGGCGCCGTCGAAGCCCTTGGCGGAGGAGTCGTAGCCGATGGCCAGGATCTTTTCGCGGATGATGGCGGGGATGTCGACGTAGGTCTGCGTGGTGACCTCACCGGCGACGTGCACCTGTCCGGTGGTGATCAGGGTCTCGACGGCGACCCGGCTGGCCGGGTCGTCCTTGAGCATCGCGTCGAGGATCGCGTCACTGATCTGGTCGGCCATCTTGTCGGGGTGGCCTTCGGTGACCGACTCGGAGGTGAAAAGGCGACGGGACACGTTGAGGGACTCCTTGCAGCGGCTGCTGGCTGACAGTTGTCGGCGCGGCCCGGCCGCCGAGGGGGTATGGGAGGCCCCTGCGGCGAACACCGTCCGACGCGGTTGGTTCTTGCTGTTCCACTGTAGTGGGCTGCCTGCGGCAGCGCCTGAAGAGCGATGGTACGGCCCGTGCGACCCGGGCGTGCCCCGGGCCGTGCCGTGGCGCCGCGCGACCGCGGATGCCCTCTTCAGAACCCCCGCGGGCGCAATGTGACGCACGACACAAGGAAATTTCCGGTGGCGTGCCGATCATGGCCCTGTACTGGGAATTCCGTAGCGTACAGCGAAACCGGGTCGCTGATGGCGCAACACTACCGATCGGTATGGCCGGGCGCCAGGCGTGGCTCGACGAGATCCCAGACACGGTCGGCCAGGTCCTCCTTGGGACCGTTGGGGATCTCCGTCGCCGAGCCGTCGGCGCCGAGCACCATCGCCTGGTTGTCCTCGGTCCCGAACGCCCGGCCGCCGCCCACCTGGTTGACGACCAGCAGGTCGCAGCCCTTGCGCGCGAGCTTGGCGCGGCCGTACTCCAGGACGTGGTCGGTCTCGGCCGCGAACCCCACGACCACCTGGCCCGCGCGGGCGCGCTCGCCGCTGATCTCCAGCAGGATGTCGGGGTTCTCGACCAGCTCGATGGGGGCGGGCCCGGCTCCGGTCTTCTTGATCTTGCCTTCGGCGCTGGACACGGGCCGGAAGTCGGCGACGGCGGCGGCCATCACGATGACGTCGGCCTTGGCCCGCTCGGCGAGCACCGCCTCGCGCAGCTCCTGCGCGGAGCCCACCCGGCGCACGTCGGCGCCCGCGGGATCGGGCAGTCCGACGTTGGCCGACACGAGCACGACCTCGGCGCCGCGCGCCAGGGCGGTGGCCGCGAGCGCGTAGCCCTGGCGGCCCGAGGAGCGGTTGCCGATGAAGCGGACCGGGTCGATGGGCTCGCGGGTGCCGCCGGCGGAGATCAGCACCCGGCGTCCGGCCAGGCCGGAGGGGGCGCCGCCGTGCGCCAGGACGCGCCGGGCGGCGGCGAAGAGGAGATCGGGGTCGGGGAGCCGGCCGGGGCCGGTGTCGGCCCCCGTGAGCCGGCCCACGGCCGGGTCGAGCACGATCGCCCCCCGCGAGCGCAGGGTGGCGACGTTGGCGCGGGTGGCCGGGTGCTCCCACATCTCGGTGTGCATCGCCGGGGCGAAGACCACCGGACATCGCGCGGTGAGCAGCGTGTTGGTGAGCAGGTCGTCGGCGATCCCGTGCGCCGCCTTGGCGAGCAGGTCGGCGGTGGCCGGGGCGACGAACACGAGGTCGGCCCGCTGGCCGATGCGCACGTGCGGGACCTCGTGGACCCGGTCCCACACGCCGGTGGCGACCGGCCGACCGGACAGGGCCGCCCACGTGGGCTCGCCCACGAAGCGCAGGGCGTCGGCGGTCGGGACGACCTGGACGCGGTGCCCGGACTCGGTGAAGCGGCGGAGCAGCTCGCAGACCTTGTAGGCGGCGATGCCCGCGCCGACTCCCAGCACGACCTCGGTCGGGTGGTCAGTGTTCACGAAACGGACTCTAGCCAACGGGCGCCGCGCGCCCGCGGACCGCCCCTCAGGAACCCTCGTAGGGCTCCGCGGTCAGCAGCCCGGACTTGACCTCGCGCAGCGCGATGGACAGCGCCTTCTCCTGCACCTGGGTCTCGACGAGCGGGCCCACGTATTCGAGCAGGCCCTCGCCCAGCTGGGCGTAGTAGGCGTTGATCTGCCGGGCGCGCTTGGAGGCCATGGTGACCAGGCTGTACTTGCTGTCGACGCACTCGAGGAGGTCGTCGATGGGCGGGTTGGTGATGCCTTCGGCGACGGGCCTGGTGCCAGCCACGTGCGTCCCCCTGGTCGGTCGTGGCCCCTGCGGGCCTGCGGGATGGTTGTCGGCGCTTAGAAGCATATGCGACGGGGCGCGCCGGGCCTCACACCTGCGGTGCGCGGACCAACGCTAGCAGTTCGTCCCGTACGTCCTGCACGGATGTGTTGACGAGCGTGGTGTCGAACTCCTTCTCGGCGGCGAGTTCGACGCGGGCGGCGTCCAGGCGCCGCTGGATGACGTCGGGGGCCTCGGTGCCGCGGCCGGTGAGGCGGCGCACCAGCTCCTCCCACGAGGGCGGGGCCAGGAAGACGAGCAGGGCCCCGGGCATGTTCTCGCGCACTTGGCGCGCGCCCTGGAGGTCGATCTCCAGCAGCACGGGCCGCCCGGTTTTCAGGCGCTCCTCGACCGGGCGCCGGGGGGTGCCGTAGCGGTTGCCGGCGAACTCGGCCCATTCGAGGAGCTCGCCCTCGGCGATCAGCCGGTCGAACCCGGGGTCGTCGGTGAAGTGGTACTCGACGCCGTCTGTCTCGCCGGGGCGCGGCGGGCGGGTGGTCGCCGAGACCGACAGCCACACCTCGGGGTGGTGGTCGCGGATCTCCCTGACGACCGTGCTCTTGCCCACGCCCGAGGGGCCGGACAGGACGATGAGCCGTGTGGCCGGGCCGACGGGGTCGGCTCCGGTGCCGGAGGCGGTGGTCACGTGCGGATCAGACTCTCGGGAGCGCGGGACGGGCGGATGTCCCGGGGCGGCGGGGCCGGGGGCGCTCGCGGGGCGCCGCCTGCGCGGTGCCGTGCCCGGGATGGTCGGTCATTTATACCACCGAGCCGCGGTACGACCGGTGGTCCGCCCCGCGTGGGGTTCGCACCGGCCGCACCGCGGCCGTGTGTCCGCACTGTCGCCGGCCGGCCGCGTGCGCGGCCCGCCGGGACGTCTGGTCGCGGCGGCCGGGGTCCGGCCCCGGGCGCCTGATGGGGCGCCGGGGGCCGGGGGTCCGCCGCCTGCGGCGGTCACCGCCTCAAATGGGGGAGACGGCGCCGCCGGTGCCGGCCGTGCCGGCTATTCGCCGCCGCCGAACTCGCGCTCCAGGGCCGCGCGCTGGTTGGCGCCCAGGCCCCGGACACGGCGGGACTCGGCGATGTTCAGCCGCTCCATGATCTGCTTGGCGCGGACCTTGCCGACGCCGGGGAGCGATTCGAGCAGAGCCGAGACCTTCATCTTGCCGATGACGTCGTCGGCCTGACCGTCGGCGAGCACCTCGGAGAGGGACACGCCACCGTGCTTCAGCCGGTTCTTGACTTCCGCGCGCTCTTTTCTGGCCTTGGCGGCTTTCTCCAGAGCCGCGGCGCGCTGTTCAGGTGTGAGGGGAGGAAGGGCCACGCCGGGTCACCTCGGTTTTCTCTCGTATGTAGAGGGCGGACGCCTGCGCAAGTTAGTAGGTTCCGACCCTGTTCGGCAACGCAAAGTGGCCTTTCAAACGCTATTTCATCCAACTAATTACGCTCTGTCACAACCTGATTGCGGAGAGGTGGCAAATTCAGGACGTTGGACCCTGTTGAACGCACTCCGGCGCCGACCGCAAAAGAGCACATCGCGCGGGCCGCGCAGGTCATCACGGTCGTCCTTTGCCGAATTTAGGGTCGTCACTTTCTGACACCTTTATTAGTCCGAAATCGGTCACTTCAGGCGAGGAAAACGGCGCTCAGGCCGACGCCGACTCCGCCCGGCGCAGCGCCGCCGCGATGGAGGCCGCCGCCGCGCCGGGGTCGGCCGCGCGGGTGATCGGCCGACCGATCACGAGCAGATCGGCGCCCGCCGCGAGCGCCTCCTCGGGCGTGGCGACGCGCGCCTGGTCGCCCTTGTCGGCGCCCGCCGGGCGCACGCCGGGCGTGATGAGGGTGATGCCGGGGCCGACCTCGGCGCGCAGCGACGCGGCCTCCTGCGGCGAGCAGACGAGCGCCTTGGCGCCGGCCTCGACCGCCAGGACCGCCAGGCGCCGGGTGGCGTCCAGGGACGGCCCGCGCAGCCCCACGCGCTCCAGGGCGGCGTCGTCGAGGGACGTGAGCACCGTGACCGCCGCGATGGCGGTGTCGGGGGCGGCCTCGACCGCGGCCGCGATCATGTCGCGCCCGCCGGCGGCGTGCACGGTGAGGATCGACGGCTTGAGCCGGGCGATGTTGCGCGCGGCCCCGGCGACGGTGGCCGGGATGTCGTGCAGCTTGAGGTCGAGGAAGACGGAGACCTTGGTGCCGCCGCGCAGCGTGGCGACCACTTCGGGGCCGTAGCGGAGGTACAGCTCCAGCCCCACCTTGACGGTGCTGACGTGGGGCGCGACCGCCGACGCCCAGCGGGCGGCGGTCTCGATGTCGGGTGCGTCGATGGCGACGGCGATGGGCGCGGCCACGATCGGTCTCCTTACGTGTGACGTGTCGATGTGATGAGCGGGCATGTCCGTGCCGCCGGAGGGGCGGCGCGTACATGATCGGCATGGACACACTGCAACCTGCGATTCCCCCTTGCGGCCGGTTCATGCATGTGGCGGCACGATGTCTCCCCGCGGCCCTCAGCCGCACGCAGCGGCGCGTTCGGGGTGCGGGGCGGGACCGGGGCGCCGTGGAGCCACCGGTCCGTCACAGGCCGTCTGAGCGCGCCGGTTCAGTATCGCCCCAGCGCAGCCCCCATGGGGCGGTGCGCGGCACCGATCAGGTCGCCGACCGAGGCGCCGCGCTCGACGAGGAGCTCCTCCAGCTCCCGCAGGATGCGCACGCACGCCGAGGGGTCGGAGAAGTTCACGGTGCCCACGGCGACCGCCGAGGCGCCGGCGGCCAGGAACTCCAGGACGTCGGCGCCGGTGCGCACGCCGCCCATCCCGATGATGGGCACCTCGGGCAGCGCCGCGTGCACCTCGTAGACGCACCCCACGGCGATCGGCCGGATCGCCGGGCCCGACACCCCGCCCATGCCCCCGGCGACCGCCGGGCGCAGCGTGCGGGGGTCGATGGCCATGCCCCGCATGCTGTTGATCATGGACAGGCCGTCGGCGCGCGCCTCCACGCACGCCTCCGCCAGGCCGACCAGGTCGGGCACGTCGGCGGCGAGCTTGGCGAAGACGGGGATGTCGGAGCGGGCGTGGGAACGCACCGCGTGCACGATGGCCGCCGCGCCCGCCGGGTCGTCGGTGAAGTGCCGGCCCTGGGCGGCGGGGTCGGGACAGGAGAGGTTGACCTCGATCATCCGCACCCCGGGCACCGCCGAGAGGCGCCGGGCCAGCTCGGCGTACTCGGCGGCGCCGCTCCCTGCGACCGAGGCGACCGCCTGGCCGCCGCGCGACAGCAGCCAGGGCAGGTCGCGCTCCAGGAAGACCTCAACACCGGGCCCCTGGAGGCCGATCGCGCTGAGCATCCCGCTGGGGGTCTCGGCCATGCGCGGAGCGGGCCACCCGGCCCGGGGTTCGAGCATGACCGATTTGGTGATCACGGCGCCGATGCGGTTGATGTCGAAGAACTGCGCCAGCTCGCGGCCGGTCCCGGCGCACCCCGCAGCGGTCATGATCGGGTTGTCCAGCTCAACATGGCTGAGCCGGGTCCGCAGGTTGGGCGTCATCGGGGCAGGCCTTCCATCCTCATCGAGCAGCACACCAGCACCCAGCACAGCACCGCTCAGCCGGCCTCGCGGTCGGCGATGCCGTCCTTGTCGGCGCGCGCCTTCCAGCCGGGCGCGCCGAGGGCGTCGAAGGGGATCGTGCCGACGTCGTCGAAGCGCACCCGCTCGCCGCGGAAGACCGGACCGTCGACGCAGGAGCGCACCATGCGGGTGATGCCGTCGTCGCCCACGACCGGGATCACGCAGCTCATGCAGATCCCGGTGCCGCAGGCCATGGTCTCCTCCACCGACACCTGCACCGGGATGCCGTGGGCGGCGGCCACGGCGGTGACCTCGCGCAGCATCGGCATCGGCCCGCAGGCGTAGACGACGTCGGAGCGGGCGTCCTCGATCACCCCGCCCAGCGCGTCGGTGACCCGCCCGCGCACCCCGAACGAGCCGTCGTCGGTGGTGAACGTGGCGGTCTCGGCGACCCGGCGGGCGGTGATGGCGCTGAAGACGCGGTCGGCCGAGGCCGCGCCCAGGACGAAGTCGACCCGGCAGCCGCGCCGGCGCAGCGCCTGCGCCAGCGGGAACAGCGGGGCGCTGCCGGAGCCGCCCCCGGCCAGGACGCAGTTGACGGGGTCGCGGGGCAGCGGGAAGGGCCGGCCCAGGGGGCCCACCAGGTCGAGCAGGTCGCGCGAGCGGCGCTCGGACAGCCAGGTGGTCCCGGGGCCGCGCACGGAGAACAGGAACTCCACCGTGCCGCCGTAGTCGGGCTTGACGTCGTGGATGGCGAAGGGGCGCCGCAGCAGCATGCCGGAGTGCTCCCCGCCGACCGACACCGACACGAACTGGCCCGACCGGAACCGCTCGGCGATGCCCGGCGCGACGACCGTGATGGCGTAGTACGCGTCCACGCGGCGCACGGTCAGCACGGGGCTCCGCATCTGCACCGGCCCGAAATCACTCACCCGCGGGTCCCGCCTCGATCACGTCGTACGTCGGGCNNNCCCCCCGCCGCGGCATGCATGGTCGCGCGCTCAGAGCGCCGCGCCGCGCAGGGCCGCGGCGTGCTCCTGGAGGGAGCGCACGCCGATGTCGCCGCGGACCAGGGACTCGATGCCCTGGACCGCCGCGGCCAGCCCCTGCACGGTCGTCACGCTGGGCACGCCGCGCACCACGGCCGCGGTGCGGATCTCATAGCCGTCCAGCCGCGGTCCGGCCTGGCCGGCGCTGCCGAACGGCGTGTTGACGATCAGGTCCACCTCGCCGTCGTGGATCAGTTGCACGATAGTCGGTTCGCCGTCGGGACCGGGCCCGTCGCTGAGTTTGCGCACGACCCTTGCGGCCACTCCGTTGCGCCGCAATACCCAGGCGGTGCCCTCGGTGGCCAGGATCTCGAAGCCCAGGTCGGCCAGGCGCTTGACCGGGAAGACCATGGTGCGCTTGTCGCGGTTGGCGACCGAAACGAACACCGACCCCGATGTCGGCAGGGACCCGAAGGCCGCCAGCTGGGACTTGGCGTAGGCGGCGCCGAACGCTGAGTCCAGCCCCATGACCTCGCCGGTGGAGCGCATCTCGGGGCCCAGCACGGTGTCGACGCCCTCGCCCTTGCGGTCGATGAAGCGGTTGAACGGCAGCACCGCCTCCTTGACCGAGACGGGGGCGTCCATCGGCAGCGTGCCGCCGTCGCCTTCGGCGGGCAGCAGTCCTTCGGCGCGCAGCTCGCTGATGCCGGTGCCCAGCATCACGCGGGCGGCCGCCTTGGCCAGCGGGACCGCCGTGGCCTTGGAGACGAACGGCACGGTGCGCGAGGCGCGCGGGTTGGCCTCCAGGACGTAGAGGACCCCGGAGGCGAGCGCGTACTGCACGTTGAGCAGCCCGCGCACGCCGGTGCCGCGGGCGATGCCCTCGGTGGAGTACCGGATGCGCTCGAAGTCCTCGTTGCCGAGCGTGATGGCGGGCAGGGCGCACGCGGAGTCGCCGGAGTGGATGCCGGCCTCCTCGATGTGCTCCATGATGCCGCCGAGGTAGAGCTCGGTGCCGTCGTAGATGGCGTCGACGTCGATCTCGATGGCGTCGTCGAGGAAGCGGTCGATGAGCACCGGGTGCTCGGGGCTGACCTCGGCGTTGCGCTCGATGTAGCCGGCGAGCATGGCGTCGTTGTAGACGATCTCCATGCCGCGCCCGCCCAGCACGTAGGAGGGGCGCACCATGACCGGGTAGCCGATCTCGTCGGCGACCCGCTTGGCCTCGGCGAAGGAGTACGCGGTCCCGTGCTTGGGCGCGGGCAGCCCGGCGTCGGCCAGGACCTTGCCGAACTCGCCGCGGTCCTCGGCGAGGTCGATGGCCTCGGGGCTGGTGCCCACGATGGGCACGCCGGCCTCCTTGAGGCGGCGGGCCAGCCCGAGCGGGGTCTGCCCGCCCAGCTGGACGATCACCCCGGCCAGGGGCCCGCTCTGCTGCTCGGCGCGGACCACCTCCAGCACGTCCTCCAGGGTGAGCGGCTCGAAGTAGAGCCGGTCGCTGGTGTCGTAGTCGGTGGAGACGGTCTCGGGGTTGCAGTTGACCATGACGGTCTCGTAGCCGGCCTCCGACAGCGCGAAGGAGGCGTGCACGCAGCTGTAGTCGAACTCCACGCCCTGGCCGATGCGGTTGGGGCCCGAGCCGAGGATGAGCACCTTGGGGCGGGTGCCCTGCGGGACCTCGGTCTCCTCGTCGTAGCTGGAGTACAGGTAGGGCGTGCGGGCGGCGAACTCCGCGGCGCAGGTGTCGACGGTCAGGTACACCGGGTGGATGTCCAGCGTGTCGCGCAGGGCGCGCACGGCGTCCTCGCTGCGGCCGGTGATCTCGCCGATCTGGACGTCGGAGAAGCCCAGGCGCTTGGCCGACCGCAGCAGCTCGGCGGTGGGCTCCGGCGCCGCGGCCAGGCGGCGCGCGGTCTCCTCCAGCAGCAGCAGCTGGTCGAGGAACCACGGGTCGATCCGGGTGGCGTCGTGCAGCTCGCGCACGGTCGCCCCGGCGCGCAGGGCCTGCTGGACCAGGCGCAGCCGGGTCTCGGTGGGCACGGCGGCGGCGCGCAGCAGCTCGTCCTTGGCCCCGGGCTCGCCGGCCCAGGTGAACCCGACGCCCTTCTTCTCCAGCGAGCGCATGGCCTTCTGGAGGGCCTCGGCGAAGGAGCGGCCGATGGCCATGGCCTCGCCCACCGACTTCATGGTGGTGGTCAGGCCGGGGTCGGCGCCGGGGAACTTCTCGAAGGCGAACCGCGGGACCTTCACCACCACGTAGTCGAGGCTCGGCTCGAAACTGGCGGGGGTCTCGGCGGTGATGTCGTTGGGGATCTCGTCGAGGGTGTAGCCCACGGCCAGCTTGGCGGCGATCTTGGCGATGGGGAACCCGGTGGCCTTGGAGGCCAGGGCGGAGGAGCGCGAGACCCGGGGGTTCATCTCGATGACGATGATGCGCCCGGTCTCGGGGTGCACGGCGAACTGGATGTTGCAGCCGCCGGTGTCGACCCCGACGGCGCGGATGACCGCGATGCCGATGTCGCGCATGCGCTGGTACTCGCGGTCGGTCAGGGTCATGGCGGGGGCGACGGTGATGGAGTCGCCGGTGTGCACGCCCATGGGGTCGAGGTTCTCGATGGAGCAGACGACGACCACGTTGTCGTGGGCGTCGCGCATCAGCTCGAGCTCGTACTCCTTCCAGCCGAGGATGGACTCCTCCAGGAGCACCTCGGTGGTGGGCGAGAGCGCGAGCCCCTGGCCGGCGATGCGGCGCAGCTCGGTCGCGTCGTGGGCGAAGCCGGAGCCGGCGCCGCCCATGGTGAAGGAGGGGCGCACCACCACGGGGTAGTGCAGCTCCTCGGCGGCGGCCAGGCACTCCTCCAGGGTGTGGCAGATGCGGGAGCGGGCGGATTCGCCGCCGATGCGCTCGACGATGCCCTTGAAGGTCTCGCGGTCCTCGCCGGACTGGATGGCGTCGATGTTGGCGCCGATGAGCTCGACGTTGTACTTGGCCAGCACCCCGGACTCGTGCAGGGCCACCGCGGTGTTGAGCGCGGTCTGCCCGCCCAGGGTGGGCAGCAGGGCGTCGGGGCGCTCCTTGGCGATGATCTTCTCGACCATGTCCGGCGTGATCGGCTCGACGTAGGTGGCGTCGGCGATCTCGGGGTCGGTCATGATCGTGGCCGGGTTGGAGTTGACCAGGATGACCCGCAGGCCCTCGGCCTTGAGGACGCGGCACGCCTGGGTCCCGGAATAGTCGAACTCCGCCGCCTGCCCGATCACGATCGGCCCGGAGCCGACCACGAGCACGGAGGTCAGGTCACTTCTGCGCGGCATGTCGGGTCCTCTACGGCTGGCTGGCGGGCTGGGCGGACATCAGGTCGACGAACGCGTCGAACAGCTCGGCGGCGTCGTGCGGGCCCGCGGCGGCCTCGGGGTGGTACTGGACGCTGAACGCCGGCCGGTCCAGCAGCCGCAGCCCTTCGACGACGTCGTCGTTGAGGTCGACGTGGCTGACCTCGGCGCGGCCGTAGGGGGTGTCGAACGGGCCGTCGAGCGGCGCGTCGACCGCGAAGCCGTGGTTGTGGCTGGTGATGTGGACCCGGCGGGTGTGGACGTCGCGCACGGGCTGGTTGACGCCGCGGTGGCCGAACCGCAGCTTGTAGGTGCCCAGGCCCAGTGCGCGGCCCAGGATCTGGTTGCCGAAGCAGATGCCGAACAGCGGGGTGCGGGAGTCGAGCACGCCGCGCACGGCGGCGACCGGGCCGTCGGCGGTGGCGGGGTCGCCGGGGCCGTTGCTGAAGAACACGCCGTCGGGGCCGGTGGCGAGGATGTCCTCGGCGGTGGCGGCGGCGGGCAGGACGGTGACCTCGCAGCCCCGCTCGGCGAGGCGCTGGGGCGTCATGGCCTTGATGCCCAGGTCGACGGCTGCCACGCGGAAGCGGGTGGCGACGCCCTCGGGCGGGCGCACGGTGTAGGGCTCGGTGGTGGCGACCTCGGCGCTGAGGTCGGCGCCGGCCATCGGGGGGCTGGCGAGCACGCGCTCCAGGAGGGCCTGCGGGTCGGTCTCGGTGGTGCTGACGGCGGCGCGCATGGCGCCGCGGTCGCGCAGGTGGCGGGTGAGGGCGCGGGTGCCGGCGATGGCGATGCCCACCACGCCCTGGCGGCGCAGCTCCTCGTCGAGGGTGCGCTTGGCACGCCAGTTGGAGGGGATGCGGGCGGGCTCGCGCACGACGTAGCCGGCCACCCAGATCCGCCCGGACTCGGGGTCGTCGTCGTTGACGCCGGTGTTGCCGATGTGGGGGGCGGTCATGGCCACGATCTGGCGGTGGTAGGACGGGTCGGTGAGGGTCTCCTGGTAGCCGGTCATGCCGGTGTTGAAGACGATCTCGCCGAAGGTCTCGCCCGGCGCGCCGAACGACGTGCCGTGGAAGACGCGGCCGTCCTCCAGCACGAGCATGGCGCTTGTCTGCACGTGTGTCTCCTCTTGCGCGGGGCTTGCGGTGGCGGTGGCGGCCCGGCCGCCGGTCTCCGGGCTCTGGGCCGCGGTCACTGGATCTTCCCGTCGCGGACCGTGGGGACGCCGCGCAGGAAGGTGGCGACCACCCGTCCGGGCAGGCGCATCCCCCGGTAGGGGGTGTTGGCGCTCTTGGAGGCCATCGCCGCCGGGTCGATGTCGCGGGCGGCGGCCGCGTCGTACAGGGTAACGTTCGCGGGCTCGCCGGGGGCGAGCGGGCGGCCCTGACCGGCGAGTCTGCCGATGCGGGCGGGCGTGGCCGACATGCGCTCGGCGACCCCGGCCCAGTCGAGCAGGCCGGTGTCGACCATGGTGTGCTGGACCACCGAGAGCGCGGTCTCCAGGCCGGTCATGCCCATGGCGGCCGTGGACCACTCGGTCTCCTTGGCCTCGATCGGGTGCGGGGCGTGGTCGGTGGCCACGCAGTCGATCGTGCCGTCGGCGAGCCCCTCGCGCAGCGCCCGGACGTCCTCGGCGGTGCGCAGGGGCGGGTTGACCTTGTAGACGGGGTCGTAGCCCTCGGCGAGGTCGTCGGTGAGCAGCAGGTGGTGCGGGGTGACCTCGGCGGTGACGTCGCAGCCGCGGCTCTTGGCCCAGCGCAGGATCTGCACCGAGCCCTTGGTGGAGACGTGGCAGACGTGCAGCCGCGACCCCACGTGCTCGGTGAGCAGGCAGTCGCGGGCGATGATGGCCTCCTCGGCCACCGCGGGCCACCCGGCCAGGCCGAGCCGGTCGGAGACGACGCCCTCGTTCATCTGGGCGCCCTCGGTGAGCCGGGGCTCCTGGGCGTGCTGGGCGACGACGCCGCCGAAGGCCTTGACGTACTCCAGCGCCCGGCGCATGAGCAGCGGGTCGGAGACGCACATGCCGTCGTCGGAGAACACGCGGACGGCGGCCACGGAGTCGGCCATGGCGCCGAGCTCGGCGAGCTGGCCGCCGGCCAGGCCCCGGGTGACCGCGCCCACGGGCTGCACGTCGCAGTACCCGGCCTCGCGGCCCAGCCGCCAGACCTGCTCGACGACGCCGGCGGTGTCGGCGACGGGGTCGGTGTTGGCCATGGCGTGCACGGCGGTGTAGCCGCCCATGGCGGCGGCGCGGGCGCCGGTGGCCACGGTCTCGGCGTCCTCGCGGCCCGGCTCGCGCAGGTGGGTGTGCAGGTCCACCAGGCCGGGCAGGGCGACGAGCCCGGAGGCGTCGGTGACCTCGGCGTCAGGTGCGTCGAGCCCGGTGCCGACGGCGGCGATGACGCCGTCGCGGATCAGGATGTCGGCCGGGTCGCCGCCCGCGACGCGCGCGCCGCGGATCAGGTGACTGGTCTCGGTCATGTCGTGCTTTCTCCCTATGTTCCCGGCCCTCAGGCGCCGATCGCGGACTCGGACCCGCCCAGCAGCAGGTAGAGCACGGCCATGCGCACGCTGACACCGTTGGCGACCTGCTCGGTGATGGTGGAGCGCGGCGAGTCGGCGACTTCGGCGGAGATCTCCATCCCCCGGACCATCGGGCCGGGGTGCATGACGACGGCGTCGTCGCTCAGCCGCGCGAAGCGGTCGCGGTCGAGCCCGTAGCGGCGGCTGTACTCGCGCGCGGTGGGGAAGAAGGCGTCCTTCATCCGCTCGGCCTGCACGCGCAGCATCATGACGACGTCGCTCTTGGGCAGGGTCTCGTCGAGGTCGTAGGAGATGGCGCAGGGCCAGGTGTGGACCGACACCGGCATCAGGGTGGGCGGGGCGACCAAGGTGGTCTCGGCGCCCAGGGTGTTGAGCAGCAGGACGTTGGACCTGGCCACCCGGCTGTGCAGGACGTCGCCGACGATGGCCACGCGCAGGCCGTCGAGCCGGCCCATGCGCTCGCGCATGGTGAAGGCGTCCAGCAGCGCCTGGGTGGGGTGCTCGTGGGTGCCGTCGCCGGCGTTGAGCACGGCGCCGTCGACCCAGCGCGCGAGCCGGTGCGCGGCGCCGGAGGCCCCGTGGCGGATGACGACGCCGTCGGCCCCCATGGCCTGGAGGGTCAGCGCGGTGTCCTTGAGGCTCTCGCCCTTGGAGACGCTGGAGCCCTTGGCGGAGAAGTTGATGACGTCGGCCGAGAGGCGCTTGGCGGCGAGCTCGAAGGAGGTGCGGGTGCGCGTGGAGTCCTCGTAGAAGAGGTTGACGACGGTGCGCCCGCGCAGGGTCGGCAGCTTCTTCACCGAGCGCCCGCTGATCTGGGCGAGTTCGGCGGCGGTGTCGAGGACCAGGGTGGCTTCGTCGCGGCTGAGGTCGCCGGCGGAGAGCAGGTGGCGCATCAGTGGTCCCCCTCCTGTCCCTGTTCCTTTTCACCCGGGCGGGGCTTGGCCGGGCCGATCAGCACGGCGTCGCGCCCGTCGAGCTCGTCGAGCAGGACGGCGACGTTCTCGCGCAGGGAGGTGGGCAGGTTCTTGCCGACGTAGTCGGCGCGGATGGGCAGCCGCCGGTGGCCGCGGTCGACCAGGGTGGCGAGCTGGACCGCGCGGGGCCGGCCGAGGTCGTTGAGGGCGTCGAGGGCGGCGCGGACGCTGCGGCCGGAGAAGAGGACGTCGTCGACGAGCACGACGGTGCGGCCGTCGATGCCTTCGGGCGGGATCTCGGTGCGCCCGAGCGCGCGGGCGGGGGCCAGGTGCAGATCGTCGCGGTACATGGTGATGTCGAGGGAGCCCCACGGAACCGCGCGGTCCTCGACGCGCTCGATGCGCTCGGCGAGGCGGCGGGCGAGCGGGACGCCGCGGGTGGGGATGCCGAGCAGGGTGACGTCGTGGGCGCCCTTGGTGCGCTCGAGCACCTCGTGGGCGATCCGGGTGAGCGCCCGGTGGATCTCCGGGCCTTCGAGGACGGCGCGCTGAGTGTCGGTGAGATCGCGCGCGGACGGATCCTCGGCATGCACATCACGTTCCGCGCGTTTTTGCGCACACACAGTGATGACCCCCTTCCCTGCCTCGCTGAGCAGGTCGTTAAAGGATGTCGAACGGCCTCACGCTACCAGCGCCATCCCACCGGGCCCGCCGGGCCGCCGAGTGAAACTCGGCGAAAATATGACGATGATCACGCTACCTGGCGTTGACACGGGCGCTTCGAGTGGGATTCGAGCGGCTCCCAATCCGCCGCCTTCACCCGCGAAGAACGCGAAAGTGCTTGCGCTGCCGGGCTTTGCGGTAGGCGCCCGACTGCGTTTGGTACCCATCTCTACCGAAATGAGAGACCCCTCACTTACGCACGGTTTGGCCACTGATTAGTCGCGTTTCCGCCCAACGGCTTGACCTGGCAACCGAACAGCCTTACCGTCACTGTCCGTAACCAATCTGGGTGGGACCGCTCCGTGTCCACCCCTCGCGAATCGGTGCACAGCACATTTTCCGGGGGCTTGGTCACTACCGAGCGAACTCGGGGCCCACTGCCCACACCAGCCACCATCACGGCCGGGGAGCGACGAAGAAGATGCCATCCGAATACGCGAAGTCCCTCGGCGCGCGGCTGCGCGCCATCCGCACCCAGCAGGGCCTGTCCCTGCACGGGGTGGAGGAGAAGTCCCACGGCCGCTGGAAGGCCGTCGTCGTGGGCTCCTACGAGCGCGGCGACCGCGCGGTCACCGTGCAGAAGCTCGCCGAGCTCGCGGACTTCTACGGTGTCCCGATGTCGGAGCTGCTGCCGGGCGGCGCGGCGCCGACCCCGCTGGGCCCCACACCCAAGCTCGTCATCGACCTTGAGCGCATGCAGCAGCTGCCTCAGGAGAAGGCCGGGCCGCTCGCGCGCTACGTTGCCACCATTCAGAGCCAGCGCGGCGACTACAACGGCCGCGTGCTGTCGATCCGCCAGGAGGACCTGCGCTCGCTCGCGGTGATCTACGACCGCTCGCCCGGCGACCTCACCGAGGAGCTGATCAACTGGGGGGTCCTCGACCCCGAGGCGCGCCGCGCCGTCGACGCGTTCTAGGAGCGCCGCGCACATCTTCGTCACCGCCCCCATGCCCCAGGGGCACACATGCCGCAATGCAGGTGGCCGCCCACCCCGCGCAGGGTGGGCGGCCACCTGTGTGTTTTCACCCGGGCGCGCCCGGGCGGATGCGCGCACGATGAAACGGCCGGGCAAGGGGCTTCCCCTCCCCCACCCGGCCGTTCATGCTCGAACATCAGTTCGAACAATCTCAGTTAACCTCACGCAATGGCTTTCGTCAAGAAGGGGCGGGCACCCCGGCGGCGTCGTCTAGTGTGGCGCTGTGCAGACCGATGCCGAGCTGTGGGAGCCGACCGCCCCCGCCTTCGTCCACGCGCTCCCCGCGCTGCTGGACGTCTACTCCGCGGCCATGTCCCCGCCCCCCGACCAGCTCGCCGGGCGCCGCTCGATCATGGAGCACCACGCCCTCCACACCGGCTTCCGCGCCGTGGTGGCGCTCGCCCCCGGCGGCGCGGCGGCCCTCGGGTTCGCCTACGGGTTCCACGGCCACAGCGGGCAGTGGTGGCACGACGTCGTCACCGCTGAGGTGCGCTCGCGCGACCCCGCCGCCGAGCGGCGCTGGTTCGCCGACGCCTTCGAGATCGCCGAGCTGCACGTGCACCCCGCCGACCAGGGCCGCGGCCTCGGGCGCACGCTCCTGGAACGCCTCACGGCGCCGCGCACCGAGGCCACCGCCGTGCTGTCGACCCACACCGGGCCCACCGTGGCCCGCCGGCTCTACGCCTCGTGCGGGTTCACCGAGGTGCTGCCGGAGTTCCGGTTCCCCGGCAGCACGGACCGGCCCTTCGCGATCATGGCCGCCCCGCTGCCATTGCGGGCAGGCGGTCGGCGGCGATCCGCTGGTAGATCTCGCGCGTGGCTGTGGACTGGTTGAACGTGATGAAGTGGATCCCGGGGGCGCCTTCCTGGAGCAGCCGCTCGCACATCCGCGTGGCCTGCTCGATCCCCAGCCGCCGCACGGCGTCGGGGTCGTCGCCCGCCTTCGCGAACTCCGCCGCCAGGTGGCGCGGGAACGGGGCGCCCGACAGCTGCTCGGAGCGCTCGATCGTGGCCAGCTTCACCACCGGCATGATCTCGGGGATGATCGGCACGTCGCACCCCTTGGCCGCGACCCGGTCGCGCAGCCGCAGGTAGTCCTCGGCGTCGAAGAACATCTGGGTGATCGCGTAGTCGGCGCCGGCGCGGCACTTGCGCACGAAGTACTCGACGTCGGAGTCGACGTCGGGCGAGCGGGGGTGCTTGTAGGGGAACGCCGCCACGCCCACGCAGAAGTCGCCGCTCTCCTTGAGCAGCCGGACGAGCTCGTCGGCGTACTCCAGGCCCTCGGGGTGGCGGACCCACTCCCCCAGCGGGTCGCCCGGGGGGTCGCCGCGCAGCGCCAGCACGTTGGTGACACCGACATCGGCGAACCGGCCGATGAGGTGGCGCAGCTCGCGCACCGAGTGGTCGACCGCGGTCATGTGCGCCACCGGCAGCAGGGTGGTGTCGGTGGCCATGCGCTCGGTGATCTCGACCGTGCGGTCGCGGGTGCCGCCGCCCGCACCGTAGGTGACGGAGACGAAAGAGGGCTGGAGCGCCTCGATCTCGCGGATGACCCGCCAGAGCCTGCGCTGTCCTTGGTCGGTCTTGGGTGGGAAGAACTCGAAGGAGAACGTCGGTTCGCCGGCGGCGAGCAGATCGCGGATGCGGCGGGGCCGCGCGGCGGAGTGACGCGCCGGACCGGAGCGTGTCGTAGACCCAAGCATGCCCACCACCTTAGGCGACGGTCCCGGCCCGGCGGCGGCGGGCGGCCGCCGGGAAGCGGATAGCCTGCTCTGCATGACCTCCACTCACGCCACACCCGTCTCCTTCGTGCGCGGGGCCGTCGACGCCGAGCTCACCGCGTTCACCGGGGAGCGCAGGGCCGATCTCCTGGAGATCGGCCCGGAACTGGCTCCCGCCATGGAGGCCTTGGAGGCCATGCTCACCGGCGGCAAGCGGCTGCGCCCCGCCTTCTGCTACTGGGGGTGGAGGGGCGCGGGCGGCGCCGACGTGCCCGGGATCTACACCGCCGCCGCCTCTCTCGAATTCCTCCAGGCGTGCGCGCTGATCCACGACGACGTCATCGACAACAGCGATACCCGGCGCGGCCTGCCGGCCACCCACAAGCGCCTCGAAGGGCTGCACGAGAGATCGAGCTGGTCGGGCGGTGGCGCGGCGTTCGGCCAGGGGGCGGCCATCCTCATCGGCGACCTCTGCCTGGCCTGGAGCGACCAGATGTACGCGGCCAGCGAGCTGCCGCTGAAGGCGCTGCACGACGGCCGCGGCCCGTTCGACAAGATGCGCACCGAGGTCATGGCCGGGCAGTACCTCGACATGCTCGAACAGGTGCGCGGCGCCGAGAGCGTCGGGGCGTCGCTGCGCGTCATGCACTACAAGTCCGCCAAGTACACCGTCGAGCGCCCGCTGCACCTGGGCGCCGCCCTGGCCGGCCGCGCCGACGACCTCGCCCCGGTCTACACCGCCTACGGCCTGCCGCTGGGCATCGCCTTCCAGCTGCGCGACGACGTGCTGGGGGTCTTCGGCGACCCCGGCCAGACCGGCAAGCCCGCGGGCGACGACCTGCGCGAGGGCAAGCGCACGCTGATCGTCGCCGAGACCCTGGAGCGCGCCCCGGCGGCCGACTCCGCCCGCTTCCGGCGCCTGCTGGGCGACCCCGGGCTCACCGCCGACGACGTCGAATGGATGCGCGGTGTCACCACCGAGTGCGGGGCGCTCGCGGCCTGCGAGAGCCGCATCGACGACTACGTCGGCCAGGCCACCGACGCCCTGGACAGCGAGCTGATCGATGAAGCGGCCCGCGGCTCCCTCGCCGACCTCATCGTCGCCGCGACCGCCCGCAAGCACTGATCCGCCCCCGGACGCCTCACCAGTCATGGCGGATGAGGCCCGGTCCACCAGGGGGAGGAACCAGGTTCCTCCCACCAGCCGATGCCCGTGGCGCCCGTCGTCCGCCACGCTGGGAGAAACCTCCGCTGAACGGACCGCACAGGAGCCCTCCGCATGCATCCCACCCGGTCACCGCACCGAGGTCCCGTCCGAGCCGCGGAGCGGGCGCTCGCGCCCGATCTCGCGCGCGGCTTCATGCTGTTGCTGATCGCCCTGGCGAACACCCCGTACTACCTGTGGGCGACCGACCGGCCGGCGATGAGCCCGCACCCTGGCGGCGGATCGGCGCTGGACACGGCGGTGCAGGCCGCCCTGACGGTGGCCGTCGACGGCCGCATCTACCCAATGTTCGCCTTCCTCTTCGGCTACGGCATCATGCGCACCTTCGACCGCCAGGTCGAGGCCGGCGCCGATGCCCGGGGCGCCGCGGCGCTGGTGCGCCGCCGCCACCTCTGGATGCTCGTGTTCGGGTTCGTCCACGCGGCGCTGCTGTGGATGGGCGACATCCTGGGCGCCTACGGCGTGGCCGGGCTGGTGCTGTGCGGCCTGTTCCTGCGCCGCAGCGAGCGCACGATCCGCATCTGGGCGGTGATCCTCACCGCGCTGGTGGCGGCCATCGCCGCGCTCTCGGCGGCCGTGGCCGTCCTCGCCTCGCAGAGCCCGGGCGGCGGCGCGGGGGCCGTTGACGACGGCATGGCCGGATACTTCTTCGCCTCATTCAGCGAGCCGGGCATCCTGAGCGCGGCCCTGGACCGGCTGATGGTGTGGCCGCTGCTCGTCGTCGCCCAGGGCCTCGGCTTCGTCGTGCCGGCGGCGATCCTGCTCGGCATGGCGGCGGGCCGGCGCCGGATGCTGGAGGTCCCCGGGCATTACCTGCGCACCTTCGGCTGGACCGCCGTCCTGGGGATCTCCGCGGCCTGGGTGGCGGCGCTCCCCGAGGCGCTGCACCTGGCCGGGCTGATGGACCTGACCGCCCCCGCCCTGGACGCGTGGTCCGGGGCGCGGTCCTTCGGCGGCCTGTTCGGCGGGCTGGGCTACGTCGCCGTCTTCGGGATCATCGGCCACCTCCTGGGCCGCCGGGAACGCCAGGGCACGGTCGTGGTCGCGGTCACCGCGGTCGGCAAGCGGTCCATGAGCAGCTACCTCGCGCAGTCCGTGATCTGCTCCCCGGTACTCGCAGCCTGGGGCCTGGGGTTCGGCGCCGCCCTGCACAGCGCCTCGATGGCGCTGTTCGCGCTCGGCGTGTGGCTGGTCACCGTGGCCGGCGCCTACGCCCTCGAACGCACCGGGCGGCGCGGGCCCGCCGAGGTGCTGCTGCGCCGGCTCACCTACCGCACCCCCGAACCCGCCGCGCCTGCACCCGCACCCGCGCAGGCCGGCGCGCAGGACGTGACGCGCTGATAGGCGCCTGCCCACCCGGCGCGCGAGGGGCTTGCGGCCGCCTCGCGCGCCGGTAAGTGCACATCGGGGCCCATTGCCCGAAAATGGGGCTCATGGGTGAGGATCAGGCAATAGCGCACACTGTCGGGGTCACCGGGGCCACGGGCGCCGTGGGCGGGCGGGTGGCGGCGCGGCTGGCCCGGCGCGGGGTGCGCCAGCGGCTCATCGTCCGCGACATCAACCGCGCCCCGGAGCTGGACTCGGCCAGCGCCGCGATGGCCGCCTACGAGGACCCCGCCGCCTTCGGGCGGGCGGTGCGCGGCACCGACACGCTGCTGCTGGTGTCGGCCACCGAAGCCGCCGACCGGATCGACCAGCACATCAGCGCGGTCGACGCCGCGGTGGCGGCGGGCGTGAGCCGGATCGTCTACCTGTCCTTCCTGGTCGCCGCGCCGGCGGCGACGTTCACCTTCGCCCGCGACCACTTCTACACCGAGGCCCACATCCGCTCGACGGGCGTGGCCCACACCTTCCTGCGGCCGAGCCTCTACCTGGACCTGCTGCCCGACTGGGCCGACGAGTACGGCGTGATCCGCGGCCCGGCCGGGCAGGGCCGGGTCGCCTGGGTGTCGCGCGACGACGTCGCCGACGCCGCGGTGGCGGTGCTGCTCGGGCAGGGGGAGCACGACGGGCGCACCTACGACCTGACCGGGCCCGAGGCCGTCACCCTGGGCGAGACCGTCGAGCGGCTGTCCTCGCTCACCGGGAAGGTCATCCGCTATGTGCCAGAGACCTGGGACGAAGCGCTGGAGTCGCGCCGCCCCTCGGGCGCCCCGGAGTGGGCCGTCGAGGGCTGGGCCAGCTCCTACGCCGCCATCGCCACGGGCGAGATGGACGTTGTCTCCCCCGCTGTCCCCGACCTCACCGGCCACCCGGCGCAGACGATCGAGGGCTACCTGCGCAAGCACCCCAGCGCCCTGGGCCGTATCAACCTCTAGGCGGCGCGCAGGCGGCGGGTGAACTCCGCAGCGGCGGCGCGGGGGTCGGGGGCGTCGGTGATGGCGCGCACGACGACCACGCGGCGCGCGCCCGCGTCCAGGACCTGGTCGAGGTTGCCCAGGTCGATGCCGCCGATGGCGAACCACGGGCGCCCGCCCGGCAGCCCCGCGGCCGCCCGGACGAGCGGCAGCCCCGCAGCGGGACGGCCGGGCTTGGTGGGTGTCGCCCAGGTGGGGCCCACACAGTAGTAGTCGACGCCGTCCTCGGCCGCCGACGCGGCGGCCGCGTCGGCGTTGTTGTTGGACCGGCCGATCAGCGGGCCGTCGCCGACGATCTCGCGGGCGAAGGGCACGGGCAGGTCTCGCTGGCCCAGGTGCAGGACGTCGGCGCGGGCGGCACGGGCGATGTCGGCGCGGTCGTTGACCGCCAGCAGCGCGCCGTGCCGTTCGCAGGCCGCGCGCACGGTCTCCAGCGCGTCCAGTTCCTCGCGCGCCTCCAGCGACTTGTCGCGGAGCTGCACGATGTCGATTCCGCCGGCCAGGGCGGAGTCGAGGAAGGAGGCGAGGTCGCCCCGCTCGCGGCGGGCGTCGGTGCACAGGTACAGGCGGGCATCGGCGAGGCGCCGGCGCAGGCTGGTGTTCACCCGCCCCAGGCTAGTGCGCGCCCGTTCCGGGGCCCGCGGCGGGCCCGGGGCCGGCCGCTAGAAGGCCATGGCCTGGGCGCGGCGGCGGACCTCGGTGCCGCGGTTGGCGATCAGCGCCTCGATGGGCGCCCCCGGGAGGGTGTCGTCGGGGGTGAACATCCAGGTCAGCGCCTCTTCGGTGGCGAACCCGCAGTCGGCGAGGACCGTGAGGGTGCCCGGCAGGCCCTTGACGATGTCGCCGTTGGCGATGAAGGCCGCCGGGACCACGGTCTCGCCCTTGCGGCGGACCCCCAGCAGCTTGTGGTCGCCGATGTACTGCTTGACCCGGTTCGGGCTGACGTTCAGCGCCTTCGCGGCTTCCTTCAGGGTCAACCAGTCGCCGACCAGGGAATCGATGGTGTGGTCGTTCTCTGTCACGCAGCCAATGTCCCACAGATCCGGGCGTGCCAAACCCGGCCATCGGGCCTTATCGCTTCCGGCGTAGCGGTTGCGCCGACGCGGGCCGGCCGCCCGCCGGCGGAGGCGGGGCCCTAGGATTGGCCGCGAGCAACGATCCCCGCGGGAGCCGGTGGGACCCGGCTGAGAGGGAGGCGGCGAGCCTCCGACCGCAAGAACCTGATCCGGGTCATACCGGCGAAGGGAGTGGCAGCGGAGCCGTGCGCACAACACCCCCGCCCCCGTCCTCACCGACATCCCCCTCCCCTCCGGAGTCCGGGCCACCCGGCGCCTGCGACGTCCTCGTCGTTGGCGCGGGCGTGATCGGCCTCGCCGTCGCCTGGCGGGCGGCCCGGCGCGGGCTGCGCGTCACCGTCGTCGCCCCCGATGCGACTCCGGGCGCCGCGTCCGGGGTCGCGGCGGGCATGCTGACCCCCGCCGGCGAGGCCGTGTTCGGCGAGGAGGCGCTGATGCGCTTCGGCGCCCTCTCGCGCGACCGCTACCCCGCGTTCGTCGAGGAGCTGGAGCGCGACTCCGGCCGCCACGCGGGCTACCGGACCGGCGGCACCCTCCAGGTCGCCTACGACACCGACGACCTGGCCCGGCTGAGCGAACTCGCGGAGCTCCAGGCCCGCCTGGGCCTGCCCGCCGAGCGGCTGACCGGCCGCGCGTGCCGCAGGCTGGAGCCGATGCTTGCCCCGTCGGTGCGCGGCGGCGTCCTGGCCCCCGATGACCACTCCGTCGACCCCCGCCTGCTCACCGCGGCCCTGGCGGCCGCCGCCCGGCGGCGCGGGGCCGGCCGCGTCCGCGACCGGGCGGCCCGCCTGCTCACCTCCGGCGGCCGGGCCGCCGGCGTGCTCCTGGCCGGCGGCGGCGAGCTGCGCGCCGGCCAGGTCGTCCTGGCAGCGGGGGTGTGGACCCCGGAGATCGGCGGGCTGCCCGACGGCGCCGTGCCGCCGCTGCGCCCGGTCAAGGGCCAGCTGCTGCGGCTGCGCACCCCCTCCGGCGCGGCGCCCGTCGTCACGCGCACCGTGCGCGGGCTGGTCCGGGGCACGCCGGTCTACCTCGTCCCCCGCGACAGCGGAGAGGTGGTCGTGGGCGCCACCCAGGAGGAGATGGGCGCCGACCTGAACCCGACCGCGGGCGGGGTGTGGGAGCTGCTGCGCGACGCCCACACCCTGGTCCCCGGGGTCGGCGAGCTGGAGATCGCCGAGATCTGTGTAGGGCTGCGGCCCGGCTCCCCCGGCAACGCACCGCTGCTGGGCCCAACCGCTCTGCCGGGCCTGCACCTCGCGGTGGGGCACTTCCGGCACGGTGTCCTGTTCACCCCCGCCACGGGCGACGCGCTGGCCGACGTGCTGGCGGGCGAGGGCCTGCCCGCCTACGCCCGGCCCTTCGCCGCCGCCCGCGGCTCCGACGGAAGCGAGGCACGCCAATGGACGTGATCATCAACGGGCGGCGCACCCGGGTGGCGCCCCGCAGCACCGTGGCCGACATCGTCGGTTCCCTCACCGACGCCCAGGGGGGCGTGGCGGCGGCGGTCAACGACGAAGTCGTCCCCCGCGCCGCCTGGCCGCGCACCCACGTTTTCGAAAACGACCGCGTGGACGTGCTCACCGCCGTCCAGGGAGGCTGATCATGACGACCCACACAGCCGACCCGCTCGTCATCGCCGGGCGCGCGTTCGCCTCGCGGCTCATCACCGGCACCGGCGGGGCGCCGTCGATGCGGGTCCTGGAGGACGCGCTGATCGCCTCGGGCACCGAGCTGACCACGGTGGCGCTGCGCCGGGTCGCGCCCGGTGCGCAGGGCTCGGTCTGGGACGTGCTGCGGCGCAACGGCATCCGGCCGCTGCCCAACACCGCCGGATGCTTCACCGCCGCCGAGGCCGTCCGCACCGCCCGCCTGGCCCGCGAGGCGCTGGAGACCGACTGGATCAAGCTGGAGGTCGTCGCCGACGAGCGCACTCTGCTGCCCGACCCGGTGGAGCTGCTGGACGCGGCCGAGCTCCTGGTCGACGACGGTTTCACCGTGCTGCCCTACACCAATGACGACCCCGTGCTCGCCCGCCGGCTCGAGCAGGTGGGCTGCGCCGCCGTCATGCCCTTGGGCGCGCCGATCGGGTCGGGCCTGGGCATCCGCAACCCGCACAACATCGAGCTCATCGTGGAGGAGGCCGGCGTCCCGGTGGTCATCGACGCCGGGATCGGCACCGCCAGCGAGGCGGCGCTCGCCATGGAACTGGGGTGCGACGCCGTGATGCTGGCGACCGCGGTCACCCGCGCCCATGACCCCGTCCTCATGGCCGCGGCCATGCGCGACGCGGTCGCCGCAGGGCGCGCGGCACGGCGAGCGGGCCGTATCCCGGTGCGCCGGTACGCACACGCATCGTCACCGGCCGCGGAGTGACCCTACGGAAGAAATCGCAGGTCACAGGGGTTTCTGTGCCCCCACGCCGCGCGAGGCCCGGCGTGGGGGCATTGTCCCTATTACACTCGGCTGCGTGGAACGAACGGCGAGCCGCCGGCGATCGAGCGCCGGCGCCGCCCGACCGGAGGCCCCACCCGCGGGGCCGCAGGAGCAGCGGAGCGAGGCGAACGTGATCCGATGGACATGACGACTGCGGACTCCCTCGTCGGAATGACCCTGGACCGCCGCTACTTCATCGAGGGGCGCGTCGCGAGCGGCGGCATGGCGACCGTCTACGTCGCCCACGACCTCCGGCTGGACCGCCGGGTGGCGTGCAAGGTGATGCACTCCTCCCTGGCCGAGGACCCCACGTTCGTGCGCCGCTTCATCAACGAGGCGCACTCCGTCGCCCGCCTCTCCCACCCCAACGTCGTGCAGGTCTACGACCAGGGCAGCGACCAGGGGCACGTGTACCTCGCCATGGAGTACGTGCCCGGCCGCACGCTGCGCGACCTGCTCAGCGAGCGCGGCCGCCTGGGGCCCTACGCCGCCTTGAAGATCATGGCGCCGGTGCTGGCCGCGCTGGGCGCGGCGCACCGCGCCGGCATGGTGCACCGCGACGTCAAGCCCGAGAACGTCCTGCTCACCGAGGACGGCCAGGTGAAGGTGGCCGACTTCGGGCTGGCGCGGCTCGTGGAATCCGCCCAGCAGGCCATGACCAAGACCGGCACGCTCATGGGCACCGCCGCCTACCTGGCTCCCGAGCAGATCGAGCGCGGCACCGCCGATGCGCGCACCGATGTCTACGCGGCCGGGATCATGCTCTACGAGCTGATCACCGGCGAGCAGCCGCACACCGGCGAGACCCCCATCGCGGTCGCCTACCAGCACGTCAACGTCGACGTCCCGCGGCCCTCGACCGTCCTTCCGGGCATCGGCCCCGAGATCGACATCCTGGTCACCAAGGCCACCGAGCGCGACCCGCGCTACCGCCCCGGCGACGCCGCCCAGTACCTCGCCGGGATGTCCGAGGTCATGAAGAACATGCCGGAGGACGGCGGGCCCGCGACCGCGGCCGCCACCATGCCCCGCATGGACGCCGCCCATGCGGCAGGGCCGCCCGCGGCCGCGCGGTCCGGCGGCAACGCCACCCTCGTGGTCGACCTCGACGACGTCGAGGACGCGGGCCCGCCGCCCGACGACCGCCCCCTGGAGCGCAAGCACCTCCTCATCCTCGCCGGCGGCGCCATGGCGGTGGCGGCGCTCGTCTTCGGCTGGTGGATGCTGTTCGGCCGCTTCGAGACCGTCCCCGATGTGATCGGGCTGGACGAGGAGACCGCGGCCTCCGTGCTGGCCGACAGCGGCCTGCAAATGGAGGTCGACGAGCGGGGGATCTTCAGCGACGCCGCCGACGAGGGGGAGATCGCCGGGGCCAGCCCCGAGATCGACGACCGTATCGAGCCCAACGGCACCGTCACCGTGTTCCTGTCACGGGGCCCGCAGACCGTGTCCATGCCCGAGGTGGTCGGGCTGACCGCCAACGATGCCCGCGACGCCCTGGAGGGCGCCGGGTTCTCCGACATCGAGCTGGACGAGGCGTCCTCCGAGGACGAGCCGATCGGCGCGGTGGTCGCCTCCGACCCCGAGCAGGGGACCGACGCCGACCGCGCCGAATCGGTCACCCTGACGCTCAGCACCGGTTTCGCCGTGCCGGATGTCGCGGGCCAGACCCAGGAGGACGCCACCGACGCGCTGCGCGCCAAGGGCCTGGGCGTCGACGTCGCCGAGGCGCCCAGCGACGACGTCCCGGCCGGCCGGGTGATCTCGACCGACCCCGGCCAGGGGGAGAACGTCGGCCGCGGCGACGCCGTCACCCTGACCGTGTCGTCGGGCCCCGACCGGATCGAGGTGCCAGATGTCACCGGCCTGTCGGTCGAGGCCGCGCAGAGGGAGCTGGAGGACCTGGGCCTGACCGTCAAGGTCACCGCGCCGCTGGGCGGCGACCGGGTCGCGGGCTTCAGCCCCGAGGGCGAGGTCGAGAGCGGCGCCGAGGTCGAGCTGTTCGTGACCCCGTTCGGCAGCGGTGACGACCGCGGGAACGGCAACAACGGAAATGGCAACAACGGCAACGGCAATAGCCGGGACGATGACTGACCCCGGCGCCGCCGACCCCGCCGCAGGTGAGCCCGCCGCCGGTGCCTCCGGCCGCACCATCCGGGTCATGGTGGTCGACGACCACCCGATGTGGCGCGACGCCGTCGCCCGCGACCTCGCCGAGGCCGGGCTCGAGGTGGTGGCCACCGCGGGCGACGGCCGCAAGGCCGTGGCCGTCGCGCCGGCCGCGCGTCCCACGGTGGCCGTGGTCGACCTCCAGCTGCCGGACATGAGCGGGGTCGAGGTGACCCGGCGGCTGCTGGCGCTGCCCGGCACCCCGCCGCGCGTCCTCATCCTCTCGGCCAGCGGCGAGCACCGCGACGTTCTGGGCGCGGTGAAGGCCGGCGCCACCGGCTACCTGGTGAAGTCCGCGGGACGCGAGGAGCTGCTCGACGCCGTGCGCAGCGTGCACGGTGGCGACGCCGTCTTCACCCCGGGGCTGGCCGGCCTGGTACTCGGCGAGTACCGGCGGCTCGCCTCCGCCCCCTCCCCTGATGCGGCCCCGGCCGCCCCCGCGCTCACCCCGCGCGAGACCGAGGTCCTGCGCCTGGTCGCCAAGGGGCTGGGCTACAAGCAGATCGCCGCGCGGCTGACCCTCTCCCACCGCACCGTGCAGAACCACGTGCAGAACACCCTCAGCAAGCTACAGCTGCACAACCGCGTCGAGCTGGTGCGCTACGCCATCGACCAGGGCCTGGACGACTGAACTCCCCCTGGGTTCGGCACCGGCACCGCCCTCACTCCAGCCCGGCCCAGCCCTTGGACCGCTCCACGGCGACCCGCCAGCGGCGGTAGGCCGCGTCGTCGCGGTCCCGCGGCTCGAAGCGGCGGTCGAGCTTCCAGGTGTGCGCCAGGTCGTCGGTGGAGTCCCACACGCCGGTCCCCAGCCCCGCCAGGAACGCGGCGCCCAGGGCGGTGGTCTCCTGGATCTGCGGGCGGGCCACGCTCACCCCGAGCTGGTCGGCCTGGATGTGGCAGAGCAGGTCGTTGGCCGAGGCCCCGCCGTCCACGCGCAGCTCGGGCAGCTCGGTGCCGGACGCGCGGGCCATGGCCTCGACCACGTCGCGCACCTCGAAGGCGATGGCGTCCAGGGTGGCACGGGCCAGGTGGGCGCGGCCGGTGCCGCGGGTGATGCCGAAGATGGCGCCCCGCGCGTAGGGGTCCCAGTCGGGTGCGCCCAGGCCGGTGAGGGCGGGGACGAAGACCACGCCGCCGGAGTCCTCGACGCTGGCGGCCAGCGCCTCCGACTGCGCGGCGCTGTCGATGAACCCGAGGCCGTCGCGCAGCCACTGCACGGCCGCGCCGGTGACGAAGATGGAGCCTTCGAGCGCGTAGTCGAGCCGGCCGTCGGGGTGCTGCCACAGGACCGTGCTGAGCAGGCCCTGCCGCGGGGGGACCGGCTCGGTGCCGGTGTTGACCAGGATGAAGGAGCCGGTGCCGTAGGTGCACTTGGAGGAGCCCGGTGTGTAGCAGTTCTGGCCGAACATGGCCGCCTGCTGGTCGCCGGCGATCCCGGCGATGGGCAGCTTGAGCCCGAGGAAGTCGTCGGGCTCCGACTCCGCCACGACGCCGTAGGAGGGGACGACCTCGGGCAGCGCCGAGATGGGCACCCCGAACAGCTCGCACATCTCGTCGGACCAGGTCCCGGCGCGCAGGTCGAACAGCAGGGTGCGCGAGGCGTTGGAGGCGTCGGTGATGTGCCGGGTGCCCCCGGTCAGGCGGGCGATGATGTAGGAGTCGACGGTGCCGAGGGCGACGTCGCCGGATTCCACCCCGCTCCAGGCGCGCTGATCGTTACGCTGGATCCAGGTGAGCTTGGTCGCGGTGAAGTAGGGGTCCAGGCGCAGCCCGGTGATGTCGGTGACCCGGTCCTCGTGCCCGGCGTCGCGCAGCTCCTGGCAGATGTCGGCGGTGCGCCGGTCCTGCCATACGATCGCTCTGCGGGGCGAGCTCGCGCGTCTGCGGTTCCACAGGACCGCGGTCTCACGCTGGTTGGTGATCCCGATGCAGGTGGGGGCGTCGTCGGTGGCGTCGAGGGCGCTCTGGCAGGCGGCGAGGGTGGCCTGCCAGATCTCCTCGGGGACGTGCTCGACCCATCCGGTGCGGGGGTAGTGCTGGGCGAACTCCTGGTAGCCGCGCGCGGCGACTTCGCCGTTCTCACTGACGATGAGGGCGGTGACACCGGTGGTTCCGGCGTCGATGGTGAGCACCGACATGGGTTGGCCTCCACTGGGTTGGACGACTATGGTCTAGACCATGTGGACGGCGTGAGACGGACGTGCCATCAGCTCCGCTCCGGGCCGTCATTCGTGGGATCTACCCCGCGGATGAGCGGCTCACAATCGCCACGGCCCACTTTTCGTGACCCCTGTCACACCGCCACCCCCGCGGTGATCACGGCGGTCACGATCGCGACGGTGCCGGCCACCCGCACGGCGCCCACGGGCGCCGCAGCTTTGGTCATTTCGGGATTTTTCACGGGATTCGAGGAGTACACGCATGCGAGTCGGGGTGCTGACCGGCGGCGGCGACTGCCCGGGGCTGAACGCGGTCATCCGCGCGGTCGTCCGCAAGGGCATCAAGGACTACGGGTACGAGTTCGTCGGCTTCCGCGACGGCTGGCGCGGGCCCCTCGAGGGCGACACCATGCCCCTGGACCGCGCGGCGGTCGGCGGAATCCTCCCGCGCGGCGGCACGATCCTCGGCTCCTCCCGCACCAACCTGATGAAGATCGACGGCGGGGTCGAGCGCGTCAAGGACAACATGGCGGCGCTGGGCATCGACGCCCTGGTGGCCATCGGCGGCGAGGACACCCTCGGCGTCGCCACCCAGCTGCACGAGCGCGACGTCAACGTCGTGGGCGTGCCCAAGACCATCGACAACGACCTCAACGCCACCGACTTCACCTTCGGGTTCGACACCGCGGTGAACATCGCCACCGAGGCCATCGACCGGCTGCACACCACCGCGGAGTCCCACCACCGCGCGCTGGTCGTCGAGGTCATGGGCCGCCACGCCGGGTGGATCGCCCTGCACTCGGGCATGGCCGCCGGCGCCAACGTCATCCTCATCCCCGAGCGCCCGTTCGACATCGACGAGGTCGTCGCCCACGTCGAGAGCCGCTTCACCACCAAGTACGCCCCGATCCTGGTGGTCGCCGAGGGGGCGCACCCCAAGGACGGCCAGATGGAGCTGTCCCACGGCGAGACCGACTCCTTCGGCCACGTGCGCCTGGGCGGCATCGGCCAGCGCCTCTCCGAGGAGATCGAGCGCCGCACCGGCAAGGAGGCCCGCTCGGTCGTCCTGGGCCACGTCCAGCGCGGCGGCACGCCCTCGGCGTTCGACCGCGTCCTGGCCACCCGCCTGGGCGTCAACGCCATCGAGGCCGTGCACGACAAGTCCTACGGCAAGATGGTGGCGCTCCAGGGCACCGACATCGTCCGCGTCGACCTGTCCGCGGCCACCGAGAAGCTGAAGACCGTCCCCGACGCGCGCTTCGCCGAGGCCGAGGTCTTCTTCGGCTGATCCGCAGCCCCTCACACGCGTGCCAGTGGGACCTTGCCCTCCGGGGCAGGGTCCCGCTGCGCGTGCAGGGAACACCACACTCGTCCGGGGAACATCACGAGGTCCTAACCGGTTGCCCCATGTTCGATACTGGAACCATCCCCGGAACCGGGCGGCCCCCGTGTGCGCCCCCGGCCGACCCGACCCCACCTGGAGATGCCCCCATGGCCGTTACGTCCGACCCCGCCGCCCCCGACGTGCGCGACACCGCGCATCAGCTCGGCGGCGAACCCGGTCTGGGCGAGCTGTGCGTGCTGATGAAGCTCGGCGAGATCGTCCTCAAGGGCAGCAACCGCAACCTCTTCCAGCGCCGGCTGCACAACAACATCCGCTCGTCGGCACGCGACCTGCGCTCGATCACGCTGACCCAGCGCGGCGCCGGGGTCATCATCGTCCGCATGCCCGGCGGCTCGGACCTGGAGGTCGCCGAGCTCGCCGAGCGCATGCGCAACGTCATGGGCGTCGTCTGGGTGCACCTGGTGCGCCGGGTCGCCAAGGACCTCGACACCGTCACCGACATCGCGGTGCGCTCCATGGCCGAGCGCTCGGGCAGCTTCGCGGTCAAGGCGCGCCGCCGGGACAAGCGGTTCCCGATGACGTCGTCGCAGATCGCCGTGCACATCGGGTCCGCGGTGCAGCACGCCCACGGGCTGCCGGTGGAGCTGAAGCGGCCCGCCAACACCCTGCACATCGAGGTCGACAAGGACGAGGTGTTCGTCTTCACCGACGGCATCCCCGGCCAGGGCGGGCTGCCGGTGGGCATGAGCGGGCGCGGCCTGGTCCTGATGTCGGGCGGCATCGACTCCCCGGTGGCCGCGCACCGGATGATGCGCCGCGGCCTCAAGGTCGACTTCCTGCACTTCTCCGGCATGCCGTTCACCGGCCCGGAGTCCATCTACAAGGCCTACAGCCTGGTGCGCCAGCTCGACCGCTACCAGTCGGGCTCGCGGCTGTTCGTGGTCCCCTTCGGCAAGGCGCAGCAGCAGCTCAAGACGTCGGGGATCGAGCGGTTGCAGATCGTGGCCCAGCGGCGGCTGATGCTCAAGACCGCCGAGGCCCTGGCCGACGACCTCGGCGCCCAGGCGCTGATCACCGGCGACGCGCTGGGCCAGGTCTCCAGCCAGACCATGACCAACCTGACCGCGCTCGACGACGCCGTGGACCTGCCGATCCTGCGCCCGCTGATCGGGATGGACAAGACCGAGATCATGGACCAGGCGCGCGCGATCGGCACCCTGTCGATCTCCGAGCTCCCCGACGAGGACTGCTGCACGCTGCTCACGCCGCGCCAGGTCGAGACCGCGGCCAAGATCGCCGACCTGCGCCAGATCGAAAAGCGCCTCGACGCCGAGGAGCTGGCCGAGCACCTGGTGACCACCGCGCAGCTGCACCGTCCCAGCTTCCTCGGCGACGCCGCCCCGGTGAAGGTCTGAGGGAAGCCGGGGGCGCCCCCGGCCCCCGCTCACACCCCCGCGGCCACCGGCTCCGGGGCGGGGGTCAGGGTGCGGCCCATGAGTGCCGTCAGGGAGGCCGCCAGGTCGGCCAGCGCCTCGATGTCCTCGCCCACCAGCGCCTGGGGGCCGTCGCACAGGGCGGTCTCGGGCGCCGGGTGGACGTCGACGATGATGCCGTCGGCGCCGACCGCGATGGCCGCGCGCGACAGCGGCAGCACCAGGTCGCGCTTGCCGCCCGAGTGCGAGGGGTCGACGATCACCGGCAGGTGGGACAGGTTCTGGGCGACCGGGACCGCGCTGATGTCCAGGGTGTTGCGGGTGGCCTTCTCGAAGGTGCGGATGCCGCGCTCGCACAGCACGATGTCGAGGTTGCCGCGCTGGGCGATGTACTCGGCGGCCATCAGCCACTCCTCGATGGTGGCGTTCATGCCGCGCTTGAGCATGACCGGGCGGCCCGCCTCTCCGGCCGCCTGGAGCAGCGCGAAGTTCTGCGCGTTGCGGGTGCCGATCTGCAACATGTCCGCGTAGCCGGCCACCAGCTCCACATCGGCGGGGTCGACGACCTCGGTGACGATGGGCAGGCCGGTCTCCTCGCGCACGTCGGCGAGGATCTTCAGGCCGGACTCCCCCAGCCCCTGGAAGGCGTAGGGGGAGGTGCGCGGCTTGTAGGCGCCGCCGCGCAGCAGCGCGGCCCCGGCGGCGCGCGCCATCTGCGCCGCGGCGAGGGTCTGCTCGGGGGTCTCGACCGCACAGGGCCCGGCGATGACGGTGACGTTGTCGCCGCCGATGGGCACCCCGCGCACGCTCACCATGGAGCGGCTGGGATGGTTCTCGCGGCTGACCAGCTTGTAGGGCGCGGAGATGCGCAGGACGTCGCTCACCCCGGGCATCGCGCGGAGGTCGAGGGTCTCGAACTGCTGGACGTCGCCGACGAGGCCGATGATCGTGCGGCTCACACCGCGGGTCACGTACGCCTCGCCCCCTGCGGTGGCGACGAGGTCGACGATCGTGTCGATGTTGTCCGGTGTGGCGGTGGGCGCCATCACGATGACCATGGTCTTCATTCCTCCAGCGGTGTGCGCCGGCCCGTGGGCGGCGCGGTTCGGGGCGTCGTGATCGTGTGTGTGCGGGCAAACGAAAGAGCCCCGGGCCATCGGCCCGGGGCTCTCGAGGTTCGTCCGTGTCAGCGCAGCGCTAAACGGGCGACCGTCCTACCCAAGGGCCGGTAGCCATAAAAGCGCCAAAACTTCCGCTGCATGGAAGTGACTATAGCGCACCCCTGGTCGAGCGGCGCTCGTGTGGGGTTCGAGACACTCTGTGTCCGGTGCCTGGCAGGATGGCGGTAGGGACCACGAAGGAGTGCGATTGTCGGATGAACGGCTGCCGCCCGGGCAGTATGTGCCCCCTCACCGGCCCGCCCTGCACTACGGTCCGGTGCCGCGGTTCCGCCCTGACCGCTGGGATTTCCGGGTCTACGGGCACACGGAGTCACCCGGCGGCGCCCGCTGGACCTGGCCCGAGTTCGACGCCCTCCCCCGGATCGACTCCGTCTCCGACTTCCACTGCGTGACCAGGTTCACGTTCCGCGACGTCCGCTGGTCGGGGGTGCGCGCCGAGTCCATCGCCGAGCACACGCCGCCGGCCCCGGACGCCACCCACGTCATGGTGTGGGCGGAGTACGGCTACAGCGCCAACCTGCGGCTGGACGACTTCCTGCGCCCCGATGTGCTGCTGGCCACCCACCGGGCGGGCGAGCGGCTGACCCCGGAGCACGGATACCCGGTGCGCCTGGTGGTGCCGCACCTCTACGGGTGGAAGAGCGTCAAGTGGGTGCGCGCGATCGAGTACCTGACCGCCGACCGCCGCGGCTTCTGGGAGGAGCGCGGCTACCACAACCGGGGCGACCCCTGGCGCGAGGAGCGCTACTCCTACCAGGAGGAACCCGGCCAGGGCCCGCCGCTCATCTGACGCCGCGGCCTCCCCAGGGGGTGAGATCCCCCGATTGGCCCGCAGACCGCCGCATCGTGGACACTTGCCTGCGACGGCGACGGCGACGGCGACGGGGACGGCGGGGAAGGCGGGGACCGGGACCATGGGCTTCGAGGCGCCGCTGTGGCGCGGGATCACCGTGTTCCGGGTCGCGTCCCTGGCCTACGCCGTCAGCCACGTGGTGCGCCACCACGAACTCCTGGCGCGACCGTGGGTCGCCTGGTCGGTCCTCGCGGCCATGGCCGTCTGGACCGCGGTCGCCGCCCACGCCTACGGCCGGCCCGGCGCCGACCGCAGGTACGTGCTCATGCTCGACCTGGTCATCGCCTTCGGCTGCATGGCGGCGACCGGCATCGCCGTCGAGCCCGGCTACCTGACCAGGGCCCCGCAGCTGACCACCACCTGGTTCGGCGGCGCGGTCCTGGCGGCCGCGGTGGTCAAGGGGCGCCGCTGGGGGATGTGCGTCGCGCTGGCACACGGGGTCCTCGACATCGCCGTGCGCGTGGCCCTGGGCCTGGCCGTCTCCGCCGCGGTCCCGCGCGGGATCGTGCTGCTGCTCCTCGCCGCCTACGCGGTGGGCACCATGTCCGCCTACGCGGAGGCCGCCGAGCGCCACTTCGCGCGCGCCGTGGAGCTGGAGGCCCGGACGCGCGAGCGCGAGCGCCTGGCCCGGTCCATCCACGACTCCGTCCTGCAAGTGCTGGCGATGGTGCAGCGGCGCGGCGCCGACATCGGCGGGGAGGCCGCCGAGCTCGGCCGGCTCGCCGGTGAGCAGGAGGTGGCGCTGCGCGGCCTCATCGGGCTCCAGGACCAGGAGCTCGACCGCGCCGACGCCTCCTCCGGGGACCCGGCCGGCGACACGGCGGACCTGCGGCCGGTGCTGGGCGCGCGCGCCGATGCGCGCGTCACGGTCTCCGCACCGGGGACCCCGGTTCTGCTCGGCGCCCACGCGGTGCGCGAGGTGGACGCGGCGGTCGCGGCGGCCCTGGCCAACGTGGACCGCCACTGCCCCGAGGGCACCCGGGTGTGGCTGCTGATCGAGGACGAGCCGGATGCCGTGACGGTGACGGTCCGCGACGACGGGCCCGGGATGGCGCCGGAGCGTATCGCCGAGGCCGCCGGGCAGGGACGCCTCGGCCTCGCCCAGTCCATCCGGGGGCGCCTGCGCGACCTGGGCGGGGCGGCCGTCATCACCACGGCCCCGGGCGAGGGCACGGAGATCGAGCTGCGGGTTCCGCGCTGACCCCGCCGGTTCCGGGCTCCGGGCTCAGACCACCGCGCCGTCATCGGGGCCGTTGTCACCCGAGGGGCGGTCCCCCATGCGGATCACCAGCACCACGAACCCCGCGATGAACGCGGCCACCGCCACGAAGGCCAGCCACCCCGGCAGCGGGACGCTGAAGAGCATGGAGCCGAGGAGCACCATCGGGCCGCCGAACAGCGCCGCCCAGGACAGCCGGCTGGTGAGGTCGCCGCGCGGCAGCGGCGGCGGGGGCGGGGGGATGTAGTGGTCGGCGTCGTCGCGCCCTGCGGCCGGGCGGCTCGGGCGGTCGTCGGGCCGGTCGTCATCGTCGTCGGCCGCCAGCAGATCGGCGCCGCCGCGAGCGGGCGGAGGGCCCGGAGGGTCGGCGGGGCCGTCGTCGGAGCCGAGGTTCTCGGCGTCGGGCCATGCGGGGCGTTCACGGACGTCGCCGTAGTCGTAGAAGCGAGCGACCAGGTCGGCCCAGACGTCGTCATCGTCGGCACCGCCCGTGCCGTCGGCGGACTCGCGCGCGGGGGCGGTGCCGACGGTCGCGGGTTCGGGGGGCGCGGGCGGGGAGTCGGGCTCTTCGGCGCCGCCCGCGGAGCCCTGGCCGGGGGCGCCCGCCGGCTGGTCGCCCAGCTCCGGAAGTTCGGTGCGCAGGACTTCCTGGGCGGCCTCGCGCTCTTGGGCGTCGACGTAGAGGTGGTCTGTGGAGGGGGTGGCGAGGGCGGTGCCGGAGTCGAGGATGTCCTGGTCGAGCGGGATGGCGTAGGCGGCGATCCCGGATCTGCCCAGCGCCTCCAGCATGAGGTCGGCCTGCGGCGGGGCGAGCAGGACGAGCGGGACGTAGGCGTCGGCCAGCAGGCCGTTGCCTCGGCGATGCGTCATCGCTTCGTTCCTTCCCCGCTCCTGGCCTGCTCGCGCACGAAGGCGAGGCTGCCGTCGAAGATGGCGTCGGCGTCGTTGTCGAGGGTGGCGACGTGGTAGCTGTCGTCCAGGGAGCGGACGGTGAGCGCCGCGTTGACAGCCCTACTGGTGAGGATACGCAGACTCCGCGGGCCCACGACGTGATCCACGGGACTCGTGTAGGCGAGAACCGGTGCGGTGAGCGCCGCGAGGTCGCGGCGGGTGGCGCGCCACAGCTTCGGGAGTGTCGCCGCGGCGGCGGTGGGGACGCGGTCGTAGCCGCCTTCGGTGGCGCCGGGCTTCTTGATGTCGTCGGTGATGCCGGGGGTGGAGGGGACGAGGCGGGCGAGCAGCGGGGCGACGACCAGGAGCGGGTTCTCCACGGCGAGGGAGGGGTTGACCACGACGACCCCGCCGACCTTGTCAGGGTGCAGCTGGGCGAGGCGCAGGGCGAGGCAGCCGCCCATGGACAGGCCCATGGTGAAGACGCGGTCGCAGCGGGCGTGCAGCCGCAACAGCGCCGACTCGGCCTCGGCGAGCCAGTCGTCGCTGGTGGTGGCGGCCATCTCCTGCCAGGTGGTGCCGTGCCCGGGCAGCAGGGGGACGTCGACGGTGAGCCCCGCCTCGGCCAGGTGCTCGCCCCAAGGGCGCATCGACCGGGGGTTGCCGGTGAAGCCGTGGCACAGCACGACGCCGGTGGCGTCGCCGTCGTGGCGGAACGGTTCGGCTCCTGGCAGTAAAGGCATGGGGGCTCCCTGTGCTCCGGGTTCTCCGCTGGTGCCGCGGGCCGCGCGTGTACCGCTCCGACTGTATGAAATTAACCCGGTGCGCGGGTGGCCGGTACCCCCGCCACTCCGGAGCCGGGGCCGCAGGGGTACGGTGCGGGAGCGCTTCCGGGAAGCGTCCGCCCAGGTCGGCTACCCAGGGGTAACTTGTGCCGATATTGGTAGTCGGTCCCGAGCGGTGCGAAGATGGCCCACGGTTGTTCGTGGAAGCGGGAAGGCGAACGTGGCAAGGTTGTCCGAACGCGCCCCGCGTGTGCGGGGGTGATTCTCGGTGTTCTACTGGGTGGTCAAGGCGATCCTGGGCCCGGTCCTGGCGGTGCTGTGGCAGCCGCGCGCCTACGGCGTCGAGAACGTCCCGCGGCAGGGGCCGGCCATCATGGTCAGCAACCACCTGTCGTTCTCGGACCATTTCTTCGGCCCGCTCCCCCTGCCCCGCAAGATCACCTTCCTGGCGAAGGCGGAGTACTTCACGGGGACCGGCCCCAAGGGCCTGCTGAGCCGGCTGTTCTTCACGGGGGTCGGCCAGATCCCCATCGACCGCTCCGGCGGCAAGGCCAGCGAGGCCGCCCTGCGCACCGGGTTGAAGGTGCTCAAGCAGGGCAAGCTGCTGGGGATCTACCCCGAAGGCACGCGCTCGCCCGACGGCCGCCTCTACCGCGGGCGCACCGGCGTGGCCCGGCTGGTCCTGGAGTCCAAGGCACCGGTCATCCCCATGGCGATGATCAACGTCGACAAGATCATGCCCCCCGGCCGCACCATCCCCCGCCTCGGCATCCGGCCCAAGGTCGTCTTCGGCAAGCCGCTCGACTTCTCCCGGTACTACGGCATGGAGAAGGACCCGCGGGTCCTGCGCGCCATCACCGACGAGATCATGTACGCGCTGATGGACCAGTCCGGCCAAGAGTACGTCGACCGCTACGCCGGGTCGGTCAAGGCCGAGCTGGAGGCGGCGGCCCGCGAGGAGCGCAAGGAGCAGCACGCCGACGAGCGCGAACGCCGCCGCGCCGACCGCGCCAAGCGCAAGCGGGAGCGCCGCGCCGAGCGCGAGGCCCGCAAGGCGGCGAAGAAGGCCGCCGATGACGCGGCCGACACCGACAATGAGAACCCGGCGGCGACGACGTAGGGAGCGCTCTCGGCACCGGGGCGCTCCTGGCGAAGGGCCAGCGCTGAGGGCGGGGCCGGCGCCGGGACCGGGTCGGTCCCCGGGATCGGCCCGCGTTCGTGGCACGTGTTCGCGGAGCGCGGCCGTGGCGTGACGCGGGATGTCCGACCCGTCGAGGAGAATCGGCGGCATGTCACCGACACCTTCGCACCGGCACCACGCCATCGACTACGTCGAACTCACCGTCACCGACCTGGAGCGGGCCAAGCGCTTCTACACCGACGCGTTCGGCTGGCGGTTCAACGACTACGGGCCCGCGTATGCGGGCATCCGAAACCCGCAGGACGGGGGCGCCACCGAGGTGGGCGGCCTGCGCGCCGGCGACGACGTGCGCGCGGGCGGGCCGTTCGTGCTGCTCTACTCCACGGACCTGGATGCCTCCGTCGAAGCCGTGAAGGACGCGGGCGGCCGCGTGGTGAACGGACCGTACGAGTTCCCCGGCGGGCGCCGGTTCCACTTCACCGACCCGAGCGGGAATGAACTCGGCGTCTACGCCGAGCAGTAGAGAACGGCGCGCGGGCGGCCATGTGGTGAGCGCACCCTACGGGTCCCCCAGTGGACGTCGGTTCCACTTCACCGACCCCAGCCGTAGCGAACGCGGCGTCTACGCCGAGCAGTAGGGGCATGGGCCGGCGCGCGGGCGGCGGTCGCCGAGGCGGCCGGGGCGGCGCCCGCTGCGCCATTCCGCGGAATCAGCAGAATCAGCGGCGTCAGCCGCCTGCCGCGCGGCGCCGACGGCGAACCTTCCGCCCCGCCACGGGGGCCGGGGCGTTCGTTTCTCCTTCTTCGTCGGCGCGCCCCGTCACCGTCAGCACAGAGCGAGGTCGGCCGCGCCGACGATGCCGGCCTTGGAGCCGAGCTCCGCGATGCGGATGTCGGCGAGGCGGCGCGTGGCGCGGCCGGTCACGTGCCGGGCGAAGGACTCCCGGACCGGTTCGAGGAGGATGTCGCCCGCGTCGGAGACCCCGCCGCCGATCACGAAGCACTCCGGGTCGAGGATCGCCGCGAGGTCGGCCAGCCCCAGCCCCACCCAGCCGGCAACGGTGCGGAAGCACTCCAGTGCGCCGTCGTCGCCCTCCAGCGCCGCCCGGGTGATGTCGGGGCCGGTGATGCGGGCGGTGTCGCCACCGGCCGGCTTGAGGAGCCGCGCGGCGCGCGCCGGGTCGTTCTTGGCGAGGTCCTGGGCTTCGGCGACGAGGGCGCGCCCGCTGGCGTACTGCTCCCAGCACCCGTGGTTGCCGCAGCCGCAGCGGCGGCCGTAGGGCACGACGCGGTAGTGGCCGACCTCGGCCGCCACCCCGTAGCGGCCCCGCTTGAGCTCGCCGTCCATGACGATGCCGCCGCCGACACCCGTGCCCAGGGTCACGCAGACGACGTGGCGGCTGCCGCGCCCGGCGCCGAAGCGGACCTCGGCCCAGGCGGCGGCGTTGGCGTCGTTCTCCACCACGATGGGCAGGTCAACGCGGCGCCGGAGGCGGTCCTTGAAGGGCTCGTCGGCCAGGCCGAGGTTGGCTCCGAGGACGATCCGGGAGCGCTCCTCGTCGACGAAGCCCGCGGTGCCCACGCCCACCGCGGCGATCGCGTCCTCGGGCCGCCGCTCGCGCAGCTCGGCGACGGCGCGGCCGACCACGTCCGCCAGTGCCTCGGCGTCGCCACCGGGGGTGGGGTGGGTGACCTCGTCGCGGATCAGGCCGTCGGGGTCGACGACGCCCGCGGCGACCTTGGTGCCGCCGATGTCCACGCCGATCGTCAGCCGCATGGACGGCTCCTTCACATCTGGTGCCCGCGCACGGCACAGCGGTCCCGGGGCTCGGCGCGGGGAACGGACTGGGTCACTGGATTAAACCAGCGCGCGCCGACCAGCGGGCGCCCACGGGAGGTGTCATGAGGGAGCGCGTCGCAGTGGGCCACCGACCCTGGTGCGCCCCGGTCCGGAGGGCGCCCCGGGGCCCAGCGCCGGCTCAGTCCCGGGTGCCGCGGGGAAGCTCGCGGCCGTTCTCGCCGGAGCCGGAGCCTGAACCGGAGCCGGAGCCGGAGCCGGAGCCGGAGCCGGACTCCGCGCTCGTGCCCGAACCCGAGCCCGAGCGCTGCAACGCGCGCTCGACGACCCCGATCGTCTCGCCCACCGCACCCACGAGCGCGAACCCCGCGCGGCCGAGGTGCCCGGCGACCTCGGGGCCCTTGGCCCGGACGATGCCGAAGAACTGCTCCAAGGGCGGCCGCTCGGGTTCGGGCTGCTCCTGACGGATGGCCTCCTCCCACACGTCGCCCTTGCGCGGCGGCGGGGAGGTGGCCGCGGAGACGCCCTTGCGGACGCCCGCGATGATCAGCTTGCGCTGCAACGCGTCGACCAGCCGGAGGGCGTCGTCGATCATGTCCTGCGACCCGGAGTCGCGGTTCGGCTCTGCCATGGTGCTGCTGCCCCTGTTCGTCGGGTATGCCGTCACGTTAGCCGCACACGCGGGGTAGGCGGTGCGCCAGGCGGGGGAAATCGGGGAGGTCCCGGAGGCGGTTCAGGGATGTCCGGGTTGCGTCGGGAGCGCATGGGTGCGCCGCGCTTGGGCGGTACCGCTTCGGCGGCACCACGGAAACCGGGGACGTCCCCGATGAGGCCGTTCGGGGACGCCCAGGTTGCCGGCCGGGGCGTGCGCGCGCCGCGCTTCGGCGGTACTGTCGAATGGGCGCACGGAGCGCTCCGGGCCCGGAACGATGCGGCGACGGCCGGGCCGCGGCGTCGCGTTTCCCCGGGTTCGGTCACGCTCCCGTTGCAAAACTAGAACGCGTTCTACCCACCGGTAGCGTTTCTTGTTACGGTCGTCCCGTCCCTGCCCATCCCCTGTACGCCTGGAGCGATCACGTGCGCGAATTCAGCCGCCCAGTGAAGGTCGAGGTCTCCGCCGAGGCCCGCCTGCCCGACACCGTCTTCGCGCGGGCGGCGGCAGAGCCGGAGGCGGTCGCACTGCGCCGGCAGGAGTCCGGCCAGTGGCGCGACGTCACCTGCGCCGAGTTCCGCGACGACATCGCCGCTCTGGCCAAGGCGCTCATCGCGGCGGGGATCGGGCACGGCGACCGCGTCGCCCTGATGTCGCGCACGCGCTACGAGTGGACCACGATCGACTACGCCATCTGGTCGGTGGGGGCCGTGACGGTGCCCATCTACGAGACCTCCTCCCAGGAGCAGGCGCAGTGGATCCTCAGCGACTCCGGCAGCACCGCCGTATTCGTCGAGACCGCCGAGCACGCCGCGCGGATCGAGGCCGTCCGCGGTGAGCTCCCGGCGCTGACCCACGTATGGGAGATCGAGGGCGCCTCACTGGCCGCGTTCACCGCCACCGGCGCCGATGTCGACGACGCCACCGTCGAGGAGCGGCGCACCGCCGGCGGCGTCGACGAATTGGCCACGCTCATCTACACCTCGGGCACCACCGGCCGCCCCAAGGGCTGCGAACTGACGCACCGCAACCTGCTCTTCACGATCCTCAACATCGTCAACGCCCCACTCCAGAAGGTGTTCGCAGTCGAAGGCCGCTGCACCCTGCTGTTCCTGCCCCTGGCGCACTCCTTCGCGCGGCTGATCCAGATCGGCTGCATCGAGTCCAAGACGATCCTCGGCCACTTCCCCACCACCGGCCCCGAGCTGATCGACACGCTCGGCGTCTACCGGCCGACCTTCCTGCTCGCCGTGCCGCGCGTGTTCGAGAAGGTCTACAACAAGGCCGAACAGAAGGCCACCTCCGAGGGGCGCGGCAAGATCTTCGGCGCCGCGGCCGACACCGCCGTCGCCTACAGCAAGGCGCTCGACACCGGCCGCGTCCCGCTGGGCCTGCGCATCAGGCACGCGGTCTTCGCCAAGCTCGTCTACGGCAAGATCCTGGCGGCGGTGGGCGGGCGCGCCCAGTACGCGATCTCCGGCGGGTCGGCCCTGGGCGACCGGCTGGGCCACTTCTTCCGGGGCATCGGGCTCACCATCATCGAGGGGTACGGGCTCACCGAGACCTCCGCCCCCACCGCGGTCAACTCCCCCGAGGGCAACAAGATCGGCACCGTCGGCCCGCCGTTCCCGGGGGTCTCGCTGCGCATCGGCGACGACGGCGAGATCCTCGCCAAGGGCGACCACATCATGCGCGGCTACTGGGGCAACGAGACCGCCACCAAGGAGGCGTTCGACGAGGACGGCTGGTACCGCACCGGCGACCTCGGCACCCTCGACGACGACGGCCACCTGCGCATCACCGGCCGCAAGAAGGAGATCATCGTGACCGCCGGCGGCAAGAACGTCGCCCCCGCGGTGATCGAGGACCGCATCCGCGGGCACGCCATCATCAGCCAGTGCATGGTCATCGGCGACAACCGGAACTTCATCTCCGCCCTGATCACCATCGACCCCGAGGCCTTCGAGTTCTGGAAGAAGCAGAACGCCAAGTCCGGCGGGATCGCCGACAACCTCGCCGACGCCGACCTCCATGCCGCCGTGCAGGAGGCGGTCGACGACGCCAACAAGGCCGTCTCGCGGGCGGAGTCGGTGCGCAAGTTCACCATCCTGCCGCACGACTTCTCCGAGGACGGCGGCGAGATGACGGCGTCACTCAAGGTCAAGCGACACGTGGTGGCCCAGCGCTACCGCAAGGAGATCGAGGAGATCTACTCCGCCTGACCTGGCCCTTGACGGTCGTGATGCTCCGGCGTCCCGCGGCGGTATGGCCGCCGCGGGGCGCCGTTGTCGTTTCCGGGGAAGTCCGGCGTGCGGTCCGGCGGGATAGATCCGCCGGTCCGCCGGTCCGGCGTTCCGGCGGTGCGCAGCCGTCATGGCGGCCCCCTCGCCGCGCCCATCCGCCGACGGTCGCGTCGCGGGAGCTCGGCCCCTGAGAAGCGGAGCGCCTCACCGCCCACCGACCGATCAGGCCGCGGACGCCCGACCCTCGAGGGGCGCGCCTCCCCGACTACCGACCGGCCGGGGCGCGGTTCAGTCCGCCAGCAGGGCGTCGAGCCGGTCCGCGGCGCGGTCCCATGTCCATTCGCGCTCGACCCAGGTGCGCCCGCGGGCGCCCATGGCGGCGGCGGTTTCGGGGTCGCGCAAGAGGCGGATGAGCGCGCGCGCCGTCGGCCCGGGCCGGGCGCCGTCGACCACCACCCCGGTCTCGCCGTCGACGACGGCGTCGGGGGCGCCGCCGGAGTCGCCCGCGACGACAGGGATGCCGGACGCGGACGCCTCCAGGTAGACGATGCCCAGCCCCTCCACGTCGAGCCCGCCGTTGCGGGTGCGGCAGGGCATGGCGAACACGTCCCCGGCGTCGAAGTGGGCCGCGAGTTCGCGGGAGGGGACGTCGCCGGTGAAACGCACCGTGTGGGCGACCCCTTCGCGGCGGGCCAGCGCCTCGAGCCGCCGCCGGTCGGGGCCGCCGCCGACGATCAGCAGCCCGGCGCCGGACACCTCCGCGAGCACCCGGGGCCACGCGCGCAGCAGGGTGTCCTGGCCTTTGCGCGGCACCAGCCGCGAAACGCAGACGACGACCGGGCGCCCGGTGAGCCCGTGGCGCGCGCGGACGGCGTCGCCACCGGAATCGGGGCGGAACCGGTCGGTGTCGACCCCGGGGGCGAGGGGACGCATGCGGGCGGCGGCCTGCGGCGAGAGTACGCGCGCCAGTCGACTGCGGGTGTAGTCGCCGAGGTAGGTGAGGGTGTCGGCCTGTTCGCCGATACGGCGCAGGGCCGACCGGGGGCCGGGCAGCGCCGCCCACCCGGCCTCGTGGCCGTGGGTCAGGGCGACGATCCGACGCACGCCGGACTTGCGCAGTTCGCCGGACATCAGCCCGAGCGGAGCCGCGGCACCGAAGACGACGGAGTCGCACCCTTCCAGCTCGGCGATACGCCGCGCCCGGCGGGTGACGGCGGGGGTGGGAAGCAGAACGGGGGTGCGCTCACGCACGACCGGAAACGGCTGGGCACGGTCGAAGGTCTCGGCATCCCCCCAGGTCGCAGCGGTACGCGCAGCAGGCGTGGAGGCATAGACGACGACCGACCCGGCAGGCCGGCGCACGGCCAGCTCATGAACGAAGGACTGAATGCCCCCGGGCCGGGGCGGGAAGTCATTGGTGACGATCAGCGTACGGGGCACCCACGGGAGTCTAGCCAGGGTGAGGGGCCGACTATGAACACTCGGTGGTCGCGGGGTTGGTGTTACAGCGGGCAGCGACGGCGGGTGGGGGTTCGGGGTGGTGCGGACCGGTCCGGGTGGTCGCGGGGTCGCTGTTCAAGCGGGCAGCGACGGTGAGCAGTGGGCCCCGGCCGGTGGTCGGGTGGCCCGCGTGCGCGGGGTGCAGGTCGGGGCGGCCCGGGTGGCGGGGCGCGGAGGGGCCGCAGCCGGGTGGCGGCGCCCCGGTGGGCCCCTGGGTGTGGGCGTCGTGCGTGCCCGGGTTTGCGCCTGATCAGCACGAACCACCCAGAGAAATCATCAAATAACTCCTTGTGTTGCGAACAAGTGTTCGATAGAATGAGGT
>NZ_JBHSBH010000015.1:0-117006 GCF_042650565.1 Nocardiopsis sediminis
GAGATCCCCGCCGATGCGGCCGAGCACGGCATTGAGGACACCGCCCCCGAGGGCGACGGTGACACCCCGGGCGCGGGGCAGGTGAGCATCCCCGGACTCGCGACCCCCGCCCCGGCGCAGTTCAGCCCGGTCGGCAAGCTGCACGTGATCATCCCGCTGGCCGCGTTGCCGAAGGAGATGGGCGGGAGCGAGTCGCGGAGCCTGGGGGAGATCCCGGGGCACGGGCCGATCCTGGCAGAAGCCGCCCGGGACCTGGCCAAGGGCGCCACCTCGAAGGCCACCCGCTGGTGCTACACGGTGGTCGATGAGGACGGAAACCCGGTGGCCGATGGCACCACCGCCTACCGGCCGCCACCACTACTGCGCTCGCACATCGATTCCCGGGACCGGACCTGCCGGTTCCCCCACTGCAACCGCCCCGCGGTCGAGTGCGATGCCGACCACACCATGCCCCACCACCTGGGCGGGTCTACCAGCGCGGGCAACTTGGCCGCGTTGTGCAGGCGGCACCACCGGTTGAAGCAAACCCCTGGGTGGAACCTGTCCCAGCCCTCCCCGGGCACCCTGGTCTGGCGCACCCCCCACAACCGCACCCACACCACCACCCGCGACCCCTACCCCAGCCAATAGCCACCGGAAGCCGGAGAGGGACCGGGGAGCCAGGGGGGAAGGGAAGAGCCCGACCCCCCGGAGATCCCGAGGAAGCCGGGACACCAGGAACCGAGCCGAAGGCGAATCCATCGCCCGGGGCGGCCCCACTCCGGGAACGGAGAGAGGCCGCCCTGGACCGGGGCCCCACCACAGGAAACCCGGGACCCGACCGCAAACCCTCCCCCCACCGCCGACCGTCGCTGCCCGCCGTAACCCCAGCCCCGCGACCACACGAACCCTCCCCGCCACCCCGGCCCCCACCCGCCGTCGCTGCCCGCTCGGACCGAAGCCACCGCACAAGCCGGATCGTCACCGCGGCCCCCAGGCCCCACACGCCGTCGCTGCCCGCCGTAACCGCAACCACCGACCGCCCTAACGCCGAGACCCCGCCATTCAGCTTCATGGCGGGGCCTCGATGTGATGGTGGATCAAAGTGCGTCGGATCTGACCACCCGCACGAACGCCACGAATTCCACCGGCGCCACACCGAGCACGACCTCCGCAGGGAACTTCGTGTCCCGCACGAAAACTGAAGCCGGAGTCGCGGCGACCTCCACGCACTCCCCGCCCACCTTGCTGAAGCTCGACTTATGCCACACCGGTTCCATCATCCACCCTCTCTGATATCCCAGGAACGGAATCTCCGCGCTCCCACAATTCTTCCGCGTGTTCGGTGAATCGGTCGAATGCGCCAGCATCCTGATTGCGACGCAAGTGCATCATCGGAGAATCGTGCCCGACTGCACTCGCCAGGTGAGGGGTGACGAATGCGTCGCTGTCGAAGCGGAATACCGACAGGGAGACGTGGTTAACGGCGTCCACGGGATGGCTGAAGCGCGATTCGATACCCGGCACATCATCGAGTCTCGCCAGCTCTTCCAGGGTGAGCGGATACGGGTGGAGACGGCGAGGGCCACGTCTTCGAGTTCTTCTCGCTGCCGGGCGACCTCGGAATCGGGATTACCCAGCAGAAAACGAACCCGGCAGCCGCTCGCCGCCTTCTCGCGCAGAGTCGCGTGAAAAGCGGACTGCTGGAGCCAGAGGAAGTAGTTCGTGAATCCGGCGAAGAACAGATCCCGCCGCGTTCCGGCGATCAGCTGTGCCCATGTCGAGGTCGGGCAGGCGGAACGGTAGGGGTAGACCGCGACGACCTCACGATCCGGCCCTGTCTTGACCACCGAACGTACGGACTCGGGCCACAGCATGGCCTCACTCACCCCTAGCGCATCGCTTACGTCCACCCGATTCCGCGCATGGGGAACAAGTGCGGAATCGGGCAACCATCGTTCCACCGTTTTGGGGGTCACCCCCACTCGGGTCGCCAGCTGACGCACGGAAATATTCGCGTCCGCCATAGCGCGACGCAGCGCCGTATGCAAGAGAACCACCTCGGACGTTCGGGCCTTCTTGAACGCTACCGCCGTAACGGCCCTCCTGTCCTGCACTTGGGCGCTGCAATGTCCTATCCGGCCGCGAAGGATAGCCGTGCAGATCCGCCCGGAACCGGATCCGCGTCTCTGCACCGCACACGCATTTCTACCCGGTCGATAACCCCACCTCACCGCGACCGGCGACACGAGGAAGCCGATGATCATGAATTCCCACGCCCATATTAATGTGAAATGTCGAAATTCAACACCCACGTCCAGGACGAGGTGATGGCGGTGGCGTACACACGGACCTTCCCGGGATGGGAGGACCAGATCCGGCAGGCGCGCCACTGGACCGAACGCGTGCTGGCCACGCACAGCGCGTTCGGTATCCCCGATGACACCGTCGCCGCCGCCGTGCTGCTCGTCTCCGAAGCCACCACCAACGCCGTCCGTCACACCGCGAGCGGGCGCGGCGGGGTGTTCACCCTGCGGCTGGAGGTCGGGCGCGGGCGCATCGCGGGGCCGCGTTTGACGGCGGGGGATGAAGAGGACCCTGGCTCTTTCGGAGGAAAGCACGAGGCCCGCCCTCGCTTCGCGCGCGGGCGGGCCTCGTTCGGACCGCGGGGACGTGGCGTCCCGTTGCTTCCTACGGGCGGATGGCCGAGTGGAAGTTGGTCCGGTAGTAGTCGTTGAGCGGAACCTCGGCAACCGGCTTGGACGGGTTGGAGGCGTGGACCATGTTCCCGTTGCCGACGTACATGCCCACGTGGTCGGGACCGTCGTAGAAGAAGATCAGGTCGCCGGGCTGCAAGTCGTCCCAGGCGACCGATGTGCCGGCGTTGACCTGGTCGTAGGTGACCCGCGGCAGGCTCACGCCGGCTTCGCGCCAGGCGGCCTGCACCAGGCTGGAGCAGTCCCACACGTCGGGGCCGTTGGCGCCGAGGCTGTAGGAGTCGCCGATCTGGGCGTAGATGAAGTCCAGCGCCACCTTGGCATCGCCCGAGGCGTCCCCCGTGTAGGAGGAACCCGACGAGCCGTTGCCGACGGGCGAGACACCTGAGGTGGCGTCGGCCTGCTCCTCGGCGGTCAGGTCGTCGAGGACCGTCTGCTGCTCGTCGATCTTGTCCTCGGCGTCGGCCTTGGCCTGCTCGGCTTCGTCGAGCTTGTCGGCCGCGTCCTGCTCGGTCGCCTCGGCCTCGCTGGTGAGTTCGTCGAGGGTGTCCTGCTGGTCGACGTAGTTCGCCAGCGTGTTCTGCTGATTCTGCGACAGGTAGCCGAGGTCGGCCGCCTGGAGCAGCACTTCCTCGGGACCCGACGAGCTGAACAGGTAGGCCGGCGAGCTGTAGTCGGAGCCGGTGTAGGCGGCGTGGGCCAGCTGGGCGATGTCGCCCTGCATCTCACCGAGGGCGTCCTCGATGTCCTGCTGGTCGGCCTCCAGGTCGTCGAGCTTCTCCTGGGCGGCGTCGTGGTCCTGCTTGGCCTGGTTGTAGGCCTCGGCGAGCTCGGCGTACTCCTGCTCGAGCTGCTCGATTTCGTCGCGGACCTCGTCGGCGGTGGGGTCCGCGCTGGCGACGCCGGTGGACATCACAAGTGCGCCGAGGGCAACGAAGCCAACGGTCGCGATATGCCGGCGGTACGAGCCACGTTCATGGCGTTCATCCACGATGGTGGCACACCTTTCTGCCATGGTCCGCCTACCGGATGCGGGTGCGGGCGGGGCAGGGCCCCGTGGCCAGGCGCCGAGATGCGCGTGGCGGCTGCTCACCCGGAAACCTTCCGAACAGGCGGACCGGGGGGCCGCCCGGGGGTTTTCCGGTCTCCGCGCTGCCGGACAGGGGATGTGCGGCGCGGAGTTCGGCGGGAGCGGGACGCCGCCATCTGGTGATGGCGAGTTCGACGACCGCGCTCGGCGACGAACACTAGTGCATCCCGGGTCCCACACTCAACCGTTTCGTTACCATATTCCGGGGTTTACGGATTTGTCCCGATCCAGGTTTCGGTCCGTCCCCACGTGACCGCGCACGAAAAAGCCCGCGCCGCCCGGCCTCCGGCGTTGGCCGGAGGGGGCGGCGCGGGCACGCCGTGACCGGCGCGTGTGACGTTGGACTCCGCGGCACGACGCCGCGGGCGGGTCGGCGGACCGCTACGGACGGACGCCGTACATGAACTGTCCGTCCCAGTACCCCGCCAGCGGAACGACCTCGACGTTCTTGCCGGTGCGCGGCGCGTGGATCATCTGGCCGTTGCCGACGTAGAGGCCGTCGTGGCCCAGGTCGCTGAAGAAGAGGATGTCGCCGGGCTGGAGGGCGTCGCGGCTGATCTGCGGCCCGGCCTCGGCCTGGCCGTAGGTGGTGCGGGGCAGGCTCACGCCCGCGGCTTCCCAGGCGCGCATGACCAGGCCCGAGCAGTCGTAGCCGTCGGGGCCGGCCGCGCCGTAGACGTAGGGGGTGCCGAGCTTGGAGTAGGCGAAGTCGAGCGCCGCCGCGGCGCTGCCGGACGCGGAGCCGGTGTAGGAGCCGCCGACGTCGCTGCCCGCGGTCGCGGGGTCGGCGTCGGGGAACTGGGCGAGCAGCTCTTCCTGCTCGGCGATGGCCTCCTCGACCTCGTCCTTCTTCTCCTCGGCCTCGTCGAACACGTCTTGCGCGTCGGCGAGCGCCTGGTCGGCCTCGTCCTTGAGCTGGAAGAGCCGCTCGGAGGAGTCGCCGAACTCGTCGAGCCTGGCCTTCTGGCTGTCGGAGAGGTAGGAGATGTCGGCCGACTGGTCGAGCAGGTCCTCGGGGTTCTCGACGGTCAGCACGGTGCTGGGGGCGTTGAGGTCGTTGCCCTTGTAGGCGGCGCTGGCGAACCCGGCGACCTCCTCGCGGAGCCCGTCGTACCTGTCCTGCTCGTCGCCGACCTCGGCCTCGAGCTCGTCGGCCTTCTCTTCGGCGGCCTCGTACTGCTCCTTGGCGTCGTTGTACTCGTCGACGATCTGGCCGGCCTCTTGGTTGAGCTCGTCGAGACGGTCCTCGACCTCATCCTGAGTCGGCTCGGCGTAGGCGACCCCGGAGGGCAGGATCAAGCCGCCGGCCGCGACGACCCCGAGACCGGTCGCAATCCGGTGGGCCGTGCGCCGACCACCTCTACTCGCCATGGCGGTCCACGCTCCTTTTACGTCAGTGCACATACGGGGATGGGGGGATCGGGGGTCGGCACCCACGGCGCAGCAGCACACACGGACCGGGGAGCGGGGACCGCGGTCGCGGTGCGTCACCGGGAACCGTGTGACGCGGCAGCACGACCGCGTCGCCCCTGAGGTCAGGGGACTTCCCGCGTACCGGCCGAGGGCCGGCGGCCGGGGGGTGCGCCGTGGTTCGGACGCAATTCGGCCTTATAGCGGGAAGCCGATCAAGCTCCGGATAGAACCTAGCGGACCGGTCCCGGCTCCTCAACCGGGGCAGCGGATCCCCTTCGCCACTCGGCGAGATCACACGGGCATCGCCGCTGCCCCGGGACAGGCCGCACATCTCATCACGAATCGGTCACATCGGCCCCGTGGGGCTCAGGCGCGGTCGCTGGACCGTTCCCGGAGTGCTATCCGGGAGCCTCCGGTCGGCGCGGTGCCAACGTGAAGAGGTGCCGATGTGAGGACCGGACGCCGGCCCGGTGCCGCTACCCCGGCGCCTCCAACCGGCGCAGCAGCAGCGCCGACGCGACCGTGCGGGCGCCCTCGCGGCGCACCGCCGCGATGATCTCCTTGTCGGAGGTGACCACGGCCAGCGGGCGCCCCCGCGGCTCCGCCCGCACCAGGCGGACGATCAGCTCGTCGGCGGTCTCGCCGGGGTCGCTGAACAGCAGCCGGACGCGCCGCGTCGCCGCGAGGACCGGCGGGGTGTCGACATCGGCGCCGTCGAACACGCAAGTGATCTCGGCTTTGGTGCGGCTGGCCAGCCCTTCAAGGGAGGCCAGCAGCCTGCTGCGCTGGTCGGCCAGCGGCAGCGTGCCGTACCCGGTCTTGGTGACGTTGTAGCCGTCGACGAGGATGTGGATCCGCGGCAGCATGAGCAGCTGGTCGACCAGTCCGGGGTCGTCGTCGGGCAGCCCGCCGCCGGGCGTTCCGGCGCGCACCCGGCGGCCGTCGGTGACCAGGTCGGCCGGGTTCTCGATCGACGTGGGCAGGGCCAGCTCGCGGCGCAGGCCGTGCGAGGCGTCCAGCAGCACGTCGAGCAGGACCCGCACGCGCGCCTCCTCCACGCTGCGCCCGGCGCGGGCCGCCCGGCGCGCGTTCTCGACCTGCGCCTCGGCCGCGGCAAGGCGGTTGCGCAACCGGCGGTTCTCCGCCTCCACGGAACTGACCTGGTTGGTCGTCGTGGCACTGCGGTCCGCCGCCTCCGCGATCGCCTGCTCGGCCCCCTCGACGGCCTCCTTGGCGCGCTGACGCTCACTGTGGATCCTGCGGCGCAGGTCGGCGATGGTGCCGCGCTGCTCGCGCAGCTGCCCGCGCAGCCGCAGGACCTCCTCGCGGTGGCCGGCCACCGCCTCGTCGAGCCGCCGCCGCAGGTCGGCGATCGCCTCGGCCGCCTCGTCGGCCTCCTTCACCTCCTCGCGGCGGTCGAGCTCGTCGTGGACGCGCTCGACGATCTCCTGCCAGCCCGGCGGGCGGATCAGGTAGCCCGCGGCGGCGACGGCGATCGGGTCGGCCGCCGGCGGCACCACCCCGTTGCGCAGCCCTTCGGCGAGCTCAGGCCACACCTGCTCGACCCGCTCGGCCACGCGGGCGCGGAACGCCGGGTCGGTCTCGAGCTGGGCGGCGATCTGCGGCCCGGCGAGCCGGGCACGCCGACGCGGCTCGAACCTGGCCACTCTGCGCAGCGCCGGCGGGAGGTCGGTGACGCGCAGGCCGCCGAGCACATCGGACCCGTAGTCGATGACCCGGGCGCGGACGGCCTCGGGCAGCGGGCGGCGCAGCGGCTCCTCGTCCGGAGGGGGTGTCGTATCGGAGCCGGAACTCATGCCCGCTCCGCGCCGCTTCCGGCCGCGCCGTCCTGCTCGGCCGCGGGCCGGTCGATGACCTCGACGGCGTCCACGGCATTGCACCAGCGGCAGCGCACCTGCTCGACCGTTTCGGAGAGGACTTCGCTCTCCTCCACCCGGCTCGCGCCGGAGAGGTCGACGTGCAGGTAATCCCGCGACCGCACGCTGCGCGTGACGTCGAACCGGGTGAGGTTCCCGCACTGGGTGCACCGCCACCGCTGGGTATCGGACGGCACCGAAATACTCACTGTCCGGTCCTCCTTCGTCTTTCCATCAAAACTAGTGCTGAGCACGGCGAACGGCCCGGGTAACACGGCTGCGGCCCGCGCCGCCCCCGGGCCCGGTCCAGCCCCGTGAGGTGGGAGCCATCTTTCCATGCGGAGGGGCGGCCGGACCGGTCGTGGGGTATCGGAGCTGGTGAGCACGGGGATAGGCCCGCGACCTGGACCGTCGGCACCCCCGTTTACCCTTGCGGGGTGGTAGAGCAGCAGATTCCGGTGCAGGGGACCCTCGATGATCTGGGGACCCCGTTGTCGCAGGCCACGTTCGTGGTCGTCGACCTCGAGACCACCGGGGCGCGCGGCGACGGCGCGGGTATCACCGAGGTCGGCGCCGTGAAGGTCCGCGGCGGGGAGGTCGTCGGCGAATTCGCCACCCTGGTCAACCCGGGGGTGGCCATCCCGCCCTTCATCACCCTGCTGACCGGCATCACCCAGGCGATGGTGGCCCCCGCTCCCCGGATCGAGTCCGTCCTCCCGGCGTTCCTGGAATTCGCGCAGCTGGAGGCCGGAACGGTTCTGGTCGCCCACAACGCCCCCTTCGACATCGGGTTCCTCAAGAACGCCTGCGCACAGCACGGCTTCGACTGGCCCGCGGTTCACGTGGTCGACACCGTTCCGCTGGCCCGCCGGCTGGTCACCCGCGACGAGGTCCCCAACCACAAGCTCGGGACCCTCGCCGGCTACTTCGGCGTCCCCGACCAGCCCACCCACCGGGCCCTCGACGACGCCCGCGCCACCGTGGGCGTGCTGCACCACTTATTCGAGCGCCTCGGCTCATTCGGCATCGACACGGTCGAGGAGCTCCGCGGCTTCCGCTCGGCCCCCACCGCCGCCCAGCGCGGCAAGCGCCGCCTGGCCGACGGCGTACCCGAGGCGCCCGGGGTCTACGTCTTCACCGACGCCAAGGGCGACACCCTCTACGTCGGCAAGAGCCGCAACCTGCGCCGCCGGGTCCGCTCCTACTTCACCGCCGGCGAGACCCGGGGGCGCATCCGCGAGATGATCGCCCTGGTCGAAGGGGTCACCCCGATCGTCTGCGCGACCGAGCTGGAGGCGGAGGTCCGCGAGCTGCGCATGATCGGCGAGCGCAAGCCCCCCTACAACCGCCGCTCCCGCAACCCCGAGCGCGTCACCTGGCTCAAACTCACCCGCGAGGCCTACCCCCGGCTGTCGGTCGTACGCGTCGTGCGCGACGACGACGCCCCCTACATCGGTCCCTTCCGCTCCGCCCGCGACGCCGAGCTGGCGCGCGAAGCCCTGCACCAGGCCTTCCCCCTGCGCCAGTGCACGCACCGCTTCTCCCCCGCCCGCCCGATCTCCGCCTGCGTGCTGGCCCAGCTCGGCCGGTGCGGCGCCCCGTGCGATGGCCGCGAGACACCCGAGGAGTACGCGGCGCACGCCGACGCCGCCCACACCGCCATGACTCTCGACGCCTCGCCCGTGGTGGCGGCCGTCGGCGCGCACATCGCCGGGCTCTCCGCGGAGCTGCGCTATGAGGAGGCCGCCGCCCACCGCGACCGGCTCGCGGCGTTCCTCACCGCCGCCGCCCGCTCCCAGCGCCTCACCGCACTGGCGCGGCTGCCCCAGCTGGTGGCCGCCCGGCGCGCGGGCGCCGGGTGGGAGGTGCACGTGGTCCGCTACGGGCGGCTGGCCGGCAGCGCGGTCATGGCGCAGTCGGCCGACCCGGTGGCCTTCGTCGACGCGCTGACCCGCACCGCCGAGTCGGTGGAGCCCGGCCCCGGGCCCGCGCCGCGCGCGGGAGCGGGGGAGATGGAATGCGTGCTGCGCTGGCTGGAATCCCCTGGTGTCCGGCTGGTGGAAGCCGGATCACCGTGGACATGTCCCGTCAATGGTGCAGAAAAGCACCGCGACCTGACAGACTGGGGCCGCGCATCCAGGTAGAAGGAGAGACATGGCGGGCATGCCGCTCAGCGACGACTACCCGGTCCGTCGTGTCCCGGTGGTCACCTACCTGCTGATCACGGCCAACGTCATCGTCTACCTGATGTCCCCCATGTCGGCACTGGCCGTGTGGTACGGCGGCGACATCATGTCGCGCATGTGCCCGGTCGAGCTGTACCTGCTGCACTGGGCGGCGATCCCCGCGGAACTGCTCACCGGCGACCAGATCTCGGGCACGTCGGCCTGCGGCGGGGGCGACTTCACCAAGCTGCCGTGGCTGTCGTCGGTCACCTCGATGTTCCTGCACGGCGACGGCTTCCACCTGCTGAGCAACATGGTGTACCTGTTCGTGTTCGGCCCGGTGGTCGAGGACCGGCTGGGGCGCTACCGCTACCTCGGGCTCTACGCCGTATCGGGCATCGCCGCGACCTACGCCTTCGCGCTGAGCGTCGGGGTCGACGACGTCCCGCTGGTGGGGGCGTCGGGGGCGATCTCCGGCGTCCTGGGCGCCTACCTGGCCGTCCAGTCGCGCAGCAAGGTCACCACCCTGGTGTTCTTCGTCCTGCCCGTGCGGCTGCCGGGGTGGGCGCTCGTGGGAACCTACTTCGTGCTTCAGTATTACCTCTACATCAGCATCTCGCTGTTCCCCGGCGGCACCGACGCCGGCGTCGCCTATGCCGCCCACGTCTACGGGTTCATCGCCGGCGTGATCGGCGGGCTGCTCATGTACCGCATCCGCTGGCGCGCCGGAACGCGCCTCTCGGACGTCTACTAGGCAAGTACCAGGCAAGAAGGACGGGCACCCGTGATCACCGCGATCGTCATGATCAAGGCCGACATCGACCGCATCCCGGAGGTCGCCGCGGCCACCGCCGAGATCGACGAGGTCAGCGAGGTCTACTCGGTCACCGGCGGGGTCGACCTGATCGCGATGGTGCGGGTCCGCCGGCACGAGGAGCTGGCCGACGTCATCCCCGGCCGCATCAACAAGATCGCGGGCGTGCGCTCCTCCGACACCCACATCGCGTTCAGCGCCCACTCCCGGCACGACCTGGAATCGGCGTTCTCACTCGGGATGGAGTGAGCCGGGGCGTGCCCGGGTCCGCGGACCCGGGCACGGCAGCGCTGTGCGCCGCCCTGCTACGCGCGCTTGGCGTAGGACTGGCTGGTCTCGATCCAGGTGTCGAGCAGGGTCGCCGCCGCGCCGCTGTCGACCGCGGCCGCCGCGCGTGCGTAGGCGGCGCGCAGCGCGTCGACGAGCCCGGCTCCCCCGCCCTCCTCGGCCGCGACGATGGCGGCGGCGGCGTTCAGCAGGACGGCGTCGCGCACCGGGCCCGTGCGCCCGCCCACCAGCTCGCGCACCACCCGGGCGTTGAACTCCACGTCGCCGCCGCGCAGCGCCTCGGGGGCGGAGCGCTCGATCCCGAGGTCGGCGGGGTCGATCCGGGTGTGGGTGACGACGCCGTCGCGCGCCTCCCAGACCTGGGAGGTGGTGGTCGTGGTCAGCTCGTCGAGGCCGTCGTCGCCGCGGAAGACCAGCGCCGTGGTGCCGCGGCCGGCGAACACGCCGGCGATGACCTCGCACATGTCGGCGTCGAAGACGCCGAGGGCGCCGGCGCCGGGCCGCGCCGGGTTGGTCAACGGGCCCAGGAAGTTGAAGACGGTCGGCACCGCCAGCTCGCGCCGCGGCTTGGCCAGGTACCGGAACGCCGGGTGGAACAGCGACGCGAAGCAGAAGGTGATGCCCGCCTCCTCGGCGACGCGGGCCGTGTGCTCGGGCGGCAGGTCGATGACGACCCCCAGCCGCTCCAGCACATCGGCGGTCCCGCACGAGGAGGACGCGGCGCGGTTGCCGTGCTTGACGACCTTCAGCCCCGCTGCGGCGGCCACGATGGCGGCCATGGTCGAGACGTTGACGGTGTGGGCGCGGTCGCCGCCGGTGCCGACGATGTCGACGGTGCGGCCGGGCACCGTGATCTCCACGGCGTTGTCGAGCATCCCCGCCGCCAGGCCGGTGACCTCCTCGACGGTGACGCCCTTGGCGCGCAGCGCGATGGCGAACCCGGCGACCTGGACGTCGGTGGCCGAGCCCGACATGATCTCGTTCATCGCCCAGCCGGTCTCAGCGGCCGACAGGGAATGGCCCTCCAGCAGGGCGGTGATCAGCTCGGGCCAGGTGCGTTCACGGGTACTCACGGGCGGGTCCTCCAGTACTGCGGGCGTGCGGACGGGGCATCGGGCGGTGGCGGGTCAGCGCCGCCATCGCGCGATGTCGGCCCCGTGGTGGGCCGCGCCGTTGAAGGACCGGGGGAACCCGCGGAAGAAGCCGCGAGAGGACCCGGGATGGTGCGCCATGCTCGTGATTTCCGTTCGTGGCGGGCGGGATGCCGTGCCGGGGGTCTGAACGGAGCCTACCCGAGCGCGGCGGCCTTGGCCTGCTGCTCGCGCATCAGCTCGGCCAGCGACTCCGCCAGGGCGACGGGGTCGATGGGGTGGCTGACGACACGGTCGGCGCGCGACCACGCGGCCAGCCAGCCGTCGTCGCGGCGCCCGATGATCAGCAGCACCGGCGGCGCCTGGTAGATCTCGTCCTTGATCTGGCGGCACACGCCCATGCCGCCCGCAGGCGCGGACTCGCCGTCGAAGACGGCGACGTCGATGTGCTCGTTCTCCAGCCGCTTGATCACGCCCGGGGCGGTCGCGCACTCGACGAACTCGACCTTGGGCACGTCGGCGGCGGGCCGGCGGCCGATGGCCAGCCGCACCCGCTCGCGCGTCCCGCCGTTGTCGCTGTAGATGAGGATGCGCATTCGGGCACCGCTGTCCGCGGCCCCGGAGCCGTTGTCCGCCATGGTCGACCGTCACCGTCCCTTGCCATCTGGCGGCGCGGGCGCACATGTGCGCGCCACCGCTTCCGCGCCTGTCCGAAGCCTATTGCCTTGAGACCTTCGCCACGACAGCATGCCACCTGCGCCACACCCGGGGCCACGCCGCCCCTCCGCGGCCGCGCCGGCGCCCCTCCCGCCTTCCGGCGTCCGGGACGCCCCGTTCATCACGGGCCGATACCGTTGCCACCGCAGATCGGGTGGCTTTCGGGGGGTCGTGCACCAACCCCCGCGAGATGCCGCAATAATGCAACCGTGGCGACAGCAACCGCGAACCAAGAAACAGCACCGACACCGGTACATGGTGCGGCTAAGCGACCTGACCTGGTGAGCGTTGGCACCATCGTGTGGTTGGCCAACGAGCTCATGTTCTTCGCAGCGCTGTTCGCGATGTACTTCACCATCCGATCGGTGACCGTGGGCAACCCCGACCTCGGTGAGTGGCCGGCCGCTCACCTGAACGTCCCGTGGGCCCTCGGCATCACCGTCATCCTGGTGGCCTCCAGCTTCACCGCACAGGCCGGCGTCTGGGCCGCCGAACGCGGTGATGTGCGGAAGCTCCGTATGTGGTTCTTCATCTCGTTCTTCATGGGCCTGGTCTTCGTGCTCGGCCAGGCGTACGAGTACTACGAACTCATCGTTCACGAAGGGCTGACCCTCCAGTCCAGCGCCTACGGCTCGATGTTCTACCTCACCACGGGGTTCCACGGTCTCCACGTCATCGGTGGTCTGATCGCGTTCCTGATCATGCTGGGACGCACGTACGCCGCGAAGCGCTTCACCCACCAGCAGGCGACCAGCGCCATCGTCGTGTCCTACTACTGGCACTTCGTTGACGTCGTCTGGATCGCTTTGTTCGCAACCATCTACTTCATTCAGTAACCCGAAACGGGGAAACCGTGAAATGGATTACCGCGCGGCGACGGCATCCCCTTGCGGGGTATGTCGTCGTCATACTCGCGCTCGCGCTCGTCGGCGTGGGCTATGCCTATGTGGCGCCCAGCGCCGACCGGGCCGAGGCGCAAACCGTCGCAGCCGATGCGGCGGCCGATGACCAGACCGATGTGGCGCAGGGCAAGGACATCTTCGTCAGGAGCTGCGCGAGCTGTCACGGGCTGACCGGCACCGGCTCCGACAACGCCCCTGACATCACCACTGCCGGTGGCGCCGCCATCGACTTCCAGGTGAGCACGGGCCGCATGCCGTCCATGAACCCCGACGCGCAGATGCCCCGCAAGCCGCCGGCGTTCACCCAGGACGAGATCGACGACCTGGTCGCCTACTACGAGCAGGAGATCGGCGAGGGCCCCGGGGTCCCCGAGGGCATCCCCGCCGACGCCCCGGTGCGCGCCGACTTCGAGGACGAGGACTCCTACCTCGCCGCCGAGGCCGAGTACGAGGAGGCCTACGAGGCCTACATCTCCGGCGCCCAGGACACCGAGGCCGGCATGAAGCTGTACCTCACCAACTGTGCGCACTGCCACAGCTGGTCGGGTGCGGGCGGCGCGCTGACCGACGGCAAGTGGGCCCCCGAGATCCACGACGCCACGCCGCGCCAGATCTACGAGGCCATGCTCTCCGGTCCGGGCCAGATGCCGGTGTTCAACGACATGACCGTCACCCCGGACGAGAAGCAGGACCTGATCGCCTACGTGAAGGACCTCCAGGCCGAGCCCGATGCCGGCGGCATCTTCGCCCTGAACCGCATCGGCCAGGTCGCCGAGGGCTTCATCGGCTGGGTGGTCGGCCTCAGCCTGATCGTGGCGTGCGCGATCTGGATCACCGCGAAGCAGCGAGCCCATGACTGATACCCCTGACACCAACACCAACGCCGGTGGCGAAGGCCCCGACCGGGTCATCGGCACCCCCTCCGCCGCCGAGGGCGTCATCGCCGCCCCCGCGGACCCGCACAGCGAGCACGAGGGCCCCTACCCGGGCGAGGAGACCCACTCCCAGCCCGAAGAGGTCCAGCGCAAGGGCGAGCGCACCGCCGCCGCCTGGTTCACGATCGCGTTCGTCGCGGGCATCCTCTTCTTCGTGGCCTACTTCTGGTGGGGCCCGAACGCCGAGGGTGAGCAGGCCATCTCCGACCCGCGGATCGCGCAGTACTCCAACATGGCGCTGGGCGGCTCGCTCGCCCTGGCCCTGTTCGCGATCGGCGCGGGCATGACCGTGTGGGCACGCAAGGTGATGCCCCACTACGAGGTGTCCTCGCCCTACGACGAGCTGCCCTCCTCCCCCGAGGAGAAGGGCTCCTTCGGCGAGTTCTTCATGAAGAGCGCCGACGAGAGCGGCTTCACCAAGCGACCGTTGCTGCGCCGCACGCTGCTGCTGGCCATGGCCCCGCTGGGGCTGGCCCCGATCGTGCTGCTGCGCGACACCGGGCCGCTGCCGGGCGACGTGCTGCACCACACGCCGTGGCACCCCGGGCGGCGCATGGTGGTCGAGGGGTCGGACCGCGAGGGCCCCGGCACCTGGATCCGCGCCGAGGACCTGGAGAACGAGCCCGGCGGCATGATCAGCGCGCTGCCCTACCAGGAGCACGACGAGGACCACCCGCACGGCCTCAGCCTGAACGACCAGGCGAAGGCCGTCATCCTGCTGATCAAGGTCCCGGACGGCGACTTCAAGCCGACCATGACCGAAGAGCAGATGAGCTGGACGCACAACGGGATCATCGCGTACTCCAAGATCTGCACCCACGTGGGCTGCCCGGCGGCGCTCTACGAGCAGGGGACGCACCGCATCCTGTGCCCCTGCCACCAGTCGACGTTCGACGCCACCGACGGCGCCAAGGTCGTCTTCGGCCCGGCACACCGCCCGCTGCCGCAGCTGCCGATCACAGTGGATGACGAGGGCTATCTCGTGGCCGATGGGGACTTCTCCAGCGCCGTGGGCCCGACCTTCTGGGACGCGGAGAGGGGTGCGTAGCCGATGACCAGGGCAACTCAGGCGCCCAAGGCGCTCAGGGGCGCGGGCAACTGGATCGACGACCGGTTCCACCTGGCCAAGACCGGTGAGAAGAACCTGCGCAAGGTCTTCCCGAACCACTGGTCGTTCATGCTGGGCGAGATCGCGCTGTACTCGTTCATCATCCTGCTGCTCACCGGTGTCTTCCTGACACTGTGGTTCAAGCCGAGCATGGCCGAGATCGTGTACGACGGCTCCTACGAGCGCCTGCACGGTGTCACCATGAGCGAGGCCTACGCCTCCACGCTCTACATCGACTTCGATGTCCGCGGCGGCTTCCTGGTGCGCCAGATCCACCACTGGGCGGCGCTGATCTTCGCGGCGTCGATGCTGGTGCACATGCTCCGGGTGTTCTTCACCGGCGCGTTCCGCAAGCCGCGCGAGATCAACTGGCTCATCGGTGTCGCGATCGTCACCCTGACCATGCTGGAGGGGCTGTTCGGCTACTCGCTGCCCGACGACCTTCCGTCGGGCATGGGCGTGCGCATCCTCCAGGGCGTGATGCTGTCGCTGCCGGTCGTGGGAACCTACATCTCGATGTTCCTGTTCGGCGGGGAGTTCCCCGGCGAGGACATCATCCCGCGCCTGTACATGCTGCACATCCTGCTGATCCCGGGTCTGCTGCTCGCGCTCATCGCGGCGCACTTCATGATCCTGTGGCACCAGAAGCACACGCAGTACCCGGGCACGGGTCACACGAACAAGAAGGTCGTCGGCACGCCGATGTTCCCCGGGTTCGCCGTGAAGGCGGGCGGGTTCTTCTTCTTCGTGTTCGCCGTGACCGTGGGCCTCAGCGCGTTCGTGCAGATCAACCCGGTGCACCTGTTCGGGCCGTTCACCCCGACGTCCATCACCTCCGGGCTCCAGCCCGACTGGTACATGGGCTTCATGGAGGGGGCGCTGCGGCTCTTCCCGAACTACTTCGACATCAACATCGCCGGGTATGCCATCCCGACCGGTGTGCTGGTGCCGGGGCTGGTCATCCCGGGGTTGATCTTCGGAGCCATGGCCGTCTGGCCGTTCTTCGAAGCGTGGGTCACCAACGACAAGCGCCACCACAACATGGCCGACCGGCCGCGCAACGCCCCGGTCCGCACTGGCATGGGCGTCGCGGGGATCACGTTCTACGGCCTGCTGTGGCTCGCCGGATCCAACGACATCCTCTCGGAGACGTTCTCGATCAGCCTGTACTCGCTGAGCTGGTTCTTCCGTGTCGCGGTGATCGCGGGGCCGATCCTGGGCTTCATCATCACCAAGCGGATCTGCCTGGGCCTCCAGCGCCGCGACCGCGAGACGCTGGAGCACGGCTACGAGAGCGGCCACGTCAAGCAGCTGCCCAGCGGTGAGTTCATCGAGGTCCACAAGGAGTCCTCGGACGACACCGTGCACATCCTCCAGAGCAAGGAGGAGGTGCCCCGCATCGACGTCGACGAGGCCGTCGACGCCAACGGTGTGGAGTCGCCCCAGGCCCGCGGCCTCATGGGCCGGCTCCGTGTGCGGCTGGCCGACTGGTACACGCGCGACAACGTGTCCTTCGAAGGTGTCGAGCCGCACACCGGCCACCACCTGCACCACGGAGGCGACTCCGCCGACCGCGCCCACCACGAGGCCGCGGTCGACACCACGGAGCCCGCCAACACGCACTGAGTACCTGAGCACCGGCTCAGTGCCATGGAAAGGCCCGGCCGCCCCTGTTCGTTCTCAGGGGGCGGCCGGGCCTTCGGCTTTGGTGCTCTCCGGGCTCCAGCCGCGCCTACGCCGCCCCGTGGACGCTGCCGGGGGTCCCGGCCTCGGTGGTGGCGTCGGGCTCCCCCGTAGGGCTGTTTGCGAGCCAGTCGTCCCAGGAGCGCTGCCAGAAGCCCCACCCGTTGTCGACCTCGAGCTCGCGCTCGGTGCCCTCGACGATGTAGGGGTCGCCCATCAGCGTCTCGTCGTGGAACCACTTGGCGTCCTCGGTGGACATGTTCGTGCAGCCGTGGCTGGTGTTGGCCGAGCCCACGTTGCCGTTCCAGGGCGCCGCGTGGGCGAACTCGCCGCTGTTGGAGAACCGGACCGCCCAGCTGACGTCGAGCCGGTAGGCCTCCGCGCTGCCCGCGGGGACGCCCACCGTGGACGAGTCCATGACCATGTCCTCGTACTTCTCCATGGTCAGGTGGATGCCGTTGGTGGTGGTGTAGCGCTCGGTGTCGCCTCGACCGTTGCTGATCGGGAACGTCTTGACGGTCTCGCCGTCGCGCCGGACGGTCATCTCGTGTGCGTCGTCGTCGACCGTGGTGATCTGCTCGCGGCCCACCTGGAAGTCGAGCCTGCGGTTCTGGGTGCCGACCACGCCCGGGGACGCCTCGACGCCGGCGAGGCGCATGTCCACCGACACCTTCTGGTCGGGCTCCCAGTACTTCTCCGGCCGGAACACCGCCATCGTGTCGCCGAACCAGTTCCAGGCGCCCTGTGCGGGCTTCTCCGAGGTGACCTCGATGGAGTTCTCGACCTGCTCCTTGTTCTCCACCGGCAGGTCGAAGTTGACGATGACCGGCATCCCCACCCCGACGGTCTGCCCGCCGGCGGGGAAGTTGGACTCCAGGTCCAGGCCCTTGCCCTTGGCGGTCGGCTCCGTGGAGAACCTGCTGACGACCTCGGTCTCGGCGCCGTCATCGTTCACCCCCGTGGCGGTGACCGTGACATCGGCGCCGGGGACGAGGTTCCAGTCGCTGACCCATTCGGTCCTGGCCTTGTTGAGGACGCCGGTCATGGCGTACCGGTCGCCGTCGGCCCCTTCGGGCTCGACGCCGAGCCGCGCGGGGATGTCCCCGTCGGGGCCGCCGCCCGCCTGCTCGACCCGGACATCGGTGATGGTGCCGTTGGCGGCACCGACTGTGATCGGGACGTTGGACCGGGCATCGCCCGTGCCGTCGGCCGGCGTGATCTCGATCGCCACCGGGTCGCCCCCGTCACCGGTCCCGGTGGCGCCGGCCCACAGGCTCGTGCAGGCCGCCGTGAGGATGATCGCGGACCCCGCCGCTCCGGCACCGACGCTGCGGTACCCCGCTGTAGATGTGCTGCCCTTCACCGTGCAACCTCCACGTCGATTGGAACCCCTGAGGCCCATCACTCCGTGGGACACGTGGCATCGCGGGAAAGGTGCGTCTCCCCCTCGATCCCCGGAAAACCGGCCACGGTCGGCTTTCTACGGCCGCTTACCGACAGTGGGTATCTGCCCCCTGAAAAACGATACCCCGGCCGGTCCCGATTTCAGCGGAAATCAGGGACCGACCGGGGACGGACCAGGGCATAAGGCATTTCGCGCACACTGCCCGGCGTGTCGCGGCGGCGCGGAGGGGCCGCCGCGACGGTCACTCCTAGTGCTGGAACTCCTTGCGGTAGTACTCGAAGACCCAGCCGATCGCGGTGAGGAGGACGGCGAACGCGCCGACCGCCACCATCCACCAGCCGATCGCCACGCCGACCGCCATGAACGCGACCGACAGGGCGACGAACAGCGGCCACCAGCTGTGCGGGCTGAAGAACCCGTACTCGCCGGCGTTCTCGGCGATCTCGCCGTCGAGGCGCTCCTCGGGGGCGAGCCCGTGGAAGCGCTCACTGCGGCGGGCGGACTGCCAGAGCCAGAACCCGATCATCCAGCCGAACCCGACCGAGACCACCAGCGCGACCGTTCCGGTCCACTCGATGTAGCCCTCGGCGGCGTAGGACCAGTAGGCGTACAACCCCGCGACCAGGCCGAAGAAGGTCGAGACGCCCATAAACAGATAGGCCTGCATCTTCATGGTGAACTCGCCCTACCCCTCGCTGCTGACCGGTCGGGCGGCCGCACCCGGGGCGGCCGCGTGCGGGTGGTGCAGGTCGAACGCGGGGCGCTCGGACCTGATGCGCGGCAGCGACGTGAAGTTGTGCCGCGGCGGCGGGCAGGAGGTGGCCCATTCGAGGGAGCAGCCGTAGCCCCAGGGGTCGTCGACCTCGACCTTGGGTGCGTTCTTGTGGGTGACCCACATGTTCCAGAAGAACACCAGCGTGGACGCGCCCAGGACGAACGAGCTGATCGACGAGAACTGGTTGAGGGCGGTGAAGCCGTCGGTGGGCAGGTAGTCGGCGTAGCGGCGCGGGAAGCCCTCGGCACCCAGCCAGTGCTGGACGAGGAACGTGCCGTGGAAGCCGAAGAACAGCAGCCAGAAGTGGATCTTGCCCAGGCGCTCGTTGAGCATCTTCCCGGTGAACTTGGGCCACCAGAAGTAGAAGCCCGCGAACATCGCGAAGACCACGGTGCCGAACACCACGTAGTGGAAGTGCGCCACGACGAAGTAGGAGTCGGTGACGTGGAAGTCGATCGGCGGCGACGCCAGCAGCACGCCGGTCAGGCCGCCGAACAGGAAGGTCACCAGGAAGCCCACGGTGAACAGCATCGGGGTGGCGAAGACCAGCTGGCCGCGCCACATGGTGCCGATCCAGTTGAAGAACTTCACACCGGTGGGCACCGCGATGACGAACGACATGAACGAGAAGAACGGCAGCAGCACCGCGCCGGTCGGGAACATGTGGTGCGCCCACACGGTGACCGACAGGCCGGCGATGGCGATGGTCGCGCCCACGAGGCTCTTGTAGCCGAAGATCGGCTTGCGGCTGAACACCGGCAGGATCTCGGTCGCGATGCCGAAGAACGGCAGCGCGATGATGTACACCTCGGGGTGGCCGAAGAACCAGAACAGGTGCTGCCAGAGGATCGCCCCGCCGTGCGCGGGGTCGAAGACGTGCGTCCCGACCATGCGGTCGGCGCCAAGGGCGATCAGGGCGGCGGTCAGCACCGGGAAGGCGATCAGCACCAGCACGCTGGTGAGCACGGTGTTCCAGGAGAAGATCGACATCCGGAACATCGTCATGCCCGGCGCGCGCATGCACAGGGCGGTGGTGATGAAGTTGACCGCACCGAGGATGGTGCCCAGACCGCTGACGGCCAGGCCCAGGATCCACAGGTCGCCGCCCAGGCCCGGCGAGCGGACCGCGTCGGACAGCGGGGTGTAGGCGAACCAGCCGAAGCTGGCCGCGCCGCCCGGGGTGAGGAACCCGCCGACGGCGATGAGGCTGCCGAACAGGTACAGGTAGTACCCGAAGAGGTTGATCCTCGGGAACGCCACATCGGGTGCGCCGATGTGCAGCGGCAGGATGATGTTGGAGAACCCGACGAACAGCGGGGTCGCGAACATCAGCAGCATGATCGTGCCGTGCATGGTGAACAGCTGGTTGAACTGTTCGGCGGTCACGACCTGCATGCCCGGCAGGAACAGCTCGGCGCGGATGATCAGCGCCAGGATGCCGCCGAAGATGAAGAACGCGAACGAGGTGATGAGGTACATGTACCCGATCACCTTGTGGTCGGTCGACGTCAGCCAGCCGACGATGATCGAGCCTTTGGGGGTGGCCGGGGCGGGGCCCGCGGAGCCCGTGGGGGCCGCCACTGTGGTCGCCATCAGTTGCCACCCTCCTCTTCCGTGGCCGTCTCGGCCGTCTGCGGCTCGGGAGCGCCCTCGGTGGCGGGGGTGTCCTCGGTCGCGGTGCCGCCCTCGGCGTCGCCGGTGGCGGGCTGGTTCTCGGGACGCGGGTCCTCGACGATCTGCTGCTCCTCGTCGCGCGCCGCCTGCTGCTCGGCCTCGGTCGCGGCGTTCTGGAGCTGCTCGGCGTACCAGGCGTCGTAGGCCTCGGGGGTCATGACCTCAAGGTTGAAGAGCATCCGGGCGTGGTCGACACCGCACAGCTCGGCGCAGCGGCCGGCGAAGGTGGCGGAGTCCTGGCCCTCGGGGATGACGTCGTCCTTGATCTGGACCTGGAACTCGTTGGGGTGTCCGGGGATGACGTCCATCTTGAACGCGAACGACGGGATCCAGAACGAGTGGATGACGTCGGGCGAGACGAGGTCGAAGTGGACGACGTCGCCCTCGCGCACCACCAGGGTGGGGACGTCATCGGGGGTGCCCTCGACGGAGAACTCCCGCTGCGACTCGGGGTTGGCCTCGCCGTCGGGGTTGGGCTCCGTCAGGTAGTTGAACTGCCAGCTCCACTGGAAGCCGACGACCTCGATGTTGGTGTCGGCCGGTTCGTCGGTCTCCAGCAGGTAGGTCTGGTCGCGCGCGGTGAAGTAGAAGAGGACCGCGATGACCACGATCGGCAGAACGGTGTAGAGGGCCTCGATGGGCAGGTTGTAGCGCACCTGCGGCGGAAGCTGCTCGGACCGCTTGCGGTGGAAGATGACCGACCAGATGATCAGCCCCCACACGAGGATGCCGACCGCGAAGGCCGCCACCCACGAACCCTGCCAGAGCATGAGGACGCGCTCGGCCTGTTCGGTGATCGGCTCCGGGATGCCCAGTCGAGTGAACTCGTTCTGCTCCCACGCGCAGCCGGTCGCGGCTATGCCCAACGCGGCGAGCGCGGCGCCACGTGGTGCCCATCGGCGCAGCGCGGGGCGCCGATTCCTATGGCGGGTCGGACTCACGGAATGCCTTCCCAGCGGTGATGCCCGCGACGCACGCGCGGGCGGTCGTATGTCCAAAGCTTGTCAAGGGGCAACATTAGCGCGATCCACCTGCTGCGCCGATCAGGGGCCGAAAGGGACGCGTGTTGGGGTGCGCGCGCCCCGCGGAGCGTGTTCGGACACCCATCAGCGTTCCCCTTCCGGACTCGTCGCGCGGTGCGGGTGGGCCGCCGGCCACGGCGGTTCGCGCCGGATCGCCCTCGAGAACGGTCAGGCCGAGCGTATCGCTGGTTTTATCGGACGCTTAACCGGGTGCCGGTTAGCCGTCAACGTGGGTAAAGAATGGGATACGGGCGCAGCAGGACACGCAAAGGAGAGCGTCAGTGTCGGACCAGCCGTTGGTGACCGTGGAGGCGATCGGCCGCAAGTGCCCGATCCCGATCATCATGCTCGCCGGGCGCATCCGGGAGGTGCCGATCGGTTCGGTCATCGCGGTCACCGCCGACGACCCCGCCGCCCGGACCGACATCCCCTCGTGGTGCCGGCTGAAGATGCAGCAGTTCGTGGGCGAGGTCCCGCTCACGCAGGGCCACGCCTTCCACATCCGGCGGATGTACTGACGGGCTCTGTGGAAACCGCGGAGGCAGCGCGCAGACGGCCGCGGGCCGTGTGCCCGTTGGACACACGGCCCGCGGCGGCGCGGTGGAGCCTGCGGCTCTAGCGCGCGTAGTACTCGACGACGAGCTGCTCGTCGAAGGGCACCGGGACCTGCTCGCGCTTGGGGCGGTCGACGACCGCGACGCGCAGGTCCTTGTGGCTGACCGCGAGGTAGCCGGCGATCTTGTCGTCGGCGTGGACGCCCTCGGAGGCCTCGACGAACGGGACGGTCTGCTTGGACTTGTCCCGCACGCTGATGATCTGGCCCGGCTTCACCTGGTACGACTGGATGTCGACCTTGCGCCCGTCCACGGTGATGTGACCGTGGGTGATGTACTGGCGGGCGGCGTAGATCGAGGGGGCGAGCCCGGAGCGCAGGACCACCGTCACGAGCCGGAGCTCCAGTTCGGCGATCATCTCCTCACCGGTACGGCCCGGGCGCTTCTTGGCGTTCTCGTAGATGCGCGCGAGCTGCTTCTCCGAGAGGTCGTAGTACCAGCGAAGCTTCTGCTTCTCGGCCTGCCGGACGGCGTAGTCGCTGGTGGAGCGACGCACGCGGCGGCCGTGCTCACCCGGGGGGTACGGACGCTTCTCGAAGTAGCTGACCGCCTTACGGGTCAGCGGGGTACCGGCGCGCCGGGACAACCGCACCTTCGGTCCGGTGTAGCGCATTCGTGTTCCTCCGTCTATGTGGATCTTGCAAAAACGGGAATCCTAGGTAAGGCTTGCCTAAGTCTAGGAGGTGTCAATGCGACCACCCTGCCCGTCCGTCGTCGAACGGGTCCGTTCCCTCGCCGCCACGGCGACCCCCACCATGGCGACGTCGGCTGACTATCCCGGCACGCATTTCAGCGTGCGCGGAGCGGTCGATCACGCCGGTCGCACGATCCTGTGGATCGACGCCCGACACCCGCTGCACGAAGCGCTGCGGGCACGGCGGCACGGACGCGCCGACCTTGCGGTCGGCGTCGATCTCTGCGCGATGCGGCATGTGGGTCGGACACCTACTGTACGCGCCCGCCTGTGGTGCGAGGGCTGGGTGTCGGTCATCCCCGCAGGCGAGCGCCGCGAGGCCGCCCTCGCCGTGGCCGAAAGCCACCCGGACGAAGAGCTGCTCGCCGCAGTAGACGATGATCCCACGCCGGACACCCCCCTGCTCGCCCGGGTAGAGCCCGCGACCGTGATTTACCACACATACGACGCAGCGGGGGTCATCGACGGCGAAGCATTCCGCGATGCCCGGCCCGACCCCCTGACCGGCGCGGCCGAGCACATCCTGCGCCACGTCAACGACCGGCACCGCGACGAGCTGAGCGCCGCGCTGCGCCATCTGCCCGAGGCTCCCGAAGGCGCGGCGTGGCTGTGGGAGCTGGACTCTGCCGGCGCCACGCTGTGGGTGAACCCCACCGGGGCCCAGCACCCCGTGCTCATCCGCATCCCGTGGAGCGCCCCGGTGACCGCGCCCTGCCAGCTCGAACGGGCCCTCTACGACCTGCTGGCCCGCAACCAGGCCCCCGCCGGTCCGGGCGGCGGGGTCCGGGAATAGCCGGGAACAGCCGGGACCAGCCGAGATCAAAAGGGTCCCCGCGGCGCGCACCGCGGGGACCGGGAGCGTCGGTCCGGTCCGCGGACCGACGCGGGGTGTCAGGCCACGTGCTCGGCGACGTCGCGCGCGGCGTCCTCGCCGTAGGACCGGGTCACCTTCTCCAGCAGGGTCGCGCCGGTCAGGTGGTACTCCTGCGGCCCGTTGACCTCCAGCGAGTGCACGGCCACGGCGTTGCCCACCTGCGCGCAGCGCTCCAGGGACAGGCCCCAGGCCAGCCCGGCGAGGAACCCCGCGCGGAACGCGTCGCCGACACCCGTGGGGTCGACCTTCGCGCCGACCGCGGCCGCGGGGACGTCCAGCGGCGGCTGGTCGCGGCGGTCGATGCGCACGCCCTTGGCGCCCAGGGTGGTGATCCGGGTGCCGACCCGCTCCAGGATCTCGTCCTCGCTCCACCCGGTCTTCTGCTCGGCGAGCGCCTTCTCGTACTCGTTGGTGAACAGGTAGGTCGCGCCCTCGATGAGGCGGCGGACCTCGGGGCCCTCCATGCGCGCGAGCTGCTGCGAGGGGTCGGCGGCGAAGGGCAGCCCGCGGTCGCGGCACTCGTCGCTGTGGCGCAGCATGCCCTCGGGGTCGTCGGCGCCCACCAGCACGAGGTCGAGCCCGCCCACACGCTCCGACAGCGGGGCGAGCTCGATGTTGCGCGCCTCGGCCATGGCACCGGCGTAGAACGAGGCGATCTGGTTGTGGTCGCGGTCGGTGGTGCACACGAAGCGGGCGGTGTGGCGCAGCTCCGAGACGTGCACCGCGGAGGTGTCGACGCCGTGGCGCTCCAGCCAGGCCCGGTACTCGTCGAAGTCGGCGCCCACCGCGCCGACGAGATGGGGGCTCAGGCCGAGGCGGCCCATGCCGAAACAGATGTTGGCGGCGACGCCTCCGCGGCGCACCTCCAACTCGTCGACCAGGAAGGACAGGGAAACCTGCTCGAGCTGGTCGGCGATGAGCTGCTCGGCGAACCGGCCCTCGAAGGTCATCAGGTGGTCGGTGGCGATCGATCCGGTAACCGCGATGCGCACTGCTGAGGGCTCCTTGGGTCGGGAGACGGAACAAAGCCCAAGACTACCCAGGGGCCCCGGGCCGGAGTCGAGACCCCGAGAACCCATGAGCGCGAGCGATGCCGCCGCCGGAGACGGCGAAGGCCCGCGCGCACATTGCGTGCGCGCGGGCCCGAGAGCCGCGGTGCGGCCTGACAGCGGCCTGACAGGGGCGGGGACAACGGTGCCGACGCGGCGCGCTGGCGCGCCGGCCGGGCCGGTGCCGCTCCCCTCCCGCTCCTTCGTTAGTTGAAGGAGTCGCCGCAGGCGCAGGAGCCGGTGGCGTTGGGGTTGTCGATGGTGAAGCCCTGCTTCTCGATGGTGTCGACGAAGTCGATCGTGGCGCCCATGAGGTAGGGGGCGCTCATGCGGTCGGTCACGACCCCGACGCCGCCGAAGTCGGCGACGACGTCGCCGTCGAGTTCACGCTCGTCGAAGAACAACTGGTACCGCAGCCCCGAGCAGCCACCCGGCTGCACGGCGACGCGAAGCCGGAGGTCGTCGCGGCCCTCCTGCTCCAGCAGGGCCCTCACCTTGCCCGACGCTTCGTCGGTCAGGATGATGCCCGCCGTCGTGGCCTCGCTCTGAACCGTCATCTGCCAACTCCTCCGAAAATGCGGTGTGGCCGCCACTGCGACCCGGTTGCCCCTCGGACGTGGTCAACGCCGGGGCCGCGTGGTGCATTCCTGCCAGTGGCGGGGAAGCGTCCCACTTGCTTGAGCCAGGTTAGGTCTCCCCCCAGGTTAGGTCGTATAGGGCGATGCCGCCATCACGGGTTGGGAGGCTGGGGATGGATGGGGCCTTGGATGGCGCCCTACGACGTCCAGCGGCGGGCCACCTGGGCGGCGAGGCCGCGCAGCTCCTCGGCCGAGCGGGTCAGCGCCGCCTCGGTCGATCCCGCCGACTCCACCAGGGAATACGTCTCGGTGATCCCGGCCGCAGCGGCCTCGGCCCGGCCCACCGACACCACCCCGGCGGTGACCACGCACGGCACCCCGTGGGCGGCCGCCGCGCGCGCGACCCCGTGCGGCAGCTTGCCGCGCAGCGACTGGAAATCGAAGGAGCCCTCACCGGTGATGACCAGGTCGGCGCCTGCCGCGAGCCGGTCCAGGTCCACCGCCTCAAGGACCCGCGCCACACCGGACTCCACGGTGCCGCCCAGCAGGAGCAGCGCGTAGCCGAGCCCGCCCGCCGCGCCCGCTCCGGGGGCGTCGCGCAGAGCCCCGTCGGGGTCGGTGGCGTCGGCGAACACGGTCAGCGCGGCGTCGAGGCGCTGCACCTCGTTGTCGTCGGCGCCCTTTTGCGGACCGAACACCGCGCTGGCGCCGTGCAGCCCGAGCAGCGGGTTGTCGACGTCGGTGGCGGCGATGAGCGTGACGCCCTCGGTCGCGGCGCGCGCCGGGGCGAGGTCGACGGTCGCCGTGAGTCCGGCGAGCGCGCCGCCGCCGCGGGTCAGCGCGTCGCGCGGCCCCGCGCCGAGGGCGGCGAGCATGCCGGCGCCCCCGTCGTTGGTGGAGCTGCCGCCCAGGCCGACGACGAGCGTGCGGGCCCCGGCGGCGATCGCGTGGGCGATGAGTTCCCCGACGCCCAGGGTGGTGGTGTTCCCGGCGTCGCGGGCGTCGGGCGCCACCAGGTGCAGGCCGCAGGCCTGCGCGCTCTCGATGTAGGCGGTGTCGCCGGCGAGGAGGTAGACGGCCTGGACGGGCTCGCCCAAGGGGCCGGTGACGGTGGCCTGGGCGAGGGTGCCGCCCAGGGCGGTGTGCAGGACTTCGACGAACCCGGGGCCGCCGTCGGACAGCGGGACCAGCTCGGCGTCGACGGTCGGATCAGCGCTGCGCCAGCCGTCGGCCACGGCCTGCGCGGCTTCGAGGGCGGTGAGCGTCCCGGCGAACTTGTCTGGAGCGATGATGATGCGCACCAGGTCAGTGTGCCGTCCCGGGGTGGTCCAGACCACACTCGGGGTGGTCCGTCACCGCGGGTCACCGCGCATATGCGTCAGAGGCCGGGGCGCCGGATGTGCGTCAGAGCCCGGGCGCCCCGTAAACCGGGAACCAGCGGGCCTTGTCCTTCTCCACGGCGAGGTCGTTGCCGATGGCCGCCTCGGTCTGAAGTTCGAGGGCGTTGTCGCGGCGCTGCCCGCCCAGTGGGGCGAACGGGTAGAAGGTGCCGCGCTTGTAGAGGTAGACCAGGGCGACCCGGCGTCCCTTGGGGTCGGCGAAGGTGACCAGGGAGCACAGCAGCGAGGGGCCGTAGCCTGCGCTCTCCAGTGAGGAGTTCACCGCGTGGATGTCGGTGACCAGGGAGGAGACGTCGGACTCCTGGCCTTCGGGCGAGCGCAGGACCAGCCAGGTGTAGCCGTAGTCGTCGGCGACGGGCTCGACCGCGGGGCCGTTGTCGGCGTTGAGCAGGTCGGTGATGTCGCGCTCCAGGGTGGCGAACGCCTGCCCCTCGCTGGCGCGGAAGGCCACCGACCCGGTCCCGGTGGGCTGGAAGCCCGCCGTGGCCTGGAGGGTGACGGCCGCCGACGGCAGCCCGAAGAGGGCGTCGAGGTCGGGCTTCGCGGGCTTGGAGCGGCCCAGCAGGGCCCGGAGGAAACTCATGGCGCTGGTCGTGCCTTTCGGGGTCGGGCGAACAGGGACCGCGCGCTCCTCAGGCCCCGGTGCCGAGCTGCCGGGAGATGTCGGCGAGCTGGGAGAGGCGCTGCTCGATCGGCGGGTGGGTGGCGAAGAGGGTGCTGAGGCTGAACCCCTTCGGGGCGGCCGCCGGGGTGAAGAAGAACGCGTTGAACGGCTCGGCCTTGCGCAGGTCGTCCGTTGGGATGCGGGCCATGTCGCCGGTGATCCTGGTGAGCGCGCTGCCCAGGGCGGAGGGGCGGCCGGTGAGGTAGGCGGCGGCGCGGTCGGCGGAAAGCTCGCGGTAGCGCGAGAGGACGCGGGTGAGCAGGAAGCTGAGCGCCCACACGATCGCGCTCACCGCCACCACGGCCAGCGCCACGATCGCCGGGTTGTTCTGGCCCCGACCCCGCCCGCCGCCGGAGAACAGCGCGAACCGCAGGCCCATCTGGGTGAGGAAGCCGGCGACGATGCCGAGGAACCCGGCGATGGTCATGACCATGACGTCGCGGTGGGCGACGTGCGACAGCTCGTGGGCGAGCACCGCCTCCAGTTCGGCGGTTTCCAGGCGGCGCATGATGCCGGTGGTCACGCACACGACCGCGGTCTTGCTGTTGTGGCCGGTGGCGAAGGCGTTGGGCACATCGGTCCGGGCGATGGCGACCTTGGGCTTGGGCATGTCGGCCATGGCGCACAGCCGGTCGACGACGGCGTGCAGCTCGGGGGCCTGTTCGGGCGAGACCTCGCGGGCGCCCATGGAAAACATCGCGATCTTGTCGGAGGAGAAGTACTGGAAGAGCCCGAAGCCGACGACGATCGCCACGACGAGCCAGATGTTCAGGCCGACCAGCACCAGAGCGATGATGAACGCCACGTACAGGATGCCCAGCAGAGACATCGTCAGGACCATGCGGGTGGTCAGCCCGCGGTCGGGAATGAACTTGGATCCTGCCACAGCGGCGGCCTTTCACCGGGTGCATCCGTGCCGGCCCGGCGGCTCCCGCCGCCCCGGCCTTGATCGCAGTCTAGCCACGCGGGGCGTGAATTCCGTTAGGCCCGGTTGTGAGTCGGCCGACCCGGCGGCGGCCGGAGCGAACGGGGAACGAACAGGGAACAGGCAACAAGGAGCAAGGGGCAAGGTGCGGATACGCGTGCGGCCGCCGCGGCACGTCGTGTGCCGGGCGGCCGCAGGCGCAGCAGCCGAATACCGGGAGGCCGTGGGACGCTCAGGTGGGGTCGGGGATGAGCCCTTCGTCGCCGAGCATGGCCCGGACCTCGTCCATGGACGCATCAGCGGGCGGCAGGATGAACTGCGACGGCGCCAGCGAGTCGGCGGGCACCGGCTTGCCGTCCTCGCGGACCTTGGCCAGCAGGTCGGTCAGCGCCTGCCGGAACTCGTCCTCGTTGCCGAGGGCGATCGCCTGCTCCAGGGTGTGGTCGAACCCGTTGAGCAGGTCAAGGTCGGCGTCGGAGAGGTCGAGTTGCCCCTCGCCCATGATGCGGACGATCATGCGCCCTCCCCCTGGCGGTAGGGCTGCACCTGGTTGCCGTTGCCCGACGCCTGGCCGTTTCCGCCTTCGATCTGGGGGGCGGAGCCGCCACCGTTGCCGCCGGTGCCGAGCTCCTGCTTCATCCGCTCCAGTTCGAGTTCGACGCCGCTGGTGCTGGCCATGCGGTCGAGCTCGGCCTGGATGTCGTCCTTGGAGGTGCCGGTGACGTCGTCGAGCGCACCCGAGGCGAGGAGTTCGTCGACGGCGCCGGCGCGGGCCTGCATCTCGGCGGTCTTGTCCTCGGCGCGCTGCACGGCCATGCCGACGTCGCCCATCTCCTCGGAGATGCCGGAGAACGCCTCGCTGATCTGGGTCTGGGCCTGCGCCGCGGTGTAGGTGGCCTTGATGGTCTCCTTGCGCGTGCGGAACGCGTCGACCTTGGCCTGGAGGCGCTGCGCGGCCAGGGTGAGCTTCTGCTCCTCGCCCTGCAACTGCTCGTGCTGCTGCTTGAGGGACTCGATCTGCTGCTGGAGCCCCGAGCGGCGGGTGAGCGCCTCGCGCGCGAGGTCTTCACGGCCCTGGCCGAGCGCCGCGCGGCTCTGGTTCTCGAGCTTGCCGGACTGCTGTTCGAGCTGCTGGACCTGCAACTCGACCCGCTTGCGCGACGTGGCGACGTCGGCCACCCCGCGCCGGACCTTCTGCAAGAGTTCCAGCTGCCTCTGATAAGAGTAGTCGAGGGTCTCGCGGGGGTCCTCGACGGAGTCCAGGGCCTTGTTGGCCTTGGACTTGAAGATCATGGAAAGTCGCTGAAACACGCTCATCGGCGTGGCCGTCCCCTTCTCGGTCCGTACATCGGCTGTTCCCGGCGGGCGCTGCATCCAACCCTACGCGCTCTGGCGAGCGGTCGCCATGAAGCTCGGACCGGCTACCCTGGGGGCTGTGTTCCGACGTCGCTCCGCTTCCGCATCCGAAGAGCCGGCCGTGACCGGCTCTGCCAGTACTGAGGCTACTGAGGCCACCCAACCTAAGGGATATACCCCGAAAAAAGGTGCGCCGACCCCAAAGCGCAGCGAGGCAGAAAAGACCCTGCGTCGCCCCCTCAATGCGCCCCAAACCCGTAAAGAGGCGTACAAGCAGTACCGCGAGCGCCAGGCGCGCGAAGCCACGCGGTCGGCCCAGCGCGGCGGCGCCGCCCGCGGTGAGGAGCGCTACTTCCGGCCCCAGGACCACGGCCCGCTGCGCGCCTATGCGCGCGACGTCGTCGACTCCCGGCGCAGCGTCAGCGAGTTCTTCCTCTACTTCTCGCTGGCCATCATCGTGCTGCTGTTCCTGCCGTTCCCCGAGTTCCAGCTCGGCGTCACCTATGTGATCTGGCCGCTGATGATGGTCACGATCGTCGCCGAGGGCCTCTACATCGGCAACCGCATCAAGAAGGAAGCCCGCAAGCTGTTCCCCGGCGACGACACCCTCCGCGGCGTGGGCATGTACGCGGCGATGCGCCAGTTGCAGATCCGCCGGCTGCGGCTGCCCAAGCCGCGCGTCAAGGTGGGCGACCCCGTCCCCACGCCCGGCGCCTGACCCAGGCGGGCCGTCACCCGGCCCGCCGCCGCGGGGCCGCAACGGACACGGAGTTAAGGTGCGGACCATGGAATTCCGTCATCTTGGCAGCAGCGGCCTCGTCGTCAGCGAAATCTCCTACGGCAACTGGATCACCCACGGCTCGCAGGTCGAGGAGGACGCGGCCGTCGCGTGCGTGCGCGCCGCGCTCGACGAGGGCATCACCACCTTCGACACCGCCGACGCCTACGCCCAAGGCGCGGCCGAAGAGGTCCTGGGCCGCGCGCTCAAGGGCGAGCGCCGCGACGGACTGGAGATCTTCTCCAAGGTGTTCTGGCCGGTCGGCCCCGGCAAGAACGACCGCGGCCTGTCCCGCAAGCACATCGTCCGCGGGGTGGAGAACTCGCTCCGCCGCCTGGGCACCGACTACCTCGACCTGTACCAGGCCCACCGCTACGACTATGCGACCCCGCTGGAGGAGACCATGCGGGCGTTCGACGACCTCGTCCGCCAGGGCAAGGTCCTCTACATCGGCGTATCGGAGTGGCGCGCCGAGGAGATCGAGAACGCGCAGCGGATCGCCACGGAGCTCGGGCTGACCCGGCTCATCTCCAACCAGCCGCGGTACAACATGATGTGGCGGGTCATCGAGTCGGAGGTCGTGCCCGTCTCCGAGCGCGAAGGGCTGGGCCAGATCGTGTGGTCGCCCGTCGAGCAGGGCGTCCTCACCGGCAAGTACCTGCCGGGCCAGGCCCCGCCCGAGGGGTCGCGGGCCACCGACGAGAAGAGCGGCGCCCGGTTCATCCAGCGCTGGGCCGAGGACGAGGTCCTCTTGCAGCGCGTGCAGGAACTGCGCCCGATCGCCGAGGAGGCCGGGCTCGACCTCGCCCAGCTGGCGATCGCGTGGGTCCTCCAGAACCCCAACGTCTCCACGGCCATCATCGGCGCCTCGCGCCCGGAGCAGGTGCGCGGCAACGTCCGCGCCGCGGGCGTGAAGCTCGACGCGGAGCTGCTGAGCCGGATCGACGGCGTCCTGGGCGACAAGATCATCACCGACCCGGCCCTCACGGTGAGCCCGGAAACCCGGCCGTAGGGGCGCGGGGAGTAGGGCCGTAGGCCGCTGGGAAACGGGAACGGGGAACCAGGGAGTACGGAGCGCAGTGGCGGGGCCGCCCGGATGGGCGGCCCCGCCACTTGCTTCTCGGCCGGACGCTCCGCCGGGGCCCTCGCGCACCGGGGCCCATGAGGCGGTGCGACTCGGTCGCCGAGCGGTACCGCAGGTTTCGATTCGATTTCCGAACCGGCGGCGATATCCCCGCAGGCGCCCGAGACCCGACCCCTGTGCCCGCCACCTCCGCCGCACGGCCCGGAATCGGTGCGCGCACGGGTCCGGCGGCGCGGAAACGGGTGCGGAAGGGCCGCCGGGCGGCCCGTTCTCAGGCGGGCTCGGTGGGCTCGGCGAGGCTCATCGAGTAGACCGGCCGCTCGTCCTCGAGCAGCGTGACCTGCGACGCACCCGCATCGGTGAGGCTGCGCCAGCTCTCGCCGAGCCAGCTCTCCGCGTCGCCCCGGGAAGAGAACAGCTCACCGGGCAGCGCACTGTCTTCGAGCACCCGTCCATCGGCCGCCTCGTACCGCCAGCTCCACGCCATGGGTCACCTTTCTCCTGGGCCCGCCGTCCCGCACGGCCGGTCATCCCAGCAGAGCCTAGCCGCGCCGCCCTTCGACATGCTGTTAACTGGCCAACGTGCGAATCCGACTCTCGGGCACCTCCGGCCCCGCTGGATGGCCCGCGCCCCGCTGTCGATGCGCGTCGTGCAACCGGGCGGTCGAGAACCGGCGGTTACCGGTGCGCCTCACGGTGGACCAGGCGTTCACCCTCCGAGAACCGGGCGCGCGCGACACGGCGCCCCCGGCACCCGACGGCTACACCGTCACCGCCACGCCGTACGGCACCCGGGTGGACGGTCCGGATGGCGGACGCCTCCTCTACGCATGCTCCGAAGCCCCCGCCGACCCTCCGGCCGGCGGCTCCCCGGAGGGGGAGCCGTTCCCGTCGCAGCAGGTGGACGTCGTGATCGTGGATGTGGTCGAGGCCCCAGAGGCCATCGGGGCGCTGCGCCGGGCGGGCGTGGTCGGCAGGACGACGGTGGTCGTGGCGGTCGGCGGCGACCACCGGGTGCGCTCCCCCGCCGAGTTCGACCGCCGGGCCCGCCTGTGGGGGGCGTCCGCGCCCTCCGACGGCCACGAGCTGTCGTGCCCGCCGGCGGCCTGGCCGCCCGACCGCGTGGGCGGGCCGCACCGGGTGCTGATCACCGGCGGCGCCCGCTCCGGCAAGTCGGCGGAGGCGGAGCTGCGGCTCCTCGCCGAGCCCGAGGTCACCTACCTGGCCACGGGGCCGCAGCCGGGCGACGACCACGCCTGGGCCGAGCGCGTCGCGGCCCACCGCTCGCGCCGCCCCACGTGGTGGAAGACCCAGGAGACCCTGGACGCCGCGGCGGTCCTGCGGGACGCGACGGGCGCGGTGCTCTTCGACTGCGTCGGCACCTGGCTGGCCGGGGTGATGGACGCCTGCGGCCTGTGGTCGGACGACCCGCCCGCCGACTCCCTGGAGACCCTGGCGGCGCGCGAGGCCGAGCTGATCGACGCCTGGCGTCAGTGCCCGGCCCTCCTCGTCGCCGTCACAAATGAGGTGGGCTCGGGGGTCGTCCCGGCAACGGCGAGCGGGAACCTCTTCCGCGACCGTCTGGGCCGGCTGAACCAGCTCCTCGCCGCGGAATCGGAACAGGTCCTGCTGGCAGCGGCGGGGCGCATCGTGGACCTCCCGTGACCGAGCCCGGCACGGGGTCGGGGGGGCGGTGGGGGCGATGGGGGTCGCTGGGACGGATCCGCTGGGCCTGGTCAGCGCGCGATGCTGCCGATGGCGGGCGGCTGGCGCTGGGGACGCTCACCGTGTTCCCCGTTCGGGTGCAACGCGTCAACCGCACGGCGGCGGGCTGGGCGATGACGCTGTCCCCGGCAGCGGGGCTGCTCCTGGGCGCGGTGGCGGGCGCGGTGCTGTTCCTCGCAGGGCTGACGTCGATGTCCCCCCTCCTGGGGGCGGCGCTGGCGATCGGCGCGCTGGCGCTGCTCACCCGCGGCCTCCACCTGGACGGTCTGGCCGATCTCGCCGACGGCTTGGGCAGCGCCCGCCCGGCGGGCGAGGCACTGGACATCATGAAGAGGTCCGACATCGGCCCCTTCGGCGTTGTCACCCTGGTGATGGTGCTGCTGGTGCAGGTGCTGGCCTTGGGCGACATCGCGGCGACCTCGTCGGTGGCCGCGGTGGGTGCGGTCGTAGTGGCGACGATGTCGGGCCGCTTGGCGATCACCTGGTCCTGCACTCCCAGGACCCGACCGGCCAGGGAGGAGGGCCTGGGGGCATTGGTGGTGGGGAGCGTGCCGGTTGGGGCGGCGATCACGACAACGGGCGCGGTCGCTCTGCTCGCCGGGCTGACGGGGCTGCCCCATAGCGCTGCCTTTGCCCTGTCGTGCGTGGCGGCGGTGGCCGGGGGACAACTCGCGGCGACGGCCCTGCGCTGGCACGCAAAACGCCGACTGGGAGGTATTACGGGCGACGTCTTGGGAGCCCTTTGCGAGACCGCCACTACGACGCCGCTGGTGATCCTCGCGGCCTTGACGGCCTGAGTATCACGCCCATCCCCGCACGTGCGGGGAGCAATGTTCGTTGCGTAGTGGTGCGATGCGGCATCCGGGTCCATCCCCGCGTCCGCGGGGCGCAGGCTTGTTGGGCTGGGATGTTACCGGGCCGGAGGGTGGGTTGTTGCAACTTCTTGTTGGCCCGCCGCTGAGGTAGCTTCGCTGCCAGGGCGTAAGGCGGGTTGTTCGTACTGTTGGGCGGCGCTCACAGAGCGGACGCCATGGCTCCGAATCGGACGATCGTGTCAGGATCATCACATTTCTTCACACGGCCCATCAGCTCACCACCGCGCGGCCCGCATCCGCCCGGACCGCGCGGGAACTCGCGGCCGTTCCCGGCCAGCGGGGCGTTCGCGGCCCACAGCGAATCGGCTAACCGCGGCCCCACACCCCCGCCTGTACCGGCGAACGGGCAGGTGAGGGCGCCCCGGTGATCACACACCCCTCCCCGCCTCCCCTACCGCCCATCCCGCAAATAAGCGACGTTCTTCGCGGTCAGGACATTTCACCCAGCCCCGGTGTGACCCCGGGGTACGGCGCATGCCACGTGCCCGGCGGCACGTCATAAGGACTAGCATCGGGTTCGTGAGCACGTCGTTGTCAGTCATTACGGAATCCCCCTCTTCGCTCGACGTCGACGCGGTAGTCGTCGGCTACCACTCCGGGGCCGATGGCCCGGAGCCCGCGTCGGGCGCTCACGAAGTCGATGCCGCTTTCAGCGGCGGCCTCGGCAAGACACTGTCGCTCTTGGGAGCGAGCGGCGCCGCCGAGGAGGTGTACAGCGTTCCCTCACTCGGTGCCGTCACCGCACCCGTCGTGATCGCGGTCGGCCTCGGGCCGGCCCCCGCCGACGGCGACGCGCTCGATTCCGAGACCCTCTCCCGCGCGGCCGGTTCCGCGCTGCGTGCGCGCAGCGGCCAGGCCGCCGTCGCACTGGCGCTGCCCGCCTCGGGCCCCGGCGAGGCCGGGGCCGTGGCCCTGGGCGCCCTGCTGGGCGACTACTCCTTCACCCGCTACCGCACCGACACCGGGCCCGACGAGCCCCTGGAGCGGCTGCTCGTCGTGAGCGCGGCCGGCTCCGCCGCCGCCGAGGTCGAGCGCGCCGAGGTCCTGGCCGGGTCGGTCGGCCTGGCCCGCGACCTCGTCAACACCTCCCCCGCCGACCTGGTCCCCGAAGACCTCGCCGGCATCGCCGAGGAGGTCGCCCGCGAGAACGGCCTGAGCATCGAGACCCTCGACGAGCACGCGCTCGCCGAAGGCGGCTACGGCGGCATCCTCGGTGTCGGCCAGGGCTCGTCCAACGCCCCGCGCCTGGTGCGCCTGGGCTACACCCACCCCGACGCCACCTCCACCGTGGTGTTCGTGGGCAAGGGCATCACGTTCGACTCCGGCGGCCTGTCCCTGAAGCCCGCCGCCGGCATGGACGCCATGAAGTCCGACATGGGCGGTGCCGCCGCGGTCCTCGCGGCGTTGCAGGCCATCGCCGTGCTGAAGCCCGCGGTGAACGTGATCGGCTACCTGGCGATCGCCGAGAACATGCCCAGCGGCACCGCGCAGCGGCCCTCTGATGTCCTGACCGTCTACGGCGGCCGGACCGTCGAGGTCCTCAACACCGACGCCGAGGGCCGGCTCGTCATGGCCGACGCCCTGGTGCGCGCCCACGAGGACGAGCCCGACCTCATCGTCGACATCGCCACCCTCACGGGCGCGCAGAAGGTCGCCCTGGGCAACCGGGTCTTCGCCGTCATGGCCAACGGCGACTCCGTCCGCGAGAGCGTCACCGACGCCGCCGCTGCCGCAGGCGAGTCCGCCTGGCCCATGCCGCTCCCCGCTGAGCTGCGCAAGGGCCTGGACTCCGCGGTCGCCGACATCGCCAACGTCGCCGGGGAGCGCTGGGGCGGCATGCTCAGCGCGGGCGTGTTCCTCAAGGAGTTCATCGCCGACGGCGTCGACTGGGCCCACCTTGACATCGCAGGCCCCGCGTTCAATGAGGGCGGCCCCTACGGCTACACCCCCAAGGGCGGGACCGGGGCGGGCGCCCGCACGCTGGTGCGGATCGCCGAAGCCCACTCCAATGACCGGGGCTGACCGGCGCCGGGCCCGCGCGGGACACGCGCTCGGGCCCGGCGCGGTCGGAACCCTCGAGACAACCAGACGCACACCAACATCCACAGCAAGGAGTGTCCTTCCGTGAGCGAGAGCGGCGGCACCTTCGACCTCATCGTCCTGGGCGGCGGCAGCGGCGGCTACGCGGCGGCGCTGCGCGCGGCCGAGCTGGACATGAGCGTCGCCCTGATCGAGAAAGACAAGCTGGGCGGCACCTGCCTGCACTACGGCTGCATCCCCACCAAGGCGCTGCTGCACTCCGCCGAGGTCGCCGACGCCGCCAAGGACAGCGAGACCTTCGGTGTCAAGGCGTCCTTCGAGGGCATCGACATCGACGGCGTCCACAAGTACAAGGACAAGGTGATCACCGGCCTGCACCGCGGGCTGACGGGCCTGATCAAGTCCCGCAAGATCACCGTCATCGAGGGCGAGGGCAAGCTCACGGGGGCCGACGAGGTCACCGTCGACGGCACCGCCTACAAGGGCACCAACATCCTGCTGGCCACCGGCTCCAAGCCCAAGACACTGGGCCTGGAGATCGACGGCGACAAGGTCATCACCAGCAACGAGGCCCTGCGGATGAACCGCGTGCCGGAGTCCGTGGTGGTCCTGGGCGGCGGCGTCATCGGCGTGGAGTTCGCCAGCGTGTGGCGGTCCTACGGCGCCGAGGTCACCATCGTCGAGGCGCTGCCGCACCTGGTACCGGTCGAGGAGGAGTCCAGCTCCAAGCTGCTGGAGCGCGCGTTCCGCAAGCGGGGCATCAAGTACGAGCTGGGCACCCCGTTCGAGAGCGTCAAGACCACCGACTCCGGCGTCAACGTCACCCTCAAGGGCGGCAAGACGCTGGAGGCCGAGGTCCTGCTCGTGGCCATCGGCCGCGGCCCGGTCTCGGAGGGGCTGGGCTACGAGGAGGCGGGGATCCGCCTGGACCGCGGGTTCGTCCAGGTCGACGAGAACCTGCACACCGGCGTCGGCAACATCTACGCCGTGGGCGACCTCATCCCCACCCTCCAGCTCGCGCACGTGGGCTTCGCCGAGGGCATCTTCGTGGCCGAGCGCATCGCGGGCCTCAACCCGCCGGCGATCGACTACGACGGTGTGCCGCGCGTGACCTACTCCGAGCCCGAGGTCGCCTCGGTGGGCATCACCTCGGCCGTCGCCAAGGAGCGGGGCTACGACACCGTCGAGATGAACTACAACCTCGGCGGCAACGGCAAGAGCCAGATCCTGCAGACCCAGGGCGCCGTGAAGGTCATCGCGCAGAAGGACGGCCCGGTCCTGGGCGTGCACATGGTGGGCAGCCGCGTCGGCGAACTCGTCGCCGAGGGGCAGCTCATCTACAACTGGGAGGCGCTGCCCTCGGAGGTCGCGCAGCTCATCCACCCGCACCCGACCCAGTCCGAAGCGCTGGGCGAGGCGCACCTCGCCCTCGCGGGCAAGCCGCTGCACGTCCACGACTGACGCACCGACGGGGCGGGCTGGTGCCCGCCCCGTTCTCGTCGCGTTCTCGCACGTCCATCTAAGAGGAACCCATGCCGACTTCCGTTTCCATGCCCGCCCTGGGTGAGAGCGTCACCGAGGGCACCGTCACGCAGTGGCTCAAGAAGCAGGGCGACACCGTCGAGGTCGACGAGCCGCTGCTCGAAGTCTCGACCGACAAGGTCGACACCGAGATCCCGTCGCCGGTCGCGGGGGTGCTGACCCGGATCCTCGTCGACGAGGACGAGACGGTCGAGGTCGGCGCCGAGATCGCGGTGATCGGTGAGGCCGGCGAGGCCCCCGCCGAGGAGGGCGCGCCCAGCGCCGAGGAGGCCGCCCCGGAGCCCGAACCCGAGGCCGCCGCCCCCGAGCCGGAGCCGGAGCCCGCCCCGGAGCCCGAGCCCGCGAAGGCCGAGGCCCCCGCTCCCGCCCCGGCCCCTGAGCCCGCGGCGCGCCCCAGCCGCGAGGAGTCCACGCCGCGCGTCGACGTCGAGACCCTGAGCGGCACCGGCCGCTCCAGCGGGACCGACGCCGTCACCGAGGCCTACGTCACCCCGCTGGTGCGCAAGCTCGCCGCCGAGGAGGGCGTCGACCTGAGCACGGTGCGCGGCACCGGTGTGGGCGGGCGCATCCGCAAGCAGGACGTGCAGGAGGCCGCCCGCGCCCGCCGCGAGGCGCCCGCCGCCGCTCCGGCCGCCGCTGCCGCCCCCGCCCGGGCGGCGCGCACGGTGGTCGCCGACACCAAGCTGCGCGGCCGCACCGAGCAGATGTCGCGCCTGCGGCAGTCGATCGCCGACCAGATGGCGGAGTCGCAGCGGATCTCGGCCGACCTCACTCAGGTCATCGAGGTCGACGTCACCGACATCGCGCGCCTGCGCGGCAAGGCCGCCGCCGACTTCGAGGCCCGCGAGGGCGTGGAGCTGGGGTTCTTCCCGTTCTTCGCGCTGGCGGCCACCGAGGCGCTGAAGGTCCACCCCAAGCTGAACGCCGTCATCGACAGCTCCAGCTACGAGGTGACCTACCACAGCATCGAGAACGTCGGGGTCTCGGTCGACACCGAGCGCGGCCTGCTCGTGCCGGTCGTCAAGGACGCCGGGGACCTCAACCTCGGCGGGCTCGCGCGCAAGATCGCCGACCTGACCGAGCGCGCCCACACCGGCGGGCTCACCCCCGACGAGCTGAGCGGGGGCACGTTCACGCTGACCGACACCGGGCAGGTCGGCGCGCTGTTCGAGACCCCGATCATCAACCAGCCGCAGGTGGCGATCCTGAGCACCGGCGCGGTCGTGAAGCGGCCCGTGGTGGTCGACGACCCCGAGCTGGGCGAGGTCATCGCGGTCCGCTCGATGGCCTACCTGGCGCTCACCCACGACCACCGGCTGATCGACAGCGCCGACGCCGCGCGGTTCCTCCAGAGCGTGCGGGAGCGCCTGGAAGAGGGCGCGTTCGAGGCAGAGCTCGGCCTGGCCTGATCCGGATCCGCCCTGGCCTGGCCATCGGGCGGCGGCAACGGCAGCGGGGCGGCATCCGGTCGGATGCCGCCCCGCCTCTTACCCCACCATTCACCATCCCCTGGTGATCCCCATCACCAAAGGTCTGTGGCCGGGGACGGCGCGTGCGCCGCCCCCGAGGACCCCTGTTCGTCACAGGGAGTCCCGTGTCCCATACAGAAAGGTAGGCCCCCGAGGTGCTTTCGCGCAGCCTTTTGGCGCAATCGGGCCGACTTTTCGCGAGCCGGACCGGCACCGGTCGCCTGGCGGTCACGGCGCGGTCGGCGCGTGACCCGGGGGCCCGGGGGTAGGCACAGGGGCATGCGCATCGCGATCACGGGGGCATCGGGCCTGGTCGGAACCGCTCTGTCCCGCTCACTGACCGAGGACGGCCACGAGGTGCTGCGGCTGGTCCGCCGCGCGCCGCGGGACCTGGCCGAGGTCCGCTGGGACCCCGCCGGCGGGGGCGTGGACACCGATCGGCTGGCGGGCACCGACGCGGTCGTGCACCTGGCGGGTGCCCCGCTGGGCCCGGCGCGCTGGACCCCGCGCTACAAGCACCGGATCCGCGAGAGCCGGGTCATGGGGACCCGTGTCCTCGCCGTCGCGCTGGCGGGGATGGCGCGGCCGCCGCGGCGGCTGGTGTCGGCCTCGGCCGTGGGCTACTACGGCGACACCGGGCACACCGTGACCGATGAGGACTCGCCGCGCGGCATGGGGTTCCTCGCCGATCTGGTGGTCGACTGGGAGGGCGCCACGGCGCCCGCCTCCGACGCCGGGATCTCGGTGGCGCACGTGCGCTCCGGTGTGGTCCTGGCGCGCCGGGGCGGCCTGCTCGGCGCGGTCCTGCCGCTGTTCCGGCTGGGGCTGGGCGCGCGCCTGGGCTCGGGCCGCCAGTACATGAGCTGGATCTCGCTGGCCGACGAGGTGGGCGCCATCCGCTTCCTGCTGGAGCGCCCGGAGCTGACGGGCCCCTTCGACCTCACCGCCCCCGAGCCGGTGACCAACGCCGACTACACCGCGGCGCTGGCCCGGGCGGTGCACCGGCCGGCCCCGCTGGCGGTGCCCGGTGTGCTGATGCGGGCGGCGCTGGGGGGGTTCGCCGACGAGGCCGCTCTGGTCGACCAGCGGGTGGTCCCCAAACGGCTGCTGGAGGCGGGGTATTCCTTCCGCCACCCGGATATCCCCAGTGCCCTATCCGACATCGCCTGACCGGCGCCGCACGGCATAAGGTGGGATGTATGAGTGAGCTCGTCTTCGCCTGGCTCGGCGCCGCGCCCGTCCCCTATCACGAGGGATGGGACCTGCAAAGGCGGCTGCACGAGCACCGGGTGGCCGACCGTGTTCCCGACACCGTCCTGCTCCTTGAGCACGAGCCCGTGTACACGGCGGGCAAGCGCACCGGCAAGGGCGACCGCCCGCTGGCCGATCCCGGCGCCCCGGTCGTCGACATCGACCGCGGCGGCAAGATCACCTGGCACGGGCCCGGGCAGCTGACCGCCTACCCGATCGTCCGGCTCACCGACCCCATCGACGTCATCGCCTACGTCCGCATGCTCGAGGAGGCCATCATCCGCACCATTGCGGAGTTCGGGCTCACCGGCCTGCGGGTCGAGGGGCGCACCGGCGTCTGGCTGGCGGCCGATCCCGAGCGCGGCCTGATCGAGCGCAAGGTCGCGGCCATCGGCTGCCGGATCGCCCGTGGGGTCGGCATGCACGGGCTGGCGATCAACTGCAACCCCGACCTGTCGTGGTTCGACCGCATCGTCCCGTGCGGGATCAGCGACGCCGGCGTCACCTCGCTCACCCGTGAACTCGGCCGCGACATCACGGTGGCCGATGTGCTGCCGCTGGTCGAACGGCACCTGGCCGCGGTGCTCGATGCCCCCCGCTACAGCCACCGCGATACCGTCCCCGAGCCCGCCGGGCTCGTCGGCGCCTGAGAGCATCGAGCCACCAGCCGCACATGACGTCCCCACAAGGGATGAGGAAAGGAAGGGCCCGCGTTGTCCATCGCTCCTGAAGGGCGCAAGCTGCTGCGGATCGAGGCGCGCAACAGCCAGACCCCCATCGAGAAGAAGCCGCCGTGGATCAAGATCAAGGCGAAGATGGGGCCGGAGTACACCGAGCTGCACTCCCTGGTCAAGCGCGAGGGCCTGCACACCGTGTGCCAAGAGGCCGGGTGCCCCAACATCTACGAGTGCTGGGAGGACCGCGAGGCCACGTTCCTCATCGGCGGCGACCAGTGCACGCGGCGCTGCGACTTCTGCCAGATCGCCACGGGCAAGCCCTCCGCTCTGGACCGCCGTGAGCCGCTCAAGGTCGCCGAATCCGTCAAGACCATGGAGCTGCGCTACGCCACGGTCACCGGGGTGGCGCGCGACGACCTCGACGACGGCGGCGCCTGGCTCTACGCCGAGACCGTCCGCAAGATCCACGAGCTCAACCCCGGCACCGGCGTCGAGCTGCTCATCCCCGACTTCAACGCCGACCCCGGCCAGCTCGCCGAGGTCTTCGGCTCGCGCCCCGAGGTGCTGGCGCACAACATCGAGACCGTGCCGCGGATCTTCAAGCGCATCCGCCCCGGGTTCCGCTACGAGCGCTCCCTCGATGTCATCACCCGGGCCCGCGAGGACGGCCTCGTCACCAAGTCCAACCTGATCCTGGGCATGGGCGAGGAGCGCCACGAGATCAGCCAGGCCATGCGCGACCTCCACGAGGCCGGCTGCGACCTGCTGACCATCACCCAGTACCTGCGCCCGTCCAAGCTGCACCACCCCATCGACCGCTGGGTCAAGCCCCAGGAGTTCGTCGAGCTCGCCGCCGAGGCCGAGGAGATCGGCTTCTCCGGGGTCATGTCGGGGCCGCTGGTGCGCTCCTCCTACCGCGCCGGTCGCCTGTACCAGCAGGCGCTCGACAAGCGCGCGCAGGTGGTCGGCGCCTGATCAGGACCTCTCCGGCCCTCCGGTCGAACCGGACAAAGTAATCAAGCTGAAACGGCGGCCACCGGCCGCCGTTTCACGTCTCGTCCCCCGCGCCCCATATCCTTGGGTTATGGCGAAGAAGCCCAAGGACACCCAGGCACCCCAGGCCGCCGACGCCAAGGGGAAGAGCGGCGCCGAGAAGCCGCCCGGCCGGTTCAAGCAGGTCGGCATGGTCGCCAAGGTCGTCCACAAGCAGAGCCCGCGCAGTATCCCCATCGCCGTGGCGATCTTCGTCGCCCTGGTCGCGCTGTCCGTGGTGGGGGCGCTGCTCACCGGCGGCTGGCTGTACTGGATGACCTTGGGCATCCCGGTGGCGTTCCTGGCGGGGTTCATCTTCTTCACGCGCTCCGCGCAGCAGATCCAGTACAAGATGCTCGACGGCCAGCTGGGCGCGGGCATGGCGGTGCTGGAGAACATGCGCGGCGACTGGAGCGTGGAGCCCGGCGTGGCCGCCAACCGGCAGATGGACATCGTGCACCGCGCGGTGGGCCGCCCCGGTGTGGTCCTCGTCGGCGAGGGCGAGCCCGGGCGCCTCAAGGGCCTGATCGCCGCCGAGAAGAAGCGCGTGTCGCGCGTCGCCTACAACACGCCCATCTACGACCTCCGGGTGGGCAACGGCGACGACCAGGTGCCCATCGCCAACCTCCAGCGGCAGCTGCTGAAGCTGCCCCGCAACCTCGACAAGGCCGAGGTCGCCGAGCTCCGGTACCGCCTCAAGGCGCTGCCGCCGGCCATGCAGATGCCCAAGGGCCCGATCCCGCGCGGCGTGAAGATGCCGAAGGGGCCGAAGGCCCAGGGCTGACCCGGCCGCGGTTCCACGACGCCATCACGGGCCCCGCCGCACAGCGGCGGGGTCCGTTCGCGTCGCAGGGGCCGCGCGTCAGTAGCGGCGGCTGATGGTGCCGGCGAAGCGGTCGTGCAGGCCCCGCTGGTCGCGGTCGTAGACCACCGCGGGGACCACCAGGCACAGCAGGACGGTGCGCACCACCATGGCCACCGGCCAGGGCAGCGCGCGCTCCCCTGTGGCCGCGACGCCCACGCCCACCAACCGCTTGCCCACCGTGGTGCCGATGAGCGACAGCAGCACGATGGTGTAGACGGCGAAGACGGCGAGGGCGGGGCCGGAGACCGCGTTCGCGGCGGCAGGGTCGCCCGGCGTGGAGCCGGTGATCAGGTAGGCGAGGGCCAGGCAGAGCAGCCAGTCCAGTACGATCGCGGCGAGCCGCCGGCCGACCCCGGGGACCGACCCCGGGCCCTCCTCGGGCATCCCCAGCCGGTTGCCCCGGTACTGGAACGCGGTGTCGTCCGCTCCTGCTGTGTTCGCCATGGCCCCCACGGTATCGGCCGTCCCGGGGCGCCCCGATCCGGTGCCCGCGCGACACGGGTTTCATCCCCTTCAGGCAGGGGAAACGCGGGGCTCCGTAACATGCAAGAAACATTGGAGACATGGGTCCGAAACCGCCCCCTCCTAGCGTCGAGGGCGTAGCCGGGAGGCGGCGGGGTATCCGAGCGACATCAGCGACGATGTGGAGACCGGGCCACGTGGTCTCCGTCACCTGCACGGAGGTTGAGTCTTGTTCAGCAGCGCCGAAGAGCTTTTGGCCTTCACCCGCAACGAGGACGTGAAGTTCCTCGATGTCCGCTTTACGGACCTTTTCGGGGCGACGCACCACTTCACGCTCCCCATCGAGCACGTCGACGCGGGCACCTTCGACGAAGGCCTGATGTTCGACGGCTCCTCGATCCGCGGCTTCCAGGCCATCCACGAGTCCGACATGCTGCTGCTGCCGGACGTCTCCTCGGCCGTGCTGGACCGCTTCCGCGAGCACAAGACGCTGAACGTGACGTTCTTCGTCCACGACCCGTTCACCCGCGAGTCCTACAGCCGCGACCCCCGCAACATCGCGCGCAAGGCCGAGGCGTTCCTCAAGAGCACCGGCATCGCCGACACCGCGTTCTTCGGCCCCGAGGCCGAGTTCTACATCTTCGACGACGTCCGCTTCCAGACGCAGGAAAACGCGAGCTTCTACTACATCGACTCCGTCGAGGGCGCCTGGAACACGGGCACCGAGAAGGACGGCGCCAACCTCGGCTACCGCCCGCGCTACAAGGGCGGCTACTTCCCGGTCGAGCCGGTCGACCACTACAGCGACCTGCGCTCGACCATGGTGCGCAACCTCATCGACGCCGGCATCGACGTCGAGATCCAGCACCACGAGGTCGGCACGGCCGGCCAGGCGGAGATCGACTTCAAGTTCGGCACGCTGCTGAAGACCGCCGACAACGTCCAGCTCTACAAGTACATCGTGAAGAACACGGCGTACTCCGCGGGCAAGTCGGTCACGTTCATGCCCAAGCCGGTCTTCGGTGACAACGGCTCCGGCATGCACGTCCACCAGAGCCTCTGGAAGGACGGCTCGCCGCTGTTCTTCGACGAGTCCGGCTACGCCCAGCTGTCGGACCTCGCCCGCTACTACATCGGCGGTCTGCTCAAGCACGCCCCGGCGCTGCTCGCCCTGACCAACCCGACGGTGAACTCCTACCACCGCCTGGTCCCCGGCTACGAGGCCCCGATCAACCTCGTGTACTCGCAGCGCAACCGCTCCGCGTGCATCCGCATCCCGCTGACCGGCTCCAACCCCAAGGCCAAGCGCCTGGAGTTCCGGGTCCCCGACCCGTCGGCCAACCCCTACCTGGCGTTCTCGGCGCTGCTGCTCGCCGGCATCGACGGCATCAAGAACAAGATCGAGCCGCCGGAGCCGGTCGACAAGGACCTCTACGAGCTCCCGCCGGCCGAGGCCAACGCCATCCAGAAGGTCCCGGCCTCGCTCGACGCGTCGCTGGAGGCCCTGGAGGCCGACCACGAGTTCCTCCTCGAGGGCGGCGTCTTCACCCCCGACCTCATCGAGACCTACGTGGACTACAAGCGCACGGAGGAGATCGACTCCGTCCGCCTGCGCCCGCACCCGCGCGAGTTCGAGCTGTACTACGACGTCTGATCCCGCAAGGCCGGGTTCGGACACCCGGTCCTCGTGCGTATTCGGGCCGCCGGTCGCCACAATGGCACCGGCGGCCCGCCGCTGTTTTCCCCCGCGCACGAGACGGAGACCGGTGACCTCAGCTCCCCCCGACCACGGACCGCCGCGGCGGCGGTTCGCGCTCCCGGCCGTCCTCACCGCCGCCGCGGTGGCGGCTGGCGCCACCGGTGTCCTCGCGGCGACGGGGCACCTCCCTTGGAGCGGCCCGCAGTCCGCCGACTGCGATGACGCGGGCCCGCTCCCTGTGACCCGCACCGCCGACGGCGGGCTCAACGTGGTCACCGCCGCCGACGCCGACCACGTCTGGGCCTTCGGCCGGTTCGAGGAGCCCGCCGGCGCAGGCCCCTCCTCCGACCACCGCGCCGAGCCCGTCCCCCGCGCCTACCAGTGGGACGAAGGCGCGTGGGCGGAGATGGAGCTGCCCGCCGTCTGGCAGGGGACGCCGGTGTTCGCGGAAGCCGCCGGGCCGGCGGACCTCTGGGTCCTCATCAGCGAGAGCCGCGACCCGACCGGTACGCCACCGGAGTCGACGGCCACCATCGGCCTGTACCAGTACGCGGCCATGCACTTCGACGGGCGGCGGTGGCACCGCTACGACCTCGCGGACCTCCCCGTCCCGGTCGCCGACCACGCCGACGAGCCCCGCCTGCGCACCGCGACCGACCTCGAAGTCGCCGGTCCGAGCGATGTGTGGGTGATGGCCGTCGGCTCCGGCGACCCCGCCCGCGACCGCCGAGCGCTGCGCTTCGACGGCGAACAGTGGGGCGAGGCGCCAGAACCGGAGACAGGGCGGGAGCTGGCCGCCATCGGGCCCGACGACATCATCGCCGTCGGCGCCGACGGCCCCCGGCTCACCGCCGAGCGCTGGGACGGTGAGCGCTGGGCCGCCATGGACGTGCCGCAGCCTCCCGGTCCCGAGCCCGGTCCCGAGCCCGGTCCGGGGCCCGCCCACGGCTTCGAAGAGACCGCGTTCACCGACGTCCATGCCGTCGCGGCGGACGACGTGTGGGCGGTGGGACGGCAGGCGGACACCGCCGGGACCACGGCCGGCCCCGCCGGGCCCAGCGCCGTCCTGGCGCACTGGGACGGCGCGGAGTGGTCGGTCACCCGTGATGACGACTACAGCGGCTTCGACTACGTCCACGGAGACGGTGACGGCGGTCTGTGGCTGCGGACCGAGCAAGGGGCGATCCTGCACCGCGACGCAACGGGCGACTTCACCGCCCACGACCCCGCCCCGGACCTCCCGCACGACGGCGACACGCACGGCCGGCACCAGACGAGGGCGGACGTTCCCGCCACCGCCCTTGCTCCCATCCCCGGTACCCGCACCCTCGCCGCGGGCGGCTCGCTCGTCGAGACCACCGACGGCGACATCACCCGCCAGGAGCCCGCGGCCCGCATCTGCCGGAACTGACCGCCACTGCGCCCGCCACGGGACCGCTACGCCGCGGTGGTGGCCTCGTGGCGTGTGCGTGTGGGCTCAGTGGGCCGCACCGAGTTCGAGGGCCATGACCCCCGCGATGACCAGGCCGATCCCGCCGACCTGGATCCAGGTGAGGCCGTCGCCGAGGAAGAGCGCGCCGATCAGCGCCACCAGGCTCACCCCCACCGCCGCCCACACACCGTAGGCGACGCCGATGTTCATGCCGGTCTTGAGGGTCTGGGCGAGGAGCCAGAACGCGGTTCCATAGCCGACCACGGTGATGGCCGACGGGACGAGCCTGGTGAAGCCCTCGGAGTAGCGGAGCGAGATCGTGCCCGTGACCTCCGCGATGATCGCTCCGACGAGCAGCAGCCACGGCATGACGGTGAACCTCCGATGAGTGGGGACGAACCGCCATGACAAGGGCGGCCCTTGGCAACCTACCCGCGCGCCTCCGCCCGCCGTCACTGTGACGCTCCCCACCGCCAGTCCCGCCCACCGGCCCGCCCCCGGCGCGCCCACCGTCGTCCACAGGTCCGGGTACGGGCTCCCCGTCCGAGGCCGGACGGGCTACGGTGATCTGCGTGGGGACTCAGGACGGATTCACGGTGACACCCGGCGCGCTCGCGCGGCGCGGGTTCGGCGACGGCGCCCGCGCGGTGCGCCTGGTCGAGGACGCGGGCCTGGACCCGCACTCGCACGGCGCCATCATCCAGGACCTCAGCGGGGCGGCCGACCCCGATCAGGCGCTCCTGGGCCTGGTCCGGCTCCTGGAGTGCTGCGACGACCCCAAGGAACTCCTCGACGCCCTGTGCGACGACCCCGACCTCCGGGTCCGGCTCACCCGGGTGCTCGGCGCCAGCGCCGCCCTCACCGACCACCTGGTGCGCCACCCCGGCGACTGGCGCGAGCTGCGCGGCGCCGACGCCGCTCGCGTCCCCGGCCCCGACGAAGTGCGCGCCGGCCTGCTGCACACCGTGGGTGCCGACCCCAACGCCGGCGCCCCCATCGCCGACACCGACGGCGGCGACCCCGAAGGCCCCGCCCACGCCCTCCGGGTCGCCTACCACCGCCGCGTGCTGCGCCTGGCCGGGCGCGACCTCACCGGCGCCTCGGACCTCGAGACCACGTCGGCCGAACTCGCCGACCTGGCCGCGGCCACCCTCGACGCCGCACTGGCCATCGCGCGTGCCGAGTCCCCCGATGAGGCGGCCCTATGCCGGATCGCGGTGATCGGCATGGGCAAGTGCGGCGGCCGGGAGCTGAACTACGTCAGCGACGTCGACGTCGTCTTCATCGCCGAGCCCGCCGACGGCGTCGAGGACGAACCGGCCGCGATGCGCGCCGCCACCCGCCTGGCGGCGGCCATGATGCGCATCCCCAGCGAGACCGACCGCGAGGGCACACTGTGGCAGGTCGACGCCGCGCTGCGCCCCGAGGGCAAGAACGGCCCGCTGGTGCGCAACCTGGCCGGGCACATCGCCTACTACCGGCGCTGGGCCAAGACGTGGGAGTTCCAGGCGCTGCTGAAGGCCCGGCCCATCGCGGGCGACACCGCCCTGGGCGCGGCCTACGTCGAGTCGATCACCCCGCTGGTGTGGGAGGCGGCCGGCCGCAAGAACTTCGTGGACGACGTGCAGGCCATGCGCCGCCGCGTCATCGCCCACATCCCGCCCGCGGAGAAGGACAGGGAGATCAAGCTCGGCCGCGGCGGGCTGCGCGACATCGAGTTCTCGGTGCAGCTCCTCCAGCTCGTCCACGGGCGCACCGACCCGGCGCTGCGGTCGGGCAACACGCTCATCGCCCTCGACGCCCTGTCCAAGGGCGGGTACGTGGGCCGCGAGGACGCGTCGGGCCTGGCCGACGCCTACCGGTTCCTGCGGCGGGTGGAGCACCTGCTCCAGCTGCACCGGCTCCGCCGCACCCACCTGCTGCCCGACCCCGCCTCGCCCGACGGCCCCGATCAGCTGCGCCGGCTGGGCCGGGCGCTCGGCTACGCCGCCAACCCCGTCACCGAGCTGACGGCGTCGTGGCGGCAGGTCGCCGGCGAGGTGCGGCGGCTGCACGAGAAGCTGTTCTACCGCCCGCTGCTGCACGCGGTGGCCCGGCTGCCCGGCAGCGAAGCGCGCCTCACCCTGGAGCAGGCGGGCGACCGCCTTGAGGCCCTGGGGTTCGTCGACCCCACCGGGGCACTGCGCCACCTGGAGACGCTGACATCAGGGGTCACCCGGCGCGCGGCCATCCAGCGCACGCTGCTGCCGGTCATGCTGGAGTGGTTCTCCGACGCCCCCGATCCCGACGCCGGCCTGCTGGGCTTCCGCAACGTCAGCGACCAGCTGGGCGCCACCCCGTGGTACCTGCGGCTGCTGCGCGACGACGTCCGGGTGGCCGAGCGCATGGCGTGGCTGCTGGGCACCAGCCGCTACGTCACCGAGCTGCTGCTGCGCGCCCCCGAGGCGGTGGCGATCCTCGCCGACGACGCCGACCTGGTGCGGCGGCCCGCCTCGGCCCTGACAGCGGAGGCGGCCTCGGCCCTGCGCAGGCACGACACCGCCGAGAACGGGGTGGGGGCGGTGCGGGCGCTGCGCCGCCGCGAGCTGCTGCGCACGGCGGCGGCCGACCTGCTGGAGGTAGCAGGGGTCGACGAGGTGGGCGGCGCGCTCACCACGATCTCCGCGGTGACCATCGAGGCGGCGCTCCAGGCGGCGCGCACCATCGTGTCCGGGCAGGGCGGCGAGCAGCGGACCCGGCTAGCGGTCATCGCCATGGGCCGCTTCGGCGGCGGTGAGCTGACCTACGCCAGCGACGCCGACGTGATGTTCGTGCACGACCCGCTGCCCGGAGCCGACGTCGAGCAGGCCACGCGGGAAGCGAACGCGCTCGTGCGCGAGCTGCGGCGGCTACTGGAGATCCCCGCGGCCGAGCCCCCGCTGCACGTGGACGCCGACCTGCGGCCCGAGGGCAAGAGCGGCCCCCTGGTGCGCACCTTGGACTCCTATGCGGCCTACTACCGGCGCTGGTCGTCGACGTGGGAGAGCCAGGCGCTCCTGCGCGCCGAGCCGATCGCGGGCGACCGGGAGCTGGGCGAGCGCTTCGTGGAGCTCATCGACCCGCTGCGCTACCCGGCGGGTGGTGTCGGTGAGGACGCGGTGCGCGAGATCCGGCGGCTGAAGGCACGCATGGAGGCCGAACGCCTGCCGCGCGGCGCCGACCCCACGCTCCACACCAAGCTGGGGCGGGGCGGCCTGTCGGACGTGGAGTGGGTCGCACAGCTCCTCCAGCTGCGCCACGCACACCGCATCGAGGGGCTACGGACGCGGAGCACCCTGAGGGCCTTGGACGTGGCAGTGGCCCACGACCTCCTCGACAGCGAGGACGGCGGCACCTTGGAAGTAGCGTGGCGCCTCGCAGCCCGGGTCCGCGGAGCGATCATGCTCGTCAGGGGGCGGGCGGGTGACTCCATCCCAACGGGGTTGCGCGACCTGTCGGCCATCGCGGGTGCGCTGGGGTACCGCAGCGAGGACGACGGGGAGGGGGCGTCGGGGCAGCTTCTTCAGGACTACCGGCAGGCGACGCGGCGGGCCCGGGCGGTGATGGAAAGGGTGTTTTATGATGACTGATCGGGGCTGGCGACACGTGGTTGCAGGGCCCGATACACCGGTACGTTCGTGTGCGAAGAACTGAATCAACTCGCCGCGAGGCCCACGCAAGACCCCAGGTCGCGAAGCCTGCGCCCCGCGCATGCGGGGATGGACCTGGTTCCGGGACCTCATCCAGCAGGGACAGCGGCTGCGCCCCGCGCATGCGGGGATGGACCGGCCGCGTGGTGCTCCGCGATGATCGCCCGGCCCTGCGCCCCGCGCATGCGGGGATGGACCCTCCACGAGCCCGACCCCGGCCACCGAGGCCACCTGCGCCCCGCGCACGCGGGGAAGTGGTCCCCCGCGGAAAGCCCTTCAGGCCGCCTACCGGCCCTTGGGCGTTCGCCGCCCCCGCGGGGCGCGACCCGCCATCGTTACAACCAACGCACCCACGGCAAGCGCTCCCCCCAGCCACATCACCGATGGTGGGCCCGCGGCGTCCACGACCCGGCCGCCGATTAAGGCCCCGATGGCGATAGAACCGTTGAAGACCCCCACGAACAGTGCCGACGCAGCCTCTCTGGCCTCGGGGGCCGATGACATGAGCCAGGTTTGGGCGCCCACCGACACCCCTCCGTAGGCGGCGCCCCACACCACTAGGAGGCCCGCTGCGGCCGCCGCCGTGCCGCCGATGACCGGGATCAGCAGGACTGATGCGGCGATCAGCGCGCTGGTGACCGCAAGGGTGGCCCGCGGGGCGGCGGGGGCCGTGGTCCCGGCTGCGAAGTTTCCGGCGATGCCCGCTATCCCGTAGCAGAGGAGCAGGGTGCCGACCTGCGTCGCGTCCGCGCCGGCAGTGTCCTCCAGGACGGGGCGGATGTAGGTGTAGGCCGCGAAGTGCCCGGCCACCAGGAGTGCCACGAGCGTCAGCCCCGTGGTGATCCGCGGGTTGCGGAACAGGCCGGCCACTCCCCCGGCGCGGGTTCCCCGCTCCGCGGGCAGCCGGGGCAGCAGCACGGCCATCGCGACCGCGACCAGCAGCGCCACCGCCCCCGTTACGGCGAACGCGGACCGCCAGCCGCCCAAGTCGCCGATGTAGGTGCCGGCGGGCACCCCCAGCACCGATGCGATCGCGATGCCGCTGAAGATCAGCGACGTGGCGGTGCCGACGGACCGTTCCGGCACCAACCGGACGGCGAGCCCCGCCGCCAAGGACCACACGCCGCCCATTGCGAGGCCGACGAGGACCCGCGCCACGACCATGACGGCGAAGTGCGGCGCCCACGCCGACACCAGGTTCGCGATCGCGAGCACGGCCATGAGCAGGCACAGCAGCAGGCGGCGGTCGAAATGCCCGGCAACAAGGGGCACCAGCGGGGCGGACAGCGCGGCGACCAGGCCGGTGATCGTGAGCGTCAGCCCGGCGGCCCCCTCGCTGACGCGCAGGGAGCCCGCCATGGGGGTGAGCAGGCCCACGGGGAGCATCTCGGCGGTCACGACCGTGAAGGTCGCGGCCGCCACGACCGCGACGGCGGCCCACTGCCGCGCCGGCCGCTGACGCGGCGCCGACGGCGGCGCCTCGGTGTCCGCGGTGGGCGTGAGGGGCGGCGACCCGGTGTCCGCGGTGGGAGTGGACGTGGGAGAAGGGGTGGGATCGGATGTGTTCTGCACGACCTCCAGCCAACCGGCGCCGCTGACCGGGAACAACGGCGAAGTTCTCATCCTTCGATGAGGTGGGCTCATCGATCGCCGCGGGGAACACGGCGAACGCGGCGGACACGAATGGGGAGGGACATGGGTGGCCTGGAGGTCAGGGAGCTGGAGTGCTTCCTCGTTCTCGCCGACGAACTGCACTTCGGGCGGGCGGCCGACCGCCTGTACGTGTCGCAGAGCCGCGTCAGCCAGCTCCTGCGCGCGCTCGAACGGCGCGTCGGCGCCCGTCTCGTGGAGCGTACGAGCCGCCGTGTCCGGCTGACCCCGCTCGGGGAGGCGTTCCTCCGCGACCTGCGCCCCGCCTATGACGGCCTGGCGGCGACGGTGGAGCGGGCGCGCATGGCCGCCTTGGGCGTGCACGGCCGGCTCCGGGTCGGCTTCCAGGGGGCCGTGCACGAGGGCGTCCTGAGCGCGATCACCGATCTTCAGGAAGGCTCCGGGGAGGGTATCCGGATCGACATCGTCGAGATCCCGCTCTGCGACCCGTTCGGCGCGCTGCGCAGGGGCGAGGTCGACGCGGCCGGGGTGCTGCTTCCCGTGGAGGAGCCCGGACTCGTGCTGGGCCCGGTGTTCTCGCGGCGCCCGCAGACCCTGGCGGTGGCGGCCTGCCACCCCTTCGCGGAGCGGGCCTCCGTGACGGCCGAGGAGCTGGCCGGTACGCCTCTGGTGTCCGTCGGCGAGCCCGCACCCGCCTACTGGAGCCGCGCCCACGCACCCGGGCGGACTCCGGGCGGGCGCCCGATCCCGCCCGGCGTGGCCGTGCGCACCCTTCAGGAGGGCTTGACGGCGATCGCATCGGGGCGGGGCGCCATGCTGCTGTGCTTGCCGACGGCGGAGTACAACCGCCGCGGCGACATCGCGTTCGTGCCTGTGACCGGTATGCCCGATTCCTCGCTGGGCCTGGTGTGGCGGCAGGGGCACGAGACGCCCGCCATCCGCTCGCTGGCGGAGGCGCTCGCCCTGACCGCGTGATCCGCCGGGGGCTCGGGCGTCAGGGCGTCGGATCCCGTTCACCCCGGATGGCAGTGGGACGGCGGGTGTCCGGGGAGGGGGTGGACACCCGCCGTCGTAGAGGCTGGCTCAGGAGCCGGGGGCGTTCACGTGCAGGGCGACGGCTCCCTCGGGCGGGACCTGCACGGTGAGCGATCCGCCCGACACCGTGTAGCGGTTCGGGGAGTCGCAGGCGCCGCCGGTGAAGGTGCCGTTGGCGACGTCGCAGTACTCGCCGTCGGGCAGGGCGGTGTCCACGGTGGCGCTCCACTCGCTGTCGGTGGCGTTGAACGCCGCGAACCCGGCGGTGCCGCGGTCGAAGGCGATGCGGGCGTTTCCGTCGCCGTCCTTCCAGTCGACGCCGGTCCCGTCGGTGGCGTTGGCGAAAGTCGCCATGCCGTTGAGGGCGCGGTGCTCGCAGACCCAGCCGTCCTGGCCGCACACGGTCGCCCGGGTGGTGCCGTCGGACTCGCTGGGCGGCCCGGTGTCGTTGCTGCCGGTCCAGTCGTAGCTGGACATGACCTGGGCGGTGCCGTAGTCGTAGGCCAGCATGAACGCCTGGGCGAGGTCGTAGCGGTCGCGGTCGGTGCGGTGGGTGAGGGTGGGGTCGCTGCGCTGGGTGTCGTGGTTGACGACGAAGGCGATGGCGTCGTCGCCGTTGATCAGCCCGTCGCCGATGGTGCGCAGCCCCTGGAGGTTCGCTTCGGCGAACCGGGCGCTGACCCTGCGGTGGTACTCGAACTCGGTGACGTCGCCGGCGCCGGTGTACTCCCCCGCGCCGATGGTGCCGTCGCCGATGACCTCCTGGAAGATGTAGGGCGGCTGGTCCCAACCGGGCACGGTGGTGCGCAGCCGGGAGTTGACCGCCTCGACGTCGGCGAGCGGCATGTGCTTCGCGGCGTCGTAGCGGAACCCGGCCACACCCATGTCGATCAGCCCGTTGAGGTACTGGGCGAGGCGGTCGCGGACGTAGTCGTTGCCGGTCGCCAGGTCGGACAGGCCGACCAGCTCGCAGTTCTGCACCTCCCACCGGTCGTTCCAGTTGGAGATGTCGCGGCCGCAGGCGTTGAAGTCCTGCCTGCTGTAGCCGTGGGTGCCGTCGCCGTAGAGGTCGGGGTACTCGTACTTGCCGTACTCGGTGCCGTCGCTGCCGGGGCCGGCGCCGACGGACCCGGAGCCGGACATGTGGTTGAGGATGGCGTCGACGTAGATCTTGACGCCGGAGTCGCGGCAGCGGTCGACCATGTCCTGGAAGTCGGCCGCGGTGCCTCGGCGGGTGTTGTCGATCTTGTAGGAGACCGGCTGGTAATCCTGCCACCAGGGGAAGCCCTGGGCGGAGAGGACCACGTGCTCTTGGGGCGGGGAGACCTGGACGGCGCCGAAGCCGTTGGGGCCGAGGAAGTCCTCGCACTCCTGGGCGACGGACTCCCACCGCCACTGGAACAGGTGGACGATCGCGTTGCCGTTCGCCTCGGCCGCGGCGGGGGCGTCGTCGGCGGGCACGGGTGCAGCCGGGGCGCTCTGCGCCGGTGCGGGGGCTGTGAGGGCGAACAGGGCGCCGGCCGCCATGGCGAGTGCGGCGGTTGCGGGGGCGAGCCTTCGTATCTTCATCACGCCTCCTGGGCGGATGTGTCTGACGGGGGTTGGGGGGTCGGGGACAGGGGATGTGTTGTGCTTTCAAATCCTGCAAGAAATTTCGCGCCGTGATGAAGATAACAAGCGAGCGCCGAGTTGTGAATACACGATTTCCCTGGAACGACGGCGGTGTTGCACATCCGGACACCGACCATTCGACCTGCACGAACGAGCGGTCGACCACCATGAGCGATCGGCTTGCCACGTTTCGTGGGGACGGGATCCGTGCCCGACCAGCGCCGATGACGGACCGGACTACGCCTGGACAACGGAACAGGTGTGCAAATTACCGCAAGTGCTTGCGGACCTTACGGGGGCCTCCCTCAGCGCCCCGCCTCCGCAGACGCCGAGTGCCGGCCCACCTGTCGGGTGGGCCGGCACTCGGCGGCACGGATGTGGTGGCGCCGCGATCACCAGAAGACGGCGACGGCGATGTTGATGATGGTGAGCACGCCGGCGGCGACCGCGAGGCGGGTCGCGGGCTTGCGCAGGTTCAGGAAGGCGAGCACGGTGACGGCCAGGGCGACGACGAGCTTGACGCCGATCTTGACGTGGTCGACATCGCCGTCCCCCATTTCGGCCACCCCGACCAGCAGGAGGCCGGTGACCAGCTGTAGCAGCGAGCTGTGCAGCAGCACCTTGGGAGCCTTGGCGTTGCCGGTCATGACCTGCATCAGGAACCCGCTCAGGATTCCGGCCATACCCAGGAAGTGCAGGAAGACGAGGGCCGAGTTGAGGATCTCCATGGCCCAAATCTACTACGCCGTGTAGTTTGTGCGCGCCGCCCCTCACGACGCGGAGCCGTAACGATCGGACGTCCGGTCTCCGGGCCTCTCCGATGCCCCCTCTCCGGTGCCCCCGGTTCAGCGCGGGCCGGGCTTGAGCACCACGAACTCCGCGCCCGAAGGGTCGGTGCCGACCGCCAGCCGCCCCACGCCCTCCACGTCCTCGGGGCCCATCTGCACGTTGCCGCCCGACGACGTGATCCGGGCGACCGTGGCATCGGTGTCGGCGACGTCGAACACGGGGTGCCAGTAGGGCCCCTCCGGCAGGTACTCATCGGGCAGCTGCACGAACCCGCCCTGCATGAGGTCCTCGCCCTGCCCCGACGGCGTGATCAGCGTGTAGGTCCCCTCTTGGCCGCCCGGCATGGGGACGTCGCTGGTCTGCCAGCCGAAGAGGGCCCCGTAGAACGCTTTGGCCCCCGCCACGTCGCTGGTGCACAGCTCGGTCCAGCTCAGGGCCCCCGGCTGCGAGACCGCGTCCAGCCCGCGGATCCGGCCGGGCTGCCAGATGGCGAAGTCGGCCCCCTGCGGGTCGCTGAGCTGGGCGAGCCGCCCCTCCTCGCCGACCTCCATGGGCTCGGCGCGCACCTTTCCGCCCGACCGCTCCGCCGAGCGGACCGTGGAATCGGCGTCGGAGGTGCTGAAGTAGAGCGTCCACGCCGACCGCGCCCCCTCCTCGGTGAGGGGGCCGACCGCGGCGACGGTGCGCCCGCCCACCTGGAAGAAGCCGTAGCCGCCCATGTCGGGTCCGGCGGACTTGTGTTCCCAGTCGAACACCGCCCCGTAGAAGGCCGCGGCGGCGTCGACATCGGGCGCTCCGAGGTCGAGCCAGCATGGGGAACCGAAGACGAAGTCGGTCGTAAGCATACGCATTCTCCCTTGTCCGTCCCACACACCCTGTGACCAGCATCTGACACACCGCCGCGGCATTCGACAGATGGCCGCCCACCTGCGCCTCAAATCCCCGCAAAAGGCTGTGGCACCGGTGGACGGGCCCGCCCGCGGTGCCTTAGCCCCGCGCACTCCGCCCCGGCCGTCCGGGGGCGGGACTACGGCATTCGCCCGATGTGGGGGCGGGGGTCTTAGGCGGAGTCTCGGATCAGCGGCCGGGCCTCCGGCCGCCGGGAACGTGGGAGGACGACATGATGCACCCCGACATCCTGAGCGCGGTGGCGCGCGACCGGATCGCCGAGCAGGAGCGGCGGGCGGCCGCGGCACAGCGACGGGCGGAACGGGATCGCGCACCGGAGCGCTCCGGCCGCGAGGGCGCCGACGGCGACGCCGCTCCCGCCGTTCCGGCGGATCGGCGCGCGGCGGGCTGACGGCTCAGGGGGTCCAGCGGTTGGTGATGGGCAGCCGGCGGTCGCGGCTGAGGTTGCGCGAGGAGATCTTGGGCCCCGGCGGGTACTGCCGGCGCTTGTACTCGGCGCGGTCGACCAGGCCGATCACCCGCTCGACCAGATCCGGCGCGTAGCCGTCGCTGGTCAGCTCCGCCAGGCCCTTGTCGGTGCCGATGTAGGCGTCCAGGAGCGAGTCGAGCACGGCGTAGTCGGGCAGGGAGTCGGTGTCGAGCTGGCCGGGGCGCAGCTCGGCGCTGGGCGGCTTGCTGATCGAGTTCTCCGGGATCGGCGGGGTCTCGCCCGCCCGCTCGGCCTGGGCGTTGCGCCAGCGCGCGAGGTCCCACACCACGGTCTTCCAGCAGTCCTTGATGGGCGCGTAGGCGCCCACGGCGTCGCCGTAGAGGGTGGAGTAGCCGGTGGCGAGCTCGCTCTTGTTGCCGGTGGCCAACACGAGGTGGCCCTCCTGGTTGGACAGCGCCATGACCGTGGTGCCGCGCACGCGCGCCTGGAGGTTCTCGGCGGCGACGCCGTCGACCGGGTTGGCGGCCTGGAACGCGTCGACGACCGGGGCGATGGGGATGGTGCGCCCGGTGATGCCCTGGCGCTTGACCAGCTCCTCGGCGTCGGCGATGGAGTGCTCGCTGGAGTAGGAGCTCGGCAGCAGGATGCCGTGCACGTTGTCGGCGCCGATGGCGTCGACCGCGATGGTGGCGGTCAGGGCGGAGTCGATGCCGCCGGACAGCGCCACCAGGACCGACCCGAACCGGTTCTTGAGGACGTAGTCGCGCAGCCCGACGACGAGCGCCCGGTAGACCTCGCCGATGTCGGAGACGGGGTCGGGGCGCGGGGTGACCTCGGGCGGGCGCGGCTCGTAGCGGTCGACGGGCTCGGTGGAGACCGTGTAGCGGACGACGCGGATGCCGTCGACGGGGCCGCCGGGCGGGTCTCCGGGGTCGGCGCGGGGCAGGTCGAGGTCGGTGATGAGCAGGTGGTCCTCGAACTGGGGGGCGCGGGAGACCAGTTCGCCGTCGGAGTCGACGATGAGCGAGTCGCCCTCGAAGATCAGCTCGTCCTGGGCCCCGCTCATGTTGACGTAGCCCACGGCGGCGTTGATCTCGCGGGCGCGGCGCTGGCACAGCTCCAGGCGGACGTTGTCCTTGTCGCGCTCGTAGGGCGAGCCGTTGAGGGTGATGAGCAGGCCGGCGCGGGCCGCGCGCACGGCGGTGACGGGACCGCCCTCCTGCCACAGGTCCTCGCAGACGGCGAAGGCGATGTCGGCGCCGTGCAGCCGGACCACGGCGAGGGAGTCGCCGGGGACGAAGTTGCGGAACTCGTCGAACACGCCGTAGTTGGGCAGGTGGTGCTTTGCCGAGGTCAGCCGGACGCGGCCGCGGTGCAGGAGGGCGGTGGAGTTCTGCGGCGCCCCGGCGGGCTGGCCGAACTTGGCGCCGACGCCGTCGCGCCGGTCGAGGAAGCCCACGACGACGGGCAGCCCGCCCAGCCCCGCGGCGTCGAGGCGCTCGGCGAGGGCGTGCGTGGCCTTGACCGACGCGGAGACGAAGGAGTTGCGCACGGCCAGGTCTTCGACCGGGTAGCCGGTGACCACCATCTCGGGGAACACCACGAGATGGGCGTTCTGGGCGGCGGCGCGGCGGACGTAGTCGACGACGATCCGGGAGTTGCCCTCGAGGTCGCCGACGGTCGGGTTCACCTGCGCCATCGCGATTCTGATCTGCACCACGCCCCCGACATTAGGGCCTCGCAGGGTGGGGCCGGTCACGCGGGTCCGGGTGTTGTGTTGTGATAATGCGTACATCCGATTCACCATTGTGGCCTCAACCTGCGTTAATGCGTCGGAAACCTCGAGAGGGCACACTGTTGGGTAGGGCTCCGTACGACACGATGGATGCGCCCGCGCCCGCGCGCGACCACGACGAGGAAGGTGAACCCGTTGAATCGACAGCAGGAATTCGTGCTCCGGACGCTGGAGGAGCGCGATATCCGGTTCGTCCGGCTGTGGTTCACCGATGTGCTCGGTTACCTCAAGTCGGTGGCGGTGGCCCCGGCCGAGCTGGAGGCCGCGTTCTCCGAGGGCATCGGGTTCGACGGCTCGGCGATCGAGGGGTTCGCCCGGGTGCACGAGGCCGACATGCTGGCCCAGCCCGACCCGTCGACCTTCCAGGTGCTGCCGTGGCGCAACGAGCCGCACGGCACCGCGCGCATGTACTGCGACATCCTGCTGCCCGACGGCACGCCGAGCTACGCCGACCCGCGCCACGTGCTCAAGCGGCAGCTGAGCAAGGCCTCGGACCTGGGGTTCACGTTCTACACCCACCCCGAGATCGAGTTCTACCTGCTGAAGAAGATGCCGGGCTACGGCGAGTTCCCCGAGCCCAACGACTCCGGCGGCTACTTCGACCACACCCCGCACAACAGCGCGCACGACTTCCGGCGCAACGCGATCAACATGCTCGAGGCCATGGGGATCTCGGTGGAGTTCAGCCACCACGAGGGCGGCCCGGGCCAGCAGGAGATCGACCTCCGCTACGCCGACGCGCTCACCACGGCCGACAACATCATGACGTTCCGCCTGGTGATGAAGGAGGTGGCGATGGAGCAGGACGTCTACGCCACCTTCATGCCCAAGCCGTTCACGGAGTACCCGGGCTCGGGCATGCACACGCACATGTCGCTGTTCGAGGGCGACCGCAACGCGTTCCACGAGCCGGGCGCGGAGTTCCAGCTGTCGAAGGTGGGGCGCGGGTTCATCGCGGGCCTGCTGCGCCACGCCGGAGAGATCACGGCGGTGTGCAACCAGTACGTGAACTCCTACAAGCGGCTGTGGGACAACGCGTCGGCGGCGGCCGGCATGGGCGGCGAGGCGCCGGCGTATGTGTGCTGGGGGCACAACAACCGCTCCGCGCTGGTGCGGGTGCCGATGTACAAGCCCACCAAGAGCAACTCCAGCCGGATCGAGTTCCGTGCGCTGGACGCCGCCTGCAACCCCTACCTGGCCTACGCGGTGATCCTGGCGGCGGGCCTCAAGGGGATCGAGGAGGGCTACGACCTCCCGCCGGGCGCCGACGACGACGTGTGGCAGCTGACCGATTCAGAGCGCCGCGCGCTGGGGATCGCCCCGCTGCCGCAGAGCCTCGACGAGGCGATCCGGGTGATGGAGGCCAGCGAGCTGGTGGCCGAGACCCTGGGCGAGCACGTGTTCGACTACTTCCTGCGCAACAAGAAGTCGGAGTGGGAGTCCTACCGCCGCCAGGTGACGCCCTACGAGCTCCAGCGGTACCTGCCGACGCTCTGAGCCCGGCGCTCTGAGCCTGGCGCATCGCCGCCCGGCGGCTCCGGCCGCCGGTCGGCCTTCGCCGATCAGCCGTCGACCAGCTTCTCCCGGACCGCGAACACGGCCGCCTCGGTCCGGGAGTGCAGCTGGAGCTTCTCCAGGATGTTGCGCACGTGGTTCTTCACGGTGTGCTCGGAGATGAACAGCTCGTCGGCGATCTCCTTGTTGTTCAGGCAGCGGGCGACCAGCCGCAGCACCTCGGTCTCGCGTTCGGTGAGGCTGGGGACGGGGACCTTGCGCGTGGCGGTGCCGCCGCCGCGCCGGGCCAGCCCGGTGAACTCGCCGATGAGCTTGGTGGCCATGGACGGGTTGATGAAGGACTGGCCCTCGGCGATGGCCCGGACCGCATCGGGCAGTTCGTCGACCGCGATCTCCTTGAGCAGGTAGCCGGTCGCCCCGGCCTTCAGCGCCTCGAAGAGGTCATCTTCCTCATCGCTCATGGTGAGCATGACGATCTTGGTCTCGGGGACGGTGTTCTTGATCCCCGCGCAGGCGTCGATGCCGGTGATGCGGGGCATCCACACGTCCATCAGGACGACATCGGGGCGCAGGCGGGTGGCTTGGTTCAGGGCGTCCTCGCCGTCGCCGCATTCGCCGACGACGTCGATATCGGCCTCGTCGGCGAGGAAGGACACGAGCCCGCGGCGGAAGAAGGCGTGGTCGTCGACCGCGAGGACCGTGATGGGACGCGCGGAGACCGCGGTGGGGGCGGCGACGGTCGAGGTGGTGACGGGGGCGGGGGCATGCCCACTCACAACGGAATTCCTTCCTGGCGCGAGGCGGCCGGATATCGAGTTATTCGTGTGCGGGTCCGACGAATCCCGGGGGGCCGACGGGGAAGAGGCCATGACCTGCCGCAATGCGCATCGGAGGCCGTTGTTCGGCACAGTTTATGCCATTGATCCGGCCATGGACAGCCACGGATCCCCCGCCTGTGCACAAGATTCCCGGCCCGCGCGCATCCTATCGGGACCTTCCACACGGACAAAAACATACGGTTTCAAACGGCAGATTCGAACATTACCCCCAATTCGCCGTGTTTTCGCTGCCTTCACGCAAATTCATTCGAGCCCTTCAGCCCGCGCCATCGCAGCAGCGGCATTGCGATTGGACACGCCGAGCTTGCCCAGCACGTTGGACACGTGCACACTCACCGTCTTCACCGAGATCACCAGCTCGGCCCCGATCTCCCGGTTGCTGCACCCGCGCGCGACCAGGCGGAGCACCTCGGTCTCGCGGGGTGTGAGGGAGTCGAGCGGGCCGGGACCCGACGGCGCGGCGGGCGCGGCCGGGACGTCGTCGGCGGGCTCCGAGGCGGTGGGGTGGGCGACCCCGTGGGCGTCACAGATGCGCGCGATATCGCCCAGCAGCAGGCCGGCTCCGCAGTCGCGGGCGATCCCGGCGGCCTCGTCCAGGCGCGGCCGGGCGCCATCGGTGTCTCCGGCATCGAGCAGCGACTCCGCGGCGCCGATGAGGGCCTGCGCGAGCTGGATCCGGAAGCCGCTGCGCCGGGCCGCCCCGGCCGCCGCCTCCCAGTGCCCCAGCGCCTCAACGGGGTCGGCGGCGGAGAGAGCGCGCACCGCGCCCGCGGCCAGCTCCTCCCACGCCACTCTCGGCGGTGCTGTGTGCACGGCCAGCAGGCCGTTGATCAGGGTGTCCAGTTCGGCCGAGAGCCCGGCGAGCCCGGCGTCGGAGCGTGCATCGCGGCGCAGCCGCGCGGCGGCCTCGGCCGCCGGCAGAAGGACCACCGACCACCGGACGCCGCCGGACCACAACGGGCGCGGCGACAGGTACTCCAGTGCCACCGCACCCGCATCACGCGACCGGCCCTCGGCCAGCGCCAGCCGGATCCGCACCGCGCGCACGCCGTAGAGCTCGATCGAGGCCGAGGAGCGCTCCGGCACGATGCGGGGGACCTCATCGGCCGCCGACCGTGCGGCCGACAGCCCGCCTTGGAGCAGTGTGGCCTCGGCCACCCCGACCAGGAGCTGTGCCCGGTTGAGCGGGTTCTCCGGCACCGGGGCGCTGCGCAGCAGCACGACCGCCTCACGCAGGCGGCCCGCAACGCAGAGCGCGTCGGCAATGCCGAGGAGGAAGACGGTGCCCTTGCTGCGCTGGAGGCCCAGTTCGGCGGCGCGCTCCAGCCCTGCGCGCCACAGCCGCAGCGCCGCATCGACGTCTCCGCGCCACAGGTGCTGGCTGCCGAGGTCGGCCTGGCCGCGGAACTCCACCAGAGGGCGGCCGACTTCGCGGGCCAGCCGGATGCCCTCCTCCAGCGCTTCCTGGGCCTGGCCGGAGCCGGTTCCCCGCCATGTCGCCGTGCCCAGGGTGATGAGCGCGTCGGCCTCCGTGCGTCGGTCGCCCTCCGACCGGGCGCGGTCCAGGGCGCGCCGGGCGATGCGCGCGGCATCGGCGTCGTTGCCGCGCATCAGGAAGGTGCCGGCCACGGTGGCGATCGTCTTTGCGCGCCCGCCGCCCCTGGCGGGCATGGCGCGCACCGCCTCGCCCAAGTCCTCCAGTGCGCCGTCGCGCCCCATCTCCTTGCGCGCCTCGCCGCGGGCGTGCCAGAGGTCGGCGATGATCAGCCGCTCCTCGTCGCCGAACCCGCCGTACTCGTGCTCGGCGCGCGGGTCGAGGGCATCGGGGCCGAGCATGCGGGACAGCCCCTCGGTCGCGTACTCCACGCTGCGCCGCGGTCGGCCCGAGGCCAGCGCGCCGGTGGCGCAGAACCACAGCACGTCGGCGTAGCCGGTGCCGATGCGGGTGGTGGCGTCGGGGACCTGGTCCCACAGTTCCAGGACGCGTTCGAGGTGCGCGAGGTGTTCGGGGTAGGCGAGCGCGTCGCGGGCGGCGCCGGCCGCCCGCCAGGACGCGGCGAGCGCTCTCGGCAGGTCGTGGGCGGCATAGGCGTGCCGGGCGAGCTGGGTGACGGTTTCGCGGGCCGCCATGCCGGGGACGCCGGCCTCCAGGGCATCGGCGTAGCGGCGGTGCAGCCGGACGCGCTCGCCGGGCAGCAGGTCGGCGGCGACCGCCTCGGCGAGCAGGGAGTGCCGGAAAGCGTAGCCGTCGTCCGCGGCGCGCAGCGCGTTGCGGTCGACCGCGGCCCGCAGCGCGGCGGTGAGGGCGTCGCCGGGCAGCCCGGCCACGGCTGCCAGCAGCGCGTGGTGGACCCGGTCGCCGGCCACGGAGGCCGCCTCCAGCACCCGGCGGGCGGTGTCGTCGAGCCCGATGAGGCCGCCCAGGAGCAGTTCACGGGGGCCGTCGGGGACCGGCGCCCCCGCGGGGTCGGGATGGCCGAGGAAGGACTCGACGAACAGCGGGTTGCCGCCGCTGCGCTCGTAGACCAGGTCGAGGTCCCGAGCGGGGAGAGCGGTGCCGCGGATGCCTTCGGCCTGCTGGGCGACCTCGCCGCGGGAGAGCGGGGCGAGGTCGATCCGGTCGACGGTGGGCAGCCGCTCCAGTTCGGGCAGCAGGCGGCGCAACGGGTGGGAGCGGTGCAGGTCGTCGGTGCGCAGGCTGGCGAGCAGCTGGACGCGCGCGGGGCCGAGGTTGCGGAGTAGGAAGACGAGCAGGTCGCGGGTCGATGCGTCGGCCCAGTGCAGATCCTCGATGATCACCGCGAGCCCGCCGGAGCCGGCGGTGCGTTCCAGGAGGGTCAGCACCTCCTCGAAGAGGCGCGCCCTGCCCTCGTCTCGTGAGTCGGGATGCGGGCCCAGCTCCGGGAGGAGGCGGGCGAGCTCGCGCGGGCGGGCGTCGGCACCGGTGTCCGCCGCGCGGACCAGCTGCCGCAGGGCACCGACGAACGGGGCGAACGGAAGGCCGTCCACGCCCAGTTCCGGGCAGCCTCCGGTGACGACGCGCCGCAGGGGCGAGGCGTGGGCGTATTCGCGCAGCAGGCGGGTCTTTCCCACCCCGGCCTCTCCGGCGACGAGCACGGCACGGGCCCCGTCGGAGCGGACGCGCTCGCCTACGTCGCGCAGTCGCTCCAACTCCGCTCTGCGCCCGGCGAACACGGGGCTGCCGTCCTGCCATCCCATATCCGCCAGTATGTCGGCCCTCGGCGGCCCTGTGGCGGCGGTCCGGTTCACGCGGCGGGGCCGTACCTCTCGGGGTCGCGCACGCCCGTTCGGGTGCGGCGCTGCTCGCGTTCGCGTTCCCGGCGCACGCGCAGTGCCTGCCGCTCGGCCTCGGCGGCGGCCCGGATGCGCTCCCGATGCTGGCGGGCCAGTTCGGCGGCGTGATCGTGGTGCATGGTCTCTCCCCGGTGCCGTGGTTGGGCCGGGGAGGGGGATCGCCCCGGCCCCACCACTCTCCGGCCGAGACGCGCCGGGCGGCATCGGGAGAACACCCTAAAACGAGCGGACCGGCCGCCCTAAGGCGGGGCGGCCCCGTCCCGGGCATCCCTAGGGAATCGCGGCACGCGGCCGGGGCCTTCAGGTGTCCGTGGTGTCTTCGCCTCGGCGGTGGCGTTGGCGTTCGTGGCGGTCGATGCGGCCGGAGTTGGGCATCCAGACCAGGACGATGACCAGGGTCAGCAGGCCGATCGCGGTGGAGCAGAGGGAGGCGAGGTGCATGCCGTGCAGGAACGCCTGTTTGGCCGGGGCGATGAGGGCCGTGCCCTGAGGGCCCAGGCTGTGGGCGAAGACGAGGGTGGCCTCGATGGAGGCCGTTGCGCTCTCGGGGGCCTTCTCGGGCAATCTGGCCAGGTGGGGGGCCATGTCGCTGCGGTAGACGGTGGACACCAGGGCGCCGAGCACGGCGACGCCCATCGCGACGCCCACCTGGCGGGCGATGTTCTGCACCGACGAGGCCGAGCCCGCCTTGGCGGGCGACACCGAGGCCATGATCGCCCCGGTGGAGGGGGTCATGACCATGGCCATGCCGCCGCCCTGGACGAAGAACGCCACCGCGACGAGCCACACGGGCGTGTTCTCCGCGAGCGTCGCGTAGAAGCCCAGCGCGCCCGACGTCAGCAGCACCCCGGCGGCGCACACGAGCTTGCGGCCGAAGCGCTCCACCAGCAGCGGGCTGGCCGGCGACACCATCACCTGGGCGGCGGCGATCGGCAGCACGAGCAGGCCCGCGTGCAGTGGGGTGAACCCGCGCACGCTCTGCCAGTAGAACGTGATGAAGAAGAGCACCCCGGCCATGGCGAAGAACATCAGCATGATCGCCACGACCGCGACCGACATGCGGGCGTCGCGGAACAGCCGCACGTCCAGGGCCGGGTGGTCCGACCGCGCCTCGTGGCGGACGAAGAACGCGATCACCACGACCCCGGCGATGAGCGAGACGAAGACATCGGGGTCGGCCAGCGAGCTGCGCTCGCCCGCGCTGATGATGCCGTAGACGATCAGGACCAGCCCGACGATGGAGAGCACCACCCCCACGGGGTCGACCTTCCCCGGGTGCTCGTTGCGCGACTCGGGCACCAGGAAGAGCATCAGCAGGATGCCGACGATGACCACCGGCACGTTGACCAGGAAGACCGAGCCCCACCAGAAGTGCTCCAGCAGCAGCCCGCCCAGCGGCGGTCCGATGCCCATGGCCAGGCCGACCGCGCCCGCCCAGATGCCGATCGCCCGGCTGCGCTCCTCGGAGGGGAAGACGTTGCTGATGATCGACAGGGTCTGGGGCATGACGGCCGCACCGCCCACCCCCATGAGCGCCCGCGCCGCGATGAGCTGCTCCGGGGCCTGGGAGTAGGCCGACAGCAGTGAGCCGACGCCGAACACGGCCAGGCCGATGAGCAGGATCCGCTTGCGGCCCACCCGGTCGCCGATCACCCCCCAGGTGAACAGCAGCCCCGCGAACACCAGCGTGTAGGAGTTGATCGCCCAGGCCAGCTCCGCCTGGCTGGCGCCGATACCGCGCCGGGGGTCGGAGATGACGCGCAGGGCGACGTTGAGGATCGTGTTGTCGAGCACGACGACGAGCAGGCTGATGACCAGCACGCCGAGGATGGCCCACCTGCGCCGGTAGATCGTCTCCGGGTCCACTCCTGCTCCTCACGTCGCGGCGTGGCGTACCTGCCCGCCGAACGAGCCCACTACCCCTGAACGGCGGAACCCTGCGGGCACGATCGACCGTCCCCCACCAGGGATGATCCGGCGCCTCCGGGGAGTTGAACCTCAGAGGAATCAGCGATTCCGGGTCATGCGATGATGACGTGACCGGCGGCGGCCGCACCGTCGCCACCACCGTTACCTACACCGTCCGGGGACGCCACGAAGGTGCTTCGAGACATCGGAGGAACGCACATGAGCACCACCACCCCTCCCCCCGCCCTCTACGGGGGGACCGCCAACCGGCGCGTCAGCGTCCGCGATATCGCCCTCGCCAAAGAGCGCGGCGAACGCTGGCCCATGCTCACCGCCTACGACGCCCTCACGGCGCGGGTCTTCGACGAGGCGGGCATCCCCGTCCTGCTCGTCGGCGACTCCGCGGCGATGGTCGTCTACGGCTACGACTCCACCATCCCCGTCACCATCGACGACCTGCTCCCCCTGACCGCCGCCGTCGCCCGCTCCACGAAGCGCGCGATGGTCGTCGCCGACCTGCCGTTCGGCTCCTACCAGGGCTCCCCGGAGCAGGCCCTTGCCGCGGCGGCCCGGTTCATGAAAGAGGGCAACGCCCAAGCCGTGAAGCTGGAGGGCGGCCACCGGGTGGCCCACCAGGTCGAGACGCTCGTGGCGGCCGGCATCCCGGTCATGGGCCACGTCGGGCTGACCCCGCAGTCGGTCAACACCCTGGGCGGCTACCGCGTCCAGGGGCGGGGCGAGGCCGGCGCCGCGCTGCTGGCCGACGCCAAGGAGCTGGAGCGCGCCGGGGCGTTCTCCGTGGTCCTGGAGTGCGTGCCGGCCGACCTGGCGGCCGACATCACCGAGCAGCTGACCATCCCCACCATCGGGATCGGTGCCGGGGCGGGCACCGACGCCCAGGTGCTCGTCTGGCAGGACATGGCCGGGCTGAGCCCGCGCGTCGCGAAGTTCGTCAAGACCTACACCAACCTCACGGAGTCGCTGTCGCAGGCGGCCAAGAGCTACGCCGAGGACGTGGTCGGCGGCGTCTTCCCGGACAAAGAGCACTCCTACTCCTGATCCGTCACCGGGTGGTCCCGGCCCGGGCGGGCCGGGGCGCCCACCTCAGCGGTACCGCGTCCGCGCCGCCTCGTGCGACGCGGACGCGCGGCGTGGCCCCTCCGGGGGGACTCGAAACCGAACGCTACTCGGCGGTAGAGTTTCGCGAACCCTGTCGCGAACCCCGGTGCGAGGACCAACGGAGGCACGATGCGCATCTCCATGCCGCTGCAATACGCCGGCGATCCGAAGGACGCCGCCGACCGGCTCGCCGGCCTGGAGAAGGCCGGCCTGGACACGGTGTGGGTGGCCGAGGCGTACGGCTACGACAGCCCCACGCTGATGGGCTACATCGCGGCGCGCACCGAGCGGGTGCGCATCGGGTCGGCCATCCTCCCGCTGTACAGCCGCACGCCGGCGCTGATCGCGCAGACCGCCGCCGGGCTCGACCACCTCTCCGACGGCCGCGCCGTCCTGGGCCTGGGCGCGAGCGGCCCGCAGGTCATCGAGGGGTGGCACGGGGTCCCCTACACCAAGCCGCTGGCGCGCACCCGCGAGGTCGTGGAGATCTGCCGCAAGGTGTGGGCCCGGCAGGAGCCGGTGACCCACGACGGCGCCGTCTTCACCCTCCCCCTGCCCCCTGACCAGGGCACCGGGCTTGGCAAGCCGCTCAAGCTCATCAACCACCCCGTGCGCGCATCGATCCCGGTGTACGTGGCCTCCCTGGGTGAGAAGAACGTGGAGCTGACGGCGGAGATCGCCGACGGCTGGCTGCCGCACCTGTTCATCCCCGAGAAGGCACAGGAGATCTGGGGCGGCGCCCTCGAACGGGGAGCCGCCAAGCGCACCCCCGGGCTGGGCCCCCTGGAGATCTCGGCGGGCGGGATGCTCGCCATCGGCGAGGACGAGGACACCCGGAAGCTGGCCGACTTCTCCCGCCCGATGATCGCCCTGTACGTGGGCGGAATGGGGGCGAAGGGCAAGAACTTCTACAACACCCTCATGCGCCGCTACGGCTACGAGGAGGCGGCCGACAAGATCCAGGACCTCTACCTTGCGGGCCGCAAGGACGAGGCCGCCGCCGCGGTACCCGCGGAGGTCGTGGAACTGACCAACCTCGTGGGCCCCGAATCCCACGTCCGGGAGAGAGTGGCGGCGTTCCGCGCCGCGGGCGTCACCCACCTCAACGTGATCCCGGTCGGGGACGATCCGGTGAAGCTCATCGAGAAGCTGCGCGGGTGGCTCTGAGTGCGTGTTCGAGAAAGGTCTTGTCAGGTGTATTCGAGGCGGCGTCGGTGCTGACGGACGGAGAACGTCCGCCACGGGCGAGGCGGCGGGTCATGAGGCCGATGGCGGCCCAGCGGATCATGGCTTCGGATTCTGTCGTATGACTTCGCCTCCGCGCTCATACGGTTTCACCGGAAGGCGACCGGCCGCGGTCGAGATCGCGTTCTGGATCGCGGTCGTGGTGCCGCCGCTGGCGACCGTGCTCAGCGTGGCCGCCTTCGTGGTCGTGAAGAGGGCTGTGGACGACGTGTTCGGCACGACGGGCGGGGACGCTCAGGCGTCGATGTACGAACTCCATGACAAGGTGAACGGCCCCCTGCTCGGCTTGTTCATCTTCTTCACGATCGTCCACCTGCTCCTGAGCGGCCTCTGGATACTGCTCGGCCTCGAGATGCGCAGCGGCCGGAACCGGGCGCGGGTCACGCTGACCGTGTTCGCCTCCCTGTGGGCGCTGTCCAGCCTCGTCGCGCTGATCCGGGGCGACACCCAGGGCTTCACGACCGCGGACATACCCCCATTCTTCGAGTTCCCGAGCTCGTACCTCGTACTGGACTACGCGCGAAGCGCCCTGGATCTGCTCGCGATGGCCGCATTCATCCTGCTGGTCTCCCTGAGGCGGTCCAACCGGTATTTCACGGCCCGGCTCACCGGCCCTCCTCCAGGTGGCCCCTGATCCGGTCGCGCATCCGGGTGGCGATCGGATCGTCGAACTCGGCGAGGGCCGTTGCGGCTTCGGCCCAGTGCCGCAGCGCCTCTTCGGATTCCTCAGCGTCGAGAAGCGCGGAGGCGAGACCGTCGAGGGCGACCGCCAGGTTCCACCGGTCGCCCGCCTCGCGATGGGCCTTCGCGGCGACCCGATGAAACTTTGCGGCCTCATCGGCCCGCCCGAGCTCCCGATACACCTCCCCGGTGCCGTTCAGCGCCACGGCCTCCTGGTTCCGATCGCCCAGTTGCCGCAGGATCACCGCGGAACGCTGATAGGGCTCCAACACGTCAGCAGGCTTGCCCATGGCCCGCTGTACCCGGCCCAGCTCCGGCAGCCAGGCGGCTTCCATCGCGACGAGGCCGTTGTCGCGCGCCAGTCCGAGGGCGCGCTCGACCGATGCCAGGGCGCCTTCCGTCCTCCCGAGTCCTCGCTGCGCCGCAGCGAGGTTGAACAGGGCATTGCCCTCGTACATGGGATCCTCCAGCTCCCGGCAGACCCTGGCGGCCTCACTCAGCACCGCCAAGCCCTCCTCGTGGCGCCCGAGGTCGTTATAGACCGTGCCGAGATTGCTGAGGGATACCCGAATATCCCTGGACCGAAAACCAGGTAGGCCCCCACTCCGAGGGGAGAGCGAGGGCCCGGGCCGTGGTCGCACGGGAGGCTACAGGGAGTCGATGTCGGCGAGGAAGGCGACCCATTCCGAGGAGGGGACGGCGAGGTGGCCGAGGTGGCGGTTCTTGGTGTCCCGGACCTTGATGTTCTCGGGCGTCTCGCAGACCTCGACGCAGTTGCCACCGTTGCCCTGGCTGTAGCTGCTCTTAATCCACGTTTCCATAGCGCTCTCCGTTGATTCTGCGTATCAGGTCGATGGACGAGAGAACCGGGCGGGCTTCCGCCTGCAACATACCGAACAGGGTGGTCAGGGCGTTCACGGGCTCAGGCTTGTCGATGACCTCACCCCCCAACGCGTGTTCCACGTAAACGGCGGGTGGCGCGGACCCGAGCGCCATGACCCGAAACGAGCTACCCGGCTCGGCGCTCGCCGGAGAATCGGGCAGGACCTGGATGCGAATCACGCCGTCCGTCACCAACTTGGCGATATGTTCGAGTTGCTCCCTCATGATGCTCTCATCCCCCACCGTGCGCGAGAACACCCCCTCCTTGACGATGAACCACAGCAGCGGGCGTCCCCCCTTCAAGATCGTGGGAAGGCGGGCGGTCCGCGTCCGCACCATCTCCTCGACCTCTTCAGGGGTCGCCGTGGGACACCGGGCCTTGATCAGGGTGCGCGAGTACGCGGGCGTTTGCAGCAACCCGGGTATGACGCCGGGTTCGTACTCGCGGATCTCGGACGCATGCAGCTCTAGCACGAGCACGTCCCTGAACCATTCAGGCACGTGGCGCTGCTCGGCCAGTTGCTGCCAGAGCCGCCGCGGGACGCCCCCTGTTTCCAGAACGGTGTCGAACGCGTCCGATTGATCCGCCTGCGGCCGTCTTGTGGACCTTTCGATCGCCCCGATCATTCCGTGCGATAAGCCCACTTTCCCGGCCAGCTGCCGCTGTGTCATCCCAGCGAGCTCGCGCAGTCGCCGAAGTTCACGTCCGAATTGACGCCATTTGTTCCTGTCGACCTTTTGCATGGAGGCACGATCCCATTAACCGGACACCGATGGAAACGGATACGCCAATAGAGAAACAGAAGAGTATCCCCCATGGAAGGTTGCAGCCCTCCGTGGCAGGGTCGATCTCGAGCACCCCATTTCGGCCGCGGGGAAATCCCGAAATACGCCCTGGAGTGCGATACGAAAACGGCCCTGTCCAACGGCGACAGCGCTGGACAGGGCCTCAGCCCTCGACCTGACAAAACCAGGGAGGACTCAATGAAGAAGTCTATGGTGATGCAATCCCGATATGGGAATTTCCGTCGACAGCGGGGGCGCCGTGTTCGCCCCTATCTGTTCCGGGTCGGGGGGCGGTGATGGCCGTCGTGTATTACGCGCGATTCCCGGGGTGGGCCGAGCAGGTGAAGCGGGCGCGGGACTGGTGTGAGGACCTGCTGACCGTCCACTCCGCCTTCGACATCCCCGGCGAGACGGTCGCCTCCGCGGTCCTCCTGCTCTCGGAGGCGGTGACCAACGCGGTCCGCTATACCGCCTCGGGCCGGGGCGGGACGTTCGACGCGACCCTGATGGTGGAGCAGCGGAAGATCACTATCGAGGTCGAGGACGAAGGGTGTCCCGCCGGCGGGACACTTCCCTTCATCCGGCCCCTCACGCCGATGGCGCAGCACGGGCGCGGCATGACCCTGGTCGACTACCTGGCCGACACCTGGGACCCCCTGCCCAAACCCCGCCACGGCGTCGGCTTCACCCTCACCTGGGCCGACCGCCCCCGGCCCCGCTCCGCGGCCGCCTCGGCCTGAATGTCGGTGTTCTGTGGGCGGCCCCGCTCGTGCGGGGCCGCCCGCGTGCTTCTGCACCTATACGTCGGTGATGCGGATACCGGCGTGGGACTTGTAGCGCCGGTTTATGGCGATGATGTTGGCCGTGAACGCCTCGATCTGGTGGGCGTTGCGCAGGCGGCCGCCGAAGATGCCGCGGACTCCCGGGATCACGGCGGCGAGGGCGCGGATCTGGTCGGTGGCGTCGCGGTCGTCGCCCAGCACCAGGACGTCGAGGTCGACCGCGTCCACCTCGGGGTCGAGCAGGAGCACCGCGGAAACGTGGTGGAACGCCGCCACGACGCGGCTGCGCGGCAGGACCGACGCGGCCTGCTGCGCGGCGCTCCCCTCCTCCACGGGCAGCGCGAAGGGGCCCTGCTTGTCGAACCCGAGCGGGTTGACGCAGTCGACGACGATCTTGCCCGCCAGCTCCTCTTCGAGGGAGACGAGCAGTTCGCGGTGGCCCTCCCACGGGACGGCGACGATCACGATGTCGGCCTCGGCGGCCGCCGCCGCGTTCTCGAGCCCGCGGATGGGCAGGTCCCCGGCGCCCAGTTCCTCGGCGGCGGTCTGCGCGCGCTGGGCGCTGCGCGAGCCGATGACGACGTCGAGCCCGGCCACGGCGAACCTGCGGGCCAGGCCGCGCCCCTGGTCGCCGGTGCCGCCCAGGACCGCGACGGTGCGCCCGGACACATCGGGGATGTCGTGTGGAGTCTGCTGCTGATCTGACATGGGTCCGATCATCGCAGCCGCCGCCCGGGATCGACCGGCTCCGGCGGTGTGTGACTCGGAACACCGGTGACGGGAACAGATGCCCGGTGCGCGGGTGCGGGGCCGTTCCAGGGCACCGCACCCGGGCCGGGCCGCCGGGGCCCGTTACCGCCGGGCCCGGCTCGTGCCGGGGTCTGCTAGGCGAGCCCCAGCTCGCGGAGTTCGTTCTCCTCCCTCACCGCGGCGGCCAGGGCGGACACGGTCCGCCCGTCGGCCGTGCCCGTGGCGGGGAGGCCGTTGTCGTGCTGGAAGGCGGCCAGTGCCGGGCCCCTGAGGGCCGGGCCGGCCGTTGCGTCGAGCCTGCCGAGTTCGATCAGCAGGGCCCGCACCTGGTCGGGATCGGCTTCGGGCAACACCAGTTCGGCGTCGAACATCGCGCCCAGGAGGCCCCGGGCGACGTAGAGAACGCGTTTCCATCCGGTGCGCCGCTGGTCGTCGGCGGCGCCGCGGTCGGTCGGTACCGTCCTCGCGAATGTACGAGGCCCTGCGGGAATCGTCACCATATTGATCACCTCCCTGATACCTGGCGTTCCCCATCGGTCGCCCAAGTATGCGCGGGGAGAAGGTAAAGGACGGCGTCCCCCGGGGGCGGGGATCCGATGCGCCCCTCGCGTGCGGCGGGGACCGGGCCGCCGGTCGTCCCGGCCGCCCGGCCCCCGCCGCACGTCATGCCACCGCCCGCCTCACAGCAGCGCGGGCGCGTCCAGGGTGAGCGTGCACGCGTCGGCGTCGAGGGTGGCCGCCGCCCCCAGCGGGACGGTGACCTGGGCGGGAAGGTGGCCGAACCCGAACTCCCACACGACCGGGATCCCCAGGGGTTCGAGCCGCTCCAGCATCAGCTCGCGGATCAGCTCGGGCCCGGGCGTGCAGTCGGTCCACGACCCCAGCAGCACCCCGGCGACCCCGTGCATCCACCCGCTGCGCAGCAGCTGGGTCAGCATGCGGTCGATGCGTGAGATGTCCTCGTTGACGTCCTCCAGCAGCAGGAGCCCGCCCGCCGCCGATCCCCTGCTGTGCGGGGTGGCGACGCCGTCGTTGAGCAGGCTGAGGTTGCCGCCGATGGTGACCCCGCGGACCGTGCCGCCGACGAGCGTGCTCGCGCTCTCGGGCGCCAGCACGGTCTGCGACTCCGGCTCGAACAGGGCGGAGCGCAGGCCCTTGACGGCGGTGTCGTCGCCCACGAAGTAGCCCGATGCCAGCACCGGCCCGTGCAGGGTGGACACGCCCAGTTCCACGGCGAACGCCTCGTGCAGCGCCGTGACGTCGCTGAACCCCACCAGCGCCTTGGCGGGGCGGCGGCGCAGCACGTCGAAGTCGAGCAGGTCCACGGTGCGGTGTGCCCCGTTGCCGCCGCGGGCGCACAGCACGGCCGCGGTGTCGGGGTCCAGCCACGCCTGCTGGAGGTCGGCGGCGCGGTCGGCGTCCATCCCGGCGAGGAACGGGAACAGCGGGTGCCGGTCGCGCAGGTGCGCCCCCTCCTTGACCTCCAGCCCCCAGTCGCGCAGGATCTCGATCGCGCCGTCGAGCAGGTCCGGGTCGACCGGGCTGCACGGCGCGACGACCGAGACCGTGTCGCCGGGCACCAGCCGCGGAGGCCGGGTCAGCCCGCCCCGCCCGCCTACGGCCTCGTTCATGATCGCAGCTCCAGGGCCGGGGCGTCGGTCTCGAAACCGAAGACGCGCGCGTACAGGGACAGCTCCGCCTGGAGGGCGGTGCGGATCGTGGACTCGCGGCGGAACCCGTGCTGCTCGCCCTCGAAGGTGAGGTAGGCGTGCGGCACGCCTCTGCCGCGGATGCGCTCCAGGAACCGCTCGCTCTGGATCGGCGGGCAGATCTCGTCCTCCAGCCCCTGCATCAGCAGGAACGGGACGTTCACGGAGTCGCCGTGGTTGACCGGCGACCGCTCCTCGTAGCGCTCCTTGACCTGCGGCCACGGGCCCACCAGGCTCTCGAGGTAGCGGGATTCGAAGTCGTGGGTCTCGCCGGTGCGCCATCCGGCCAGGTCCACGATGGGGTACTGGATGGTGCCGCAGTGGAAGGCGTCGGTGAAGACGAGTGCGGCGGCGCTGGTCCAGCCGCCCGCGCTGCCGCCGCGGATGGCCAGGCGGGCGGGGTCGGCCAGCCCTTCGGCGACCAGGCCCTGGGCCGCGGCCACGCTGTCCTCGACGTCGACCACGCCCCAGTTCTCGCGCAGCCGCTCGCGGTAGGCGCGGCCGAACCCGGTGGATCCGCCGTAGTTGACGTCGACCACGCCGATTCCCCGGCTGGTGAAGTAGGCGATCTCCAGGTCGTGCAGCATCGGGGCGCGGCTGGTGGGCCCGCCGTGCACCCACACCACGTAAGGCGGCAGTTCGCCGGGGGTGCCGGTGTAGTCGGGGTTGTGCGGCGGGTAGAGGTTGGCGTGCACCTCGCGCCCGCCCGTTCCGGTGAACACCCGCGCCTCGGGCCGGGGCAGGTACCCGGCGACCGGGCCGTCGGCGGCGGTGGCGGAGGCCGTGGAGGTGTCGGCGGACCGCGGCCTGCTCAGCGAGCGCCACGTCCCCTCGTAGATGTCGACCGCGACCACCTCGGCGGGCAGGGTGGGCGAGGCGGCGACCCCGACGACGGTGCGTTCGTTGGGGTCGGCGAGGGTGAGCTTGCCGAACCATTCGGTGTGGGGCGTGTCGAAGTCGAAGATCTCCCCGGTGTCGGGCGAGAGCACGCCCAGCGACGTGGTGGCCCGGCCGTGGATGAGGACGAGGTGGTCGTCCTGCAACGGCACCATCCAGCGCTGGCCGAGCTGCCACAGCGGGCCGCCGAACTCCTCTTCCCTGCGGGCCAGCGCCACCGCGGGACGGTCGGGGCCGTCGACCCCGGTGATGGTGATCTGGTGGGGGTTCCACCAGCCGTCGGGGTCGGAGATGCAGAACAGGGTGGCGCCGCTGCCCCATTCCGCCTGGACGACGGACTCGTCCGGGCCGCCGGCCACCGCGCGGGGCTCCCCCACGGGGATGGCGCGGGCGTCGTCGTTCTCGAACAGGTCCACGACGTTGAGGACGGTGGAGTCCCAGGGCATGGCGGGGTGGTCCCAGCCGATCCAGGACAGCCGGCGGCCGTCCTCGGAGAGCCGCGGGCAGGCGAGGAAGTGGTGGCCGGTGGCGACCACGCGCACGGCGCCGGGGTCGTCGGCGGCCGATCCGTCGAGCGGCACGGCCACGATGGCCCGCTGGAGGGCCGGGGCGGGTTCGGCGTCGTCCGCGCCGCCGCCATCCTCGGCGGCACCGGGGGCCGCGGCCGCGTCGGGGAGGTGCTCCTCGCGGATGCACCACACCTCGCGGTTGGGCCCCAGGATCGGTTCGACGTAGCGCAGGCCGGAGGCGATCGCGGGTGCGGGGGTGATCGGCAGCGGGTCGGGGGTGACGCCGGGCTCGTAGAAGTAGAGCCGCTGGTCGGAGTACTCGCTGAACACCACGGCGGTGCCGCCCGTCTCGCCGTGCACCGGCAGGAAGGGGCGGCCGCCGTACTCGTGCACCCGGCTGCGGGCGTTCCACGGGGCGGGCAGCACGGTCTCGGGGCGGCGGTCGGGCGCGCCGAGGCGGGTGCGGCACAGGGTCACGCGCCCGCCCTCGGCGGGGCGCGGTTCGGTCCACCACACCTCGTCGTCGATGGCGGACGGCCAGTTGGGCATGCCGTCGTGGCGTGCGACGTCGTCGGCGTCGATCGGTGAGGGCCAGGAGCCGTAAGGGAGGGTTCGCATGGTGCCCTTCTGTCCGGGGGAACTCGGGTCTGTCCGGGTACTCACTTCGCCCGGGTACTCACTGTCCGAGAGGTACGGCCGTCATGGAAGTACTCCTATCCCGGCGGCACACGCCGCCCGGTGCTCTTTGTATTCGGTCCGACGATTCCGGGTGTTTCGGTCCAAGAATGCGCGCCGTTTCGCGTCGGCGGGCGGTGTGCGGTGTGCTGTGTTTGGCGGTTCGGCTCATTCGACGGTGGTCAGGAAGCGGTCCAGGACGCGCAGCCCGAAGCGCAGGGCGTCGACGGGTACCCGCTCGTCGACGCCGTGGAAGAGCGCCCCGTAGTCCAGCGATGTCGGCAGCCGCAGCGGGGAGAAGCCGTAGCCGACGATGCCGAGCTCGGAGAACTGCTTGGCGTCGGTGCCGCCGGACATGCACACGGGGACGACGTGGGCCTCGGGGTCGTGGGCGAGCAGCGCGGAGCGCATGGCGGCGAAGGTGGGCGAGTGCACCGGCGACATCAGCGCCGGTGAGGAGTGCCGGTACCCCCACGAGACGCGGTCGCCGGTGAGGGCGTCCAGGGTGGTGCGGAACTCGTCCTCGGCGCCGGGCAGGACGCGGCCGTCGATCCCGGCGGAGGCGCTGCCGGGGATGACGTTGACCTTGTACCCGGCGTCGAGCATCGTGGGGTTGGCGCTGTTGCGGACGGTGGAGGCGAGCAGGGACGACGCCGTTCCCAGGCGCTCCAGCAGGGCGTCGAGGTCGCGCTGCGGGTCGAAGTCGGGGGCGTCCAGGTCGACCTTGACCCCCACGGCGGCGGCCACCTCGGTGATCGCGGCGCGGGTGAGCGGGGTGAGCCGGACCGGCCATCTGTGCTCGTGGATCCGGGCGACCGCGGCGGCCAGGGCGCCCACCGCGTTGTCGGGGTTGACCTTGGAGCCGTGCCCGGCGGTACCGCGGGCGGTGAGCTTGAGCCACGCCGAGCCGCGCTCGCCGGCGCCCACCGGGTAGAGCCGCACGCGCTCGCCACCGGGGGTGGTGGCGTGGAAGGTGTAGGCCCCGGATTCGCTGATGCCCTCGGTGCAGCCCTCGAACAGGTCGGCGTGGCGGCGCACGAGGAAGTCGGCGCCGTGGGCGGCGCTGTCCTCCTCGTCGGCGGTGAAGGCCAGCACGATGTCGCGCCGGGGCGCCCGGCCGGTGCGGGCCCAGTCGCGCGCCAGCGCCACGACCATGGCGTCGGCGTTCTTCATGTCGATCGCGCCGCGGCCCCACACCATGCCGTCGCGGACCTCGCCGGAGAACGGGTGCACCGACCAGTCGGCGGGGTCGGCGGGGACGACGTCGAGGTGGCCGTGGACGAGCAGCGCCGGGGCGGCGGGGTCGGTGCCGCTGATGCGCGCCACGACGTTGGCGCGCCCGGGCGCCGACTCCAGGATCAGCGGTTCGAGCCCGGCGTCGGCGAGGCGCTCGGCGACGTACTCGGCCGCCGGCCGCTCGCGGCAGTCGCCGCCGCCGCGGTTGCTGGTGTCGATGCGGATCAGGTCGGAGGTGAAGCGGACGACTTCGTCGTCGGCGGTCTCCAGCGGCGCGTGCCGCCGCCCCTCGTCTGCCTCGTTGCCCGGTCGCAAGGTTCTGAGTTCCTGCCGTTTCGGTGTCGTGGCCGCCCCCGCCGCGCACGCCCGCCCCCGTTTCGGGTCCGGGGCCGCTTCGCCATTGCCGGCGGCCCCGCACGCGGTGCGCGGGCCGCCCGCCCGGGTCATCCGTACCGCGTCTCCACGGCCGAGGAGATGAGCGTGGCGACGGTCTTGAAGCAGCGGATCATCTCATAGGCGTTCGGCGATGTGGACCGGACGCGCCGCTCCCCCACCTGTTCGACGCCGGGCGCCGTGGCCGCGGCGCCCGCGAGGTGGGCGGCGTCGACCTCCACTTCGACGGTGAGGGGGTCGTGCCGGACCGGCGCCGTGCGCCCCGCGAGCGCCATGGCCGACCGCGCGGCCGCGGCGATGTCGGCGCGGGTGCGCGCCGGCGTGCGGCAGACGGCGGCGTAGCGCGACACGTAGTCCTTGACCGCGACGGTGCGGGCCTCGGGAGCGTAGGCCGCGGCGTCGTCGCAGGCGCGGTCGTCGCCGGTGACCAGCACGACGGGCACGCCGTATTCGGCGACCACGAAGGAGTTGAGCCGGCCTTCGCTGGCGGGCTCGCCGTTCAGCCACACCCCGGTGATGGAGTTGGGCAGGTAGGTGTGGGCGAGCACCCCTTCGTCGCCGGCACCGCAGTGGTAGCCCACGAAGGCGATGGCGTCGATGTCGCCGTGCTGGACGCCCTCGACCATGGAGAGGTCCTTGTGGCGGCCGGTGAGCATGACGGCGCGGTCGTCGAGGCGTTCCAGGAGCAGGTTGCGCATGGTCGCGTGGGCCTCGTTGACCATGACTTCGTCGGCGCCGCCGGCGAAGAAGCCCTCGATGGCGCCGTTGACGTCGGAGGTGAACATCGACCGGCAGCGCTGCCACTGCTCGGTCCCCGGCTCGACGTCGGCCGGCCAGGTGACCCCCGTCGCCCCCTCCATGTCGGCGGAGATAAGGATCTTCACGGGATGGACCCTACCGGTTGGACCCGGGGCGGCGGTATCCCACCGGCGTGGCGCGGTGGCCGGGTCAGGCCAGGAATGCCCCGGTCAGATGGGGTTCGATCGGGGTCGTCCGGGGGACCCGCCCCGGCGCCGCGCCGGGCCGCCGAGGTCAGGGCAGGGTGAGGATCTCGGCGCCGGTGTCGGTGATGACCAGGGTGTGCTCGAACTGGGCGGTGCGGCTGCGGTCGGCCGTGACGGCGGTCCAGCCGTCGTCCCAGATGTCGTAGGCGATGCCGCCCAGGGTGATCATGGGCTCGATGGTGAAGGTCATGCCGGGCTGCATGACGGTGGTGGCGCGGGGGTCGTCGTAGTGCGGGATGACCAGGCCGGAGTGGAACTCCGGGCCCACGCCGTGGCCGGTGAAGTCGCGGACGACGCCGTAGCCGAAGCGCTTGGCGTAGGACTCGATGACGCGGCCGATGACGTTGACCTGGCGGCCCGGCCGGCAGGCCTTGATGGCCCGCATGGTGGCCTCGTGGGTGCGTTCGACCAGCAGCCGCGACGCGTCGTCGACGTCGCCGGCGAGGAAGGTGGCGTTGGTGTCGCCGTGGACGCCGTGGATGTAGGCGGTGATGTCGATGTTGACGATGTCGCCGTCGGCGACCACGGTGTCGTCGGGGATGCCGTGGCAGATGACCTCGTTGAGCGACGAGCACAGCGACTTGGGGTAGCCCTTGTAGCCCAGCGTGCTGGGGTAGGCGCCGTGGTCGACCAGGAACTCGTGGCCGATGCGGTCGAGCTCGTCGGTGGTGACACCGGGCACCACGTGCTTGCCGACCTCGGCCAGGGCCTGGGCCGCGATCCGGCCGGCCACCCGCATGTTCTCGATGGTCTCGGGGCTCTGGAGGTCGCCCAGCACACCCTCGACCGGGTGCTTGCGGCCGACGTACTCGGGGCGTGCGATGGAGGAGGGGACCGAACGAGGCGGCGAGATACGCCCGGGAACCAGCGGTGTGCTCATGTCGTCGCAGTGTAGTTCGTACGGCTTGCGGCCGGATCCGCGTCGGGAGGACGCAGCGCGGGTAGGAGCCGGGTGCAGGCAGTCGAAACCGGAACGAATCAGCGGGAGTCGACCATGAGCGACCGGGACGACATCACGCCCGGCGGCGACCGGCGGTGGTGGTATTGCCTCAGGCACAGCAGGCCCGAGCAGGGGCCGGGCTGCCCCGACAAGTACCGGCTGGGCCCCTACCCCGACCGGGAGACCGCCGCCGAGGCGCTGCACACCGTGGCCGAGCGCAACGAGGCGTGGGACGAGCAGGACCGCGACTGAGCGCCCCCGGTACCGCCACCGGCGGGACCGGCGCCGGAGCGCGGAGGCGCCGGCCGGGCGGGTGTCACCGGTAGCTGTCCTGGCGGTCGAGCACGCGAGGGCCGCTGACGAGGTCGAGGAAGCGCGACAGGCGGTCGCGGACCCCGGCCTTGCGGCGGCCTTCGGGCTGCCCGGCCGACGTGCTGACCAGGTGTTGCAACCCCTCGAACGACAGCGGTGAGCGATCCGGGACCAGGCTGATGGAGTCGTGGGCGAGCGCGCCGAGCTCGGGGTCGCCGTGGTCGAGCGCGAGGACGGTGGCGCCGGTGCGGCGGGCGTCGTCGACCCGCTCCAGCAGCGGCACCGGGGCCTCGGCCTCGGAGTTCACAACGAACAACGTCTCGCCCCGCCGGGCGTCCTCGAGGCGGTCGAGGCCGATGCGCAGATGGGCCGGGGCATCGGGCGGCGGGTCCCAGCGGACCAGGCTCGGCGCCAGCTGCGGCAGGCCGGCGTAGCGGCTTTCGTCGTCGAGGTGCGCGGCCAGGTGCCAGGGCTCGTCGTCGGGTGTGCCGACGAGGAGCAGCCCCCCGGGGTCGCGGGTGCGCCGCAGGGCGCGGCCGAGGTCGTCGGCGCGTTCGATCCACGAGGTCGAGGCCAGGAGGTCGCGGAGAAGGGATACATCTTGAGCGTCCACCCCTCCATGGTGCACGATCACCGCCCCTCGCGCAGAGCTTGTCCACAACCCGCGTCGTGCGCCCCACCTGCAACGGACCGGCGACCGCCCCGTGCCCCTATTGACGCAATGGGAAGGTGTCGTTACCGTCCGGGACCAGCGACCCGGAAGGCGTTTTCGGCGCCCCGGGCGCCACCTCCCCACACCCCCCTGCCCGCGCCCCACCCCCCATGGAGACACGATGGCGCGCCTCCCCCGCCCCCTCCCCCACGCACGCCTCCTGCCCACCGCGGTGGCCGCCCTCCTGGGCCTGGCCCTGGTGTCCGCGGCCCTCATCGCACCACCGCCGATGCCCGGCTCCGGCGCTTCGGCCGTCGCCGCCGAGTCCGGCCGGGCCACCTCTGCCGTGGCACCCGCCGGCAGCCCGGTCGCCGAGAACGGGCAGCTCGCCGTCTGCGGCACCCGCCTGTGCGGCGAGGACGGCCGACCCGTCCAGCTCCAGGGCATGAGCAGCCACGGGCTCCAGTGGTACGGCCACTGCCTCACCGACGGCTCACTCGACGCCCTGGCCGGCGACTGGAACGCCGACGTCCTGCGGATCTCGATGTACATCCAGGAGGACGGCTACGAAACCGATCCAGAAGGGTTCACCCAGCGGGTCCACGAGCTGATCGGCGAGGCCACCGAACGCGGCCTGTACGCCATCGTCGACTGGCACATGCTCACCCCGGGCGACCCCAACCACAACCTCGACGCCGCGCGCACCTTCTTCACCGAGATCGCGCGCGAGCACGCCGGCAACCCCAATGTCCTCTACGAGATCGCCAACGAGCCAAACGGCGTGGGCTGGAGCTCGATCAAGGGCTACGCCGAGCAGGTCATCCCGGTGATCCGCGCCGAGGACCCCGACTCCGTGGTGCTCGTGGGCACCCGGGGCTGGTCGTCGCTGGGGGTCTCCGACGGCTCCGACGAGGGCGAGATCATCGCCGACCCGGTCGACGCCGGCAACCTGATGTACACGTTCCACTTCTACGCGGCGTCCCACGGCCAGAACTACCTGGACACCCTCGACCGCGCCAGTGACGAGCTGCCGATCTTCGTCACCGAGTTCGGCACCGAGTCGGCCACCGGCGACGGCGCGCACGACTTCGCCATGGCCCAGCGCTACATCGACCTCATGGCCGAGAAGCAGATCGGCTGGGTCAACTGGAACTTCTCCGATGATTTCCGCAGCGGGGCCGTCTTCAACGAGGGCGTCTGCGACGCCGGCGGCCCCTGGACCGGCGAGGAGCCCCTCAAGGAGTCCGGCCAGTGGATCCGCGACCGGATCCGCGAGGCGGCCTGACCCGCGCCCGCCCGCTCCACGCGGCCCCGTGCCCGCCGGGCACGGGCCCGCCCCGGTCAGCCGCCGACGATGCGGCGGACCAGGTCGGGCATCCACTCGACGTACTCGACCTCGGGCCCGCCCCGGTGGCGGGCGTACAGGAAGCGTCCGGTCGCGCTGCGCGCCTCCGGCACGGTGATCTCCCCGCCGCCGGCCGCGACGGCGCCCGCCACCTCATCGAGGTCGGAGACGACGACCGTGGCCGACGCGTTCGCATAGCGGGCACGGACCCCCGGCGTTCCCGCGATGACCAGGAAGTCCCCGATGGCGGCGAGCTCGACCCCCTCGAACGCGAAGCGCAGATCGGGTTCCTGCCCGGTCAGGGCCCGCAGCAGCGGCAGGGCGGTGTCGAGGTCGTCCGCCCACAGGCGGGCATAGGTCTTCAGAATCGTCATGGCCGTTCCCGTCTCCCGACGTCACCGGGCCGGCGCCCGGACATGGAAGAACGCTAGGAGCGCGCCGGTTGACCGGGAAGACGGCACTTTCCGGTGAGAGGGGAACCCTGAGGTGACCGAACAGCTCAGCGGCGCATCCGGCCGGCCCGATGTGACGCGGGTCAACACCGTGGCGACCGAGGTCTTCGCGACCGTCGCCGGCCGGTGGGCGGTGCCGGTGGTCTACGCCCTCGGCGACGAGACCCGGCGCTTCACACATCTGCGGGCGCACCTCGACGGGGTCAGCCACAAGGTGCTCACCCAGACGCTGCGCGCCCTCGAACGCGACGGCCTGGTGGAGCGGACCGTCCACCCCACGGTGCCGCCCCGCGTGGACTACGCCCTCACCCCGGCCGGACGGCGGATGCGGTCGGCCATCGACGGCGTGTGCGCCTGGACCCGGGCGCACCTCGACCACATCGACGCCGCCCGGGACCGGTTCGACGGTGCGCGGTCGGGCACCCCCTGAGCCGGTCCCCGGAGCGGACGGGACGCGTGCGCTACTCGGCCGGCGTGGTCTCGCGGGCCCAGTGGCAGGCGGCGCGGTGGGTGTCGTCGGCGGGCAGGATCCCGGGGTCCTCCGTGCGGCAGCGCCCGGCCACCCCGGCCCGCTCCGCCTCGCCCGAGGCGAGGATCTGGCAGCGGGCGTGGAACCGGCAGCCGCCCGGGATGCGGGTGGGGTCCGGGGGCTCGCCGGCGAGGACCACCGGCTCGCCGGCGCCGGCGTCGGGCAGCACCGACAGCAGCGCCCGCGTGTAGGGGTGCCGGGGCGACCCCAGCACCTCCTCGACCGTCCCGGTCTCGACCACGCGGCCCAGGTACATCACCGCGACCCGGTCGGCGATGTTCCACGCCAGGCCGAGGTCGTGCGTGACCACCAGGGCCGACAGCCCCAGGTCGTCGCGCAGCCGCAGCAGCAGTTGCAGGATCTCGCCGCGCACCGACGCGTCCAGCGAGGCCACCGGCTCGTCGGCGATGATCACCTCGGGGTCCAGCACCAGCGCCCCGGCGATGACGACGCGCTGGCGCTGCCCGCCCGACAGCTCGTGCGGGTAGCGCAGGAAGTAGCGCTCGGGCGGACGCAGCCCCGCGCGCGCGAGGGCTTCGGCGACGCGCTGCTCCTCATCGGCCGCGGCGCCCTCGTGGATGCGCAGCCCCTCGGCCACGGCGTCGTAGACGGTGTGGCGCGGGTTGAGCGAGCCGCTGGGGTCCTGGAGGACGAGCTGCACCCGCTTGCGGAACGCCTTGAGCTGCCGCGACCCGTACTTCAGCGGCTCGCCCTCGAACGCGACCCGCCCCGAGGACGCCTTCTCCAGCCCCAGGAGGGTGCGGGCCAGGGTGGTCTTGCCGCACCCGGACTCCCCCACCAGGGCGACGATCTCGCCGGGCCGCACATCGAGGTCGACCCCGTCGACCGCGCGGGCGGTGCCGCGCCCGCCGCGGCCCTTGAACCGGACGTAGAGGTCGGCCGCGCTGAGCACGGGCGTGCCGGCGGCGGGCGGGCCCTGCTCGGCGGTCTCCATGGCGGTCACGCGGAGGTCTCCTTCTCGGGTGTCGCGGTCGCGGCGGCCCCAGGGACCCCCGCCTCGGCGGCCTGCTCGTCGGTCAGCACCCGCACGCACGCGGCGGCGCGGTCGGGGCCCGCGGGCCACAGCACCGGGTCGACTTCGGCGCAGCGGTCCTCGGCCACCGCGCAGCGGGGGCGGAAGGAGCACCCGCCCGGCAGGGCCGCGGGGTCGGGCGGGTCACCGGCGAGCCCGCTGGGGGCGCGGCGCGACGCGGGGTCGCCAATGCGCGGGAAGGCCGCGCTCAGCGCCCCGCCGTAGGGGTGCCGGGCCCCGGCGAACACGGTGCCGGCGGGGCCCTCCTCGACGATGCGCCCGGCGTACATGACGGCCAGCCGGTCGCAGGTGTCGGCGAGGACCGACAGGTCGTGGCTGATCATCATCATGCTGATGCCCTGCTCGCCGACCAGCCGGTCGATGAGGCGCAGGATCTGCGCCTGGATCATGACGTCAAGGGCGGTGGTGGGCTCGTCGGCGATGATCAGGCGCGGCTCGCAGGCCAGCGCCATGGCGATCATGACGCGCTGGCGCTGGCCCCCGGACAGCTCGTGGGGGAAGCTGCGCGCCCGCCAGCGGGGCAGGCCCACGTGCTCCAGCAGCTCGCCCACGCGCCGGGTGGCCTCGGCCGGGGTCGCGGTGTTGTGCAGCAGGATGGGCTCGGCGATCTGGTCGCCGATGCGGCGCACGGCGTTGAGGGAGTGCATGGCGCCCTGGAAGACGATGGAGGCGCCGACCCAGCGCACCGCGCGCAGCCGCCCCCACCGCATGGTCAGCACGTCCTCGCCGTCGAGCAGGATCTCCCCGCTGAGCGTCGCCGAGGAGGGCAGCAGCCGCAGCAGCGCGAGGGCCACGGTCGACTTGCCGCACCCGGACTCCCCCGCGACGCCGAGCTTGCGCCCGGGCTCGACGGAGAACCCCACCCCGCGCACAGCGGGGACCTCGCCGCCCGCGGTGCGGTAGGTGACGTGCAGGTCCTTGACTTCGAGGTAGTTCACCGGCGCTCCCGCAGCCTGGGGTTGAACACGCCCTCCAGCGCCCGCCCGCACAGGGTGAACGCGAGGGCCACGACCGCGATGGCCACACCGGGGGGCAGCATGTACCACCAGATGCCCGAGCTGACCGCGCCCGCGGTGCGGGCGTCCTGGAGGATGCCGCCCCAGGAGATCGTGCTCGGGTCGCCCAGGCCGAGGAAGGCGAGGGTCGACTCCATGATGATCGACTCGCCCACGATCAGCGTGGTCTGGGCCAGGATGACCGGGGTGACGTTGGGCAGCACGTGCCGGAGCATCACGTGGGTGTGCCCGCCGCCCAGGGCCCGCGCGCGCTCGATGTAGGGGCGCGCCTCGACCGCGATGGTCTGGGCGCGCACCAGGCGGGCGGTGGTCGGCCAGCAGGTGACCCCGATGGCGATGATGATGGTCAGCGTGCTGCGGCTCATGACCGCGGCCAGGGCGACCGCCATGACGAGGGTGGGCAGCACCACGAACCAGTCGGTGATGCGCATCAGGACGTTGGACCACACGCCGCCGAAGTGCCCGGCGACGATGCCGACGAGGGTGCCCAGCGCCACGCAGACGAACGTGGCGAGGAACCCGACGGTGAGCGAGATCCGCGCGCCCCAGACGACCAGGTCCAGCACGGACCGGCCGAAGGCGTCGGTGCCCAGCGGGTACTGCGCGCTGGGCGGCTCGAAGCGTCCGCCGGGGGCGCCGGTGACGGTGAGGCCGGCGGGGTCGATGAACAGCGGTGCGGCGACGGCGACCACCACGAACAGCAGCAGGGCGCCGAACCCGAACATGCCCGCGCGGTTGCGGGCGTACTCGCGGCGGAACCCGGTCAGGGCGCGGCGGCGCCGTTCCCACAGCAGGGCCCGGCGCGAGGCGGGCGGCGGTGGCGGCGGGGTGGGGGCGGCGGGTTCGTGGACCGGCGCGGCGCCCTGCGCGGGCACGGTCCCGGCCGGCGCGGCTCCCTCGCCGTCGTCCTCGCGCGGCAGCTCCGGGGCGCTCATGGTGTGCCCCGCTCACTCGAGAGCCGTACTCTCCGTTCGCGTCCGGGGCTTCCCGGGGCACCGCCCGGCCCGGACGGGTCCGTCGTGGTCACCGGCCACTCCATCCCATTCATACGCGCACCCTCGGGTCCAGCATGGGGTACACCAGGTCGGCCAGCAGGTTCATCAGGATCACCGCGCCCGCGAAGACCACGAACAGGGCCTGCACGGTCGGCAGGTCGGGGACCCCCAGCCCGGAGTAGAACAGCGAGCCGAGCCCGGGCCAGGCGAACACGGTCTCGACCAGGATGACCCCGGCGACCACGCGGCCCAGGTTCAAAAAGATCAGGGTGACGGTGGGCAGCAGCGCGTTGGGCGCCGCGTGGCGGCGCAGGACGAGGGCGTCGCGCAGCCCCTTGGCGCGGGCGGTGGTCAGGTAGTCCGAGCCCATCTCGTCGAGCAGCGACGACCGCATGATCATCATGTACTGCGCGTAGGTGACGGCGACCATGGTGGCGACCGGCAGCACCATGTGGTGGGCGACGTCGACGGCCACGTTGAAGGTGCCGCTGACACCGGGGGTCATCATGCCGCTGGTGGGGAAGAGCCCGGTGCCCGATGCGAACACGACGATGAGGATGAGGCCCAGCCAGAAGGACGGCACCGACCACATCGTCAGCGCCACCCCGGTGTTGACCCGGTCCATGGCCGACCCGCGCCGCCAGGCCGAGCCCGTGCCCAGCAGCAGCCCGAGGATCGCGGCGACGATGGTCCCGGTGCCGGCCAGCAGCACGGTGGGGCCGATGCGCTCGGCGATGAGTTCGGCGACGGGCACGCGGTACTGGTAGCTCATGCCGAAGTCGAACCGCAGCAGGCCCAGGCAGTAGTCGAGGAACTGCTGCGGCAGCGGCTGGTCGAGGCCGAAGTCGCGGCGCATGTTCTCGAGCTGCTCGGGGCTGACCGCGCGGCCCTGGGTGAGGGCGGTGACGGGATCGCCGGGCAGGATGCGGAACAGGAAGAAGCTGGTCACCATCACCGCGACCAGGGAAACGGCCGCCGTCAGCAGCCGCCCGCCCAGGTAGCGGAGGGTCCTGTGTGCCGCGCCGCGGCGGCCGCCCCGGGGCTCGGTGCCCGGGGTGGCCGCCGCAGGGGCCTCGTCGTGCGGAGCGGTCAATGCATCACTCTCGATCTTCGGAGGTCTTCGACCTCCGCCAGAAGTAGAAGGCGCCGCCCGCGACGGCCACCACGACCACGGCCCCGACGCCCGCGAGCACCCCGGCCGACGGCCCCGCCCCGGCTCCGGAGCCGGCCCCGGCCGGTGTGGCCGAGGTGAAGCTCCAGTGGCCGTCCTGGCCCCAGATGTTGCCGCCGGGGTCGGGCTGGACCTGGATCGAGGAGATCTGGTCGGAGCGGTAGGCCTCGAGCGTGTTGGCGTAGGTCAGGACGTTGACCACGGCCTCTTCGTAGAGGATGGCCTGCATGTCCTTGACGATGTCGGCGCGCGCCTGCGGGTCGTCGTAGGTGGCCAGCTGCTCGGCGTAGAGCTCGTCGTACTCCTCGTTGCAGAAGTAGGCGTCGCTGCGCATGGTGCCGGGCTCCTCCGGCAGGGCGTCGCAGGTGTGGATGCCGAGGACGTAGTCGGGGTCGGGGTTGACGCTCCAGCCGGTCATGATGAGGTCGTAGTCGCCGCTGTTCAGCGCGTCGCTGAGCACGCCGGGGTCGACCGTCTGGTTGTCGATCTCGATGCCGATGCCGGCCAGGCGCTCGGTGAGGACCTGCCCGATGCTGACGTAGTCGGGCCGGTCGTTGTGGACGTGCAGGCGCAGTTCGAGCCGGTCGCCGTCGGGCGAGGTGCGCACGCCGTCGTCGCCCATCTCGTAGCCGGCGTCGTCGAGCATCCGGTTGGCGGCGTCGACGTCGAAGTCGAGGCGCTGGTCGTCCGCGGGGGTCCAGGCGTAGTCGGGGTATCGGGAGGGGATGTAGCCCTCGGCGGGCTCGGCGTAGCCGCCGTAGACGTTCTCGACGATCTCGTCCTTATCGATCGCCCGCATGATGGCCTGGCGCAGGACCCGGTCCTGGAGGGCGGGGTGGCCGTCGCCGAACGCCTCGCCGTCCTGGGTCTCGGCGCCGGGGTTGATGGTGAACGCCTGGAACCGCTTGCCGGTGGCGTTGTTGACGGTGATCCCGTCCTCGCCTTCGAGGGCGTCGGCCTGGGCGGGGGTGAGGCCGCTGATGAGGGAGACCTCGCCGCTGCGCAGGGCCTCGACCTGGGCGTCCTGCTCGGGCATGGTCGTGAAGACGATGCGGTCGAACCTCGGGGGGTCGCGCCAGTAGTTGTCGTTGGCCTCCAGGGTCACCGACTGGTTGGGCTCGTAGCCGGTGATGACGAAGGGCCCGCTGCCGACGATCGGGAAGTCCTCGTCGTTGTTGAACTCGCCGAAGTTCTCGACGTCCTCCCAGATGTGGCGGGGGACGATGGGGATGTCGAGCGCGAGCATGGTCGCCTGCGGCTCGGAGAGCACGATCTCGAGGGTGGTGGCGTCGGGGGCGGTGGCGCTCTCGAAGTTGGCGACGAAGTTGCCGTTGGCGGTGGCGGCGGCGTCGTCCTCGATCATCTTGGTGTAGGTCCAGGCGATGTCGTCGGCGGTGAGGGGCTCGCCGTCGCTCCATTCGACATCGTCGCGGATCTGGAAGGTCCAGGTCAGGCCGTCGTCGGAGGTGTCCCACGACTCCGCGAGCGCGGGGATCGGCTCGTTGGTGGCGGGGTCGTAGTTGGTGAGGTAGTCGTAGCTCAGCCGGTGCAGGTTGGTGCTGATGAGGCGCTGGGCGAGGAATGGGCTGAGGGAGTCGGCGGGCTGGGACACCGCGACGGTCAGGGTGGTCCCGGAGTCCTCGTCGGTGCCGGCGGCCGCAGCGGGCAGTGCGGCAAGGGCGAAGGCCGCGGTCGCGGCGGTGGCCGAGAGCAATCGGCGGGAGAGCCGCGATCTGCGCGATCGCCGTCTCGGGGGGTCCGGCAAATTGGTGGCCATGCGTGAGTCCAACCCCTTTGTTTCGTGGGGGACGGGGATTCCGACCGTCGGTGTGTTGGTTGTTTACCAGCGTGGACGGAAGAGCGTCAACGAGCTACACGGTCCCTGTCACGCATTGTTTACGATGTTCCGGGCGGATGGTCGGCGCCACCCCGAGATGCGCCCGACCGGGTATTAACGTCGCGCCGAAACTCGGGACGATTCGCCAGGAATCGCCGTGACCGCTACGGTTCCCGCCATGATGGGGCACTCACACGCACTGAGCGGCGTGGTCGGCTGGATGGCGGTCGTTCCGCTCCTCCAGGGAACAGAGATCTTCGGGATCGGCTTCGAACTGGGGTCCGGCGAGATCATCGCGGGCGGCCTGGTCTGTGCGGGGGCCGCGCTGCTCCCCGACATCGACCACAAGAGCGCCACCGTCACCAACACCTACGGCGTGGTCACCCGGACCCTGGGGGCGCTGTTCAACTGGATGTTCGGCGGGCACCGCAACGGCACGCACTCGCTGCTGTTCGCGCTGCTCATGGGGGCGCTGACCCAGGCGCTCGCGCTGTGGTCCGACCTCGCGGTGCAGATCTTCGTGTTCCTGCTGATCGGCATCGCCTTCAACGGGCTCGGCTTCGGCATGGACAAGAACAAGACCGCCGCCGAGATCATCAACGCCTTGGTCACAGCGGGCATCACGCTGGCGCTGTTCACCAACGACGTGAACTACACGTGGATGGGCCTGGCGGTCGCCTTCGGCTGCCTGCTGCACTTCATCGGCGACATGATCACCGAGATGGGCGTGCCCCTGCTGTGGCCGTTCTGGAAGTACCGGTTCGGGCAGAACATGGGGTTCAAGACCGACAGCAAGATCGAACGCAAGATCGTCACCCCGCTGCTGACGATCGCGATCATCCTCTACAGCGTCTACCTGTTCCCCTGGCCCGACCTCATGCCGGAGTCCTGACCCGGGCCCCCGCCACCGGGCCGGGCCGTTGCCCGGTCCCGGCGGCACCCCCGGGCTAGGGTGATCACCGTGACGCGCACATCGGAGTCCCTGAGCCCGGAACTGCACGACTACATCGTGGCGCACAGCGCCCCGGTCGACGACGTCCTCGCCGACCTCGCCGCCGAGACCGAGCGGCGCTACCCGCGCAGCGCGGGCATGCAGATCGGCCCTGAGCAGGGCACCTTCATGACCCTTCTGGCCCGGCTGATCGGGGCCCGCGACGCCGTGGAGATCGGCACCTTCACCGGCTACTCCGCCATCTGCACCGCACGCGGCCTGCCCGCCGACGGCACGCTGCTGGCCTGCGACATCAGCGAGGAGTGGACCTCGGTCGCCCGCCGCTACTGGGAGCGCGCAGGGGTCGCCGGCAAGATCACGCTCAAGCTGGCCCCGGCGCTGGAGACCCTGCGGGCGCTGCCCGAGGGGCCGCGGTTCGACCTGGCGTTCATCGACGCCGACAAAGAGGGCTACGTCGGCTACTGGGACGAGCTGGTCCCGCGCATCCGCCCGGGCGGCGCGCTGCTGATCGACAACACCCTGTCGCACGGGCGGGTGATCGACCCCGGCGAGACCTCGGTGCAGGTCCAGGGCATCCGCGACTTCAACGACCACGCCCTGGCCGACCGGCGCGTGGACGTCGTCATGCTGCCGATCGGCGACGGCCTGACACTCGCCCGCCGCAGGGACTGACCTCCCCGGCGCGACGGCGCGGCCCGGCGCGGGCCCCGCCGTCGAACGGGGCCGGGGATGAGAGCGGTACCGCCTGAGGGTGGTGCACGGGGCGCATGGTAAATAACCTTCCCGTGTGAGCGGATCACGGGAGAAAACCAACCCGGCGGCCCGCCACCACCGCATCCCAGGCCCCGACGACGAGGACGCGCCACCTGATGACCACCACCGAGGGCCCCTCCGCCGAGCTGCGCCGGCAGTTGGAGACGCTGTCGACCGAGGCACGCCGGCCCGATCACGCCGAGATCGACCGGCTGCCCACCCTGGACCTCGCGCGGACCATGAACGATGGCGACGCCGAGGTCCCCGCCGCCATCGCCGCCGCGCTGCCCGCCATCGCCGCCGCCATCGACGCCGTCGCCGAGCGCATGCGCGGCGGCGGCCGGCTCATCTACGCCGGCGCCGGGACCGCGGGGCGCATGGGCGTGCTCGACGCCAGCGAGTGCCCGCCCACCTTCAACACCGCTCCCGGGCAGGTCATCGGGTTGATCGCGGGCGGCGAGGAGGCCATCCGCACGGCGGTCGAGGGGGCCGAGGACGACGAGGAGCGGGCGGCCGCCGATCTGGACGCGCTCGGCCTGGGCCCCGATGACGTGGTGGTGGGGATCTCCGCGTCGGGCCGCACCCCCTACGCCGTGGCCGCGGTCGCCCACGCCCGCGCGGCGGGGGCGCTCACCGTCGGGCTGGCCGGCAACGCCGGCTCCCCCCTGGGTGCCGCCGCCGAGCACCCGCTGGAGATCGAGACCGGGCCCGAGCTGGTCTCCGGCTCGACCCGGCTCAAGGCGGGGACGGCGCAGAAGCTGGTCCTCAACATGATCTCCACCATCACGATGATCCGGCTCGGCAAGACCTACGGGAACCTCATGGTCGACCTGCGATCGACCAACGAGAAGCTGCGGGTGCGCTCGCGGCGCATCGTCTCCCTAGCCACGGGGGCGCCCGAACCGGAGATCGAGAAGGCGCTCGCGGCCACCGGCGGCGAGGTCAAGGACGCCATCCTGATGATCCTCGCCGGGGTCGGCGCCGCCGACGCCGCCGAGCTGCTCGCCGAGGCGCAGGGGCACCTGCGCGCGGCCCTCGAAGCGGCCCCCAATGGAGCCGCCCCCGCCACCGACGGCGACTGAGCGCCGCCGACCCCACCCATCGCCGAGGGAGTCCCCATGGACAACGCGGGCAACACCGACAAGGACAAGCACCAGAGAACGGCCGCCGACCTGCTCCCCCTGGTCGGCGGCGCGGCCAACATCACCTCGGTCGCCAACTGCATCAGCCGGCTGCGGCTGGGGATCGCCGACCGCTCGCTGGTCCGCGACGCCGACATCCGGGCGCACGGCGCGGTGCTGGGCGTGGTCGAGGACGACACCTACCAGATCGTGCTGGGCCCCGGGGCGGTGACCAAGGTCGCCGCGGCGTTCGGGCGGCTGGTGGAGGAGGGCCGGGCCGCATCGGCGGGCGCGGCCAGGACGGGCGCGCTCACAGGGGAGGCGGCGCGGCTCAAGGCCGAGCAGAAGCGGCGCAACTCCACCCCCGGCAAGCTGCTGCTGCGCAGGATCGCCAACATCTTCGTGCCGCTGATCCCCGCGCTGATCGCGTGCGGCATCATCGCGGGCATCACCGGGGTGCTCACCAACGTGGCCGCCGGGTACGGGCTGACCGGGCTCGCGGGCTTCCTGCCCCTGCTGTCGGCCATCAGCGCCGGGTTCATGAGCCTCATCGCGGTGTTCGTGGGGGTCAACGCGGCCAAGGAGTTCGGCGGGACCCCGATCGTGGGCGGCGCGGTCGCGGCGATCATCGTCTACCCCGGTGTCACCGAGGTCCCCTTCACGCTGTTCGGCCAGGAGCTCGCGCCCAACCAGGGCGGGGTGCTCGGGGCGATGGGCGCCGCGATCCTCGCCGCCTACCTGGAGCGGTGGGCGACCCGGTGGGCGCCCGAGTCCATCGCCATGCTGATCGTCCCGACCTTCGCGGTGCTCGTGGCCGGGCTGGTGACGCTGCTGGTGCTGATGTCGGTTGCGGGCTTCGTCGCGCAGGGCGTCGGGGTGGCGGCCGACTGGCTGCTGGGCAGCGCGGGGGTGTTCGCGGGGTTCGTGCTGGCCGGGCTGTTCCTCCCGCTGGTGATGCTCGGGCTGCACCAGGCGCTGATCCCCATCCACACCACGCTCATCGAGCAGTCCGGCTACACCATGCTGCTGCCCATCCTCGCCATGGCCGGCGCCGGCCAGGTGGGGGCGGCGCTCGCCGTGTACCTGCGGCTCAAGCACAATGCGGCGATGCGCAAGACGATCCGCTCCGCTCTGCCCGCCGGGCTGCTGGGGGTGGGCGAGCCGCTGATCTACGGGGTCTCGCTGCCGCTGGGGCGGCCGTTCATCACCGCGTGCGTGGGCGGGGCGTTCGGCGGCGCCGTGGTGGGGCTGCTCACCCAGCTCGGCTACACCACCGGGTCCACCGCAATCGGCCCCTCGGGGTGGGCGCTGTTCCCGCTGACAAACGGCGAGCAGGGCATCGGCTTCGCGGTGGCGGTCTACGCCGCCGGGCTGCTGTCGGGCTACATCGCCGGCTTCGTGGCGACGTACTACTTCGGCTTCAGCGCCGCCATGCTCGCCGAGCACAACGCCCCGCCCGCCGACGCGGAGAACGAACCGGAGGCGGCCGCGGCGGGCGCGGCGCCCGGCACCCCGCCGGCGACCGCCGCACCCTGATCCGGCCGCGGCGGGGCTGCGGACCGACCGCCGCCCCGCCGACCGGGCGGAAAGAGGGCGGACCAGGCGCGACCAGGCATGTGTGGACAACATCTGCGGGCACCGGTCCAACTCCAGTAACCTCCCGGACCATGCGGCTCTTGCACACCTCCGACTGGCACCTGGGACGCTCGTTCCACCGGGAGAACCTGCTCGGCGCCCAGGCGGCGTTCGTCGACCACCTCATCGAAACCATCAGGTCGGAGCGCATCGACGTCGTGCTGGTCGCCGGCGACCTCTACGACCGCGCACTGCCCCCGGTCGAGGCCGTGCGGCTCTTCGACGACGCCCTGGGCCGCATCCGCGACACCGGCGCGCGGGCCGTCCTCATCAGCGGCAACCACGATTCCATGGTGCGGCTGGGCTACGCCACCGACCTCATCGACGCCGCCGGCATCCACCTGCGCAGCTCGCTCGACCGCGTGGGCACGCCGGTCGTGATCGAGGACGACCACGGGCCGGTGGCGTTCTACGGCATCCCCTACCTCGAACCCGAGATCGCCCGCCACTACTGGGGCCTCACCGGGCGCGGGCACCCGGCGGTGCTCGGACACGCCATGGACCTCGTCCGCGCCGACCTCGCACGGCGCCCGGCGGGCACGCGGTCGGTGGTCCTGGCGCACGCCTTCGTCAGCGGGGCCGAGCCCTCCGACAGCGAGCGCGACATCTCCGTGGGCGGGGCGTCGCACGTCCCGCTGTCCGTCTTCGACGGCGTCGGCCACGTCGCGCTGGGGCACCTCCACGGCCGGCAGGCCATGTCGCCGACCGCCCACTACTCCGGGTCGCCGCTTGCCTATTCCTTCTCCGAGGAGCACCACGTCAAGGGGTACTGGATCCTCGACCTCGGCGCATCGGGCCCGGTCTCGGCGGAGTTCGCCGAGGCACCCGTCCCCCGGCCCATCGCACGGATCCGCGGACGCATCGACGACCTCCTCGGCGGGGCCGCCTGGGAGCGCTATACCGGGCACTGGCTCCAGATCACGCTCACCGACCCGCTGCGCCCGCAGCTGCCCATGGACCGCCTGCGCGAGCGCTTCCCCCACGCCCTCACCCTGGACTTCGACCCCGACCACCGGCCCGACGACCACCGCCCCACCTGGTCGCAGCGGGTCGCGGGCCGTTCCGAACCCGACCTCGCGCTCGACTTCGTCGGCTGGGCGCGCGGCGCGCCCGCCACCGACGCCGAACGCGGGCTGGTGCGCTCGGCCTTCGAAGACGTCCGCACCCGGGAGGCCACGCGCTGATGCGGCTGCACACACTGACCATGCAGGCCTTCGGGCCGTTCGCCGGGACCGAGACCGTCGACTTCGACCGGCTGGGAGAGGGCGGGCTGTTCCTCATCCACGGCCCCACGGGCGCGGGCAAGACCTCCGTGCTCGACGCCGTGTGCTTCGCCCTCTACGGCAAGGTGCCCGGCGTCCGCGATGCCGCGCGCTCGCCGCGCAGCAACCACGCCCCGCCCGACCGGCGCCCCGAGGTCGTCCTGGAGGCCACCATCCGGGGGCGGCGGCTGTCGATCACCCGGTCCCCGGCGTGGACCCGCCCCAAGAAGCGCGGCAGCGGCACCACGGAGGAGAAGGCGAAGGTCGTCGTCACCGAGCTGGTCGACGGCGAATGGCGCGGGCTGACCAACCGGCCCGATGAAGCCGGGCAGATCGTCGCCGACCTGCTGGGGCTGTCGCTGCCGCAGTTCTGCCAGATCGTGCTGTTGCCGCAGGGCGAGTTCGCCCGCTTCCTGCGCGCCGATGCACGCGAGCGGCGCGAGTGCCTCGAACGCATCTTCAACACCGGGGTGTTCGCGCGCGTCGAGGACTGGCTGAGCGAGCACGCCCGCACGCTGGGCACGGCGGCAGCCGCGGCCGAGGCCGCGGTGTCCTCGACCGCCGACCTGGTGGCCGAGGTCGCGGGCGCGTCCCGCCCCGGCGACCCACTGGGCGACCGGCCGGGCGACCGGCCCGGCGGCGACCGCCTCGACGACCTCGTCCCATGGTCGGCCGAGCTGGCGTCGGTGGCCGCGGCGACCGNNNNGACCGCGACCGCGCGCGCTCCGCCGTCGACTCCGCCCGCGCCCTGGAGGAGCGCCGTCGGCGCCACGCCGGTGCAGCGGAGCGGTACGCGGCCCTCACCGAACGCGCGGCGGAGCGGGCGGCACTCGACTCCGAACTCGACGCCGCCGAACGGGCCGCGACGGTCGTCCCGTTCCTACGCACCGAGGACCAGCGCCGCACCCAGCTCGCCAAGGCCGAACTCGCGGTCGCCGAACACCTGGACCTCGTGGCCGGCCTGCCCACCGCCCCCACCTCCCCACCGTCCCACCGGAAGGCCGCTGCCGAGCCCACCGGCATCGAGGATCCCGGCGCTGCTTCCGCCGCGGCCGGGGACGTCGGTACCCCCGGCACCGCCCCCGCAGCAGCCGCGGCCACGGACCACCGCGGTCCCGCGACCGGCCACCTTCCGCCGACCGGCGGCGCCGGCCTGTGGAGCCCCGACCCGGCTGACCCGGCCGCACCCGGTGCCGTGGCGGATACGCCGCCGGCGGCCGAGCGTGCACGCGGACGGGGTCCCGCCCCGGACGAAGACGCCGGCGCCGCGGGGCGCGATACCGCGGCCGAGGCCCCGGAGGCCGAGCGTGCACGCGGATGGGAACCCGGCACCACCGGAACCGTGGACCCCGCCACCCCTGGCACTGCCGAGCGCGGACGGCTGCGGACGGCCGAGCGGCTGCGGCGTGATGAAGTCGCGCGGCTGGAGCACCTGCGGGGCGATTCCGAACGCCTCCGGGCCGTGCGGCGCGAGGTCGTCGCGCTCGACGACGCCATCGCCGCGGCGCGCGACGACCTCGACCGCGGGCGGAACCGCATCGCCGAACTTCCCGACCAGCGGGCCGCGCTCGCCGCGGAGCTGGAGGACGCGCAGGCCCGCGCGGGGTCCCGCGAGCACGCCGCCGCCGAGCTCGACCTCGCCCGGCAGCGCCTGAAGGCGGCGCGCGACGCCGGTTCGCTGAGCGGTGAGCTCGCGGCGGCCGAGCGGAACCGCACCGCGGCGGTCGATGCCGCTCAGGCGGCGGTCGACACCCTCCAGGACATCCGCCGGGCCCGGATCGAGGGCATGGCCGCCGAGCTGGCGGCCGCGTTGGCGGACGGCGAGGCATGCCCGGTGTGCGGGTCGGCCGAGCATCCCCGCCCGGCGCCCGGCGAACGCGACCGCCCCTCCCCCGACGACGAAGACCGGGCACGGCTGCACGCCGAATCGGCGGGCGAGCGGCGGACCCGGGCCGAGACCGCCGTCACGTCCCTGACCGAGCGGCTCGCCGCCGCCCGGGCCGCGGCCGGAGGGCTGGACGACACCGAGGCGGCCGACCTCGCCGCGCAGCGGCAGCGGGCCCTGGCCGACATCGACGCCGCCGCGGCCCGGGCGGCCGGTATCGCCGAACGGCTGAACGCGCTCGACACCGCCCTGGACCAGGCGCGCGAACGCGAGGCCCGGCTCACCGCTGACCTCGCCGAGATCACCGAGCGGCGCGCAGCCCGGGCCGACGAAGCCGCCCGGCTCACCGCGCTGCTGGACGCCGCCCGCGGCCCCGACCCCGACCTCGCCGCGCGCATCGCCCGGCTGTCGGGCGAGGCCGACCTCATGGCCGCGGCGGGCGATTCCCTGGACCGGCTCGCCACCGCCACCGAGGAGCTGCGGGGCGCCGAGCGCGAGGCGCGGCGGGCCCGCATCGAGGCCGGGTTCCCCGATACCGCGTCGGTGTGGGCCGCGGAGCGGGGCGACGGCCTCCGGCGTTCCCTCCGCGAGCGCGCCCGCGTCTACGACGACGAGCTGGCCGCCGTGCAATCGGTGCTCGCCGATCCGGAGCTGACGGCCGCCGCCGCCCGGCCGGCCCCCGACCTCGCCGCGCTGCACGATGCCTCCGCCTCCGCCGAGACCGCCGCGGAACACGCGCTGACCTGGCGCGACCGGCTCGCCCGCCGCGCCGCGCGCCTGGCCGACCTCCGTGCCGAACTCGGCTCCCGGCTGGCGGGGTCGCGTCCGGCCCGCGAGCGGCACGCGGTCGCCGAGGGGCTGGCCCGGCTCGCGTCGGGCACATCGGCCGCCAACCGCGAGAGCGTGCGCCTGTCGGCGTATGTGCTTGCGGCGCGGCTGGAGCGCGTGGTGGCCGCGGCCAACGACCGGCTGGCGAAGATGTGGAGCGGGCGCTACGAGCTGCGGCACACGGTCGACAAGGCGGCGGGCGACCGCTCACGCTCGGGCGGCGGGCTGGGGCTGCGCGTGCTCGACGCCTGGACCGGCCAGGAGCGCGACCCCGCCACCCTGTCGGGCGGCGAGACCTTCGCCGGATCTCTGGCGCTGGCCTTGGGCCTGGGCGACGTCGCGGGCGCAGAGGCCGGCGGCGCCGACATCCACACGCTCTTCGTCGACGAGGGGTTCGGCAGCCTGGACGAAGAGGCGCTGGAGGAGGTGCTCGGGCTGCTCGACGACCTCCGCGACGGCGGCCGCGCGGTCGGCGTGGTCAGCCACGTCGCCGACCTCCGCTCCCGCATCACCACCCGCCTCAAGGTCACCAAGACCCCGACCGGCTCCACCGTGACCCAGGTCGGGTGACCGGGTCGCCACGCCCGGCCCGCCGGTTCGCCCCCCGCCACGGCGCCGCTTCCCCCGCGGCCCCGATGGTGACGGACGGGAGGTTTGATCCTGCGTGCCCGGATAGCGGAATACGAAGCGTCCGCCGCTCAGGGCGGACACCGCGTCCACCGCGAGGAGGTGCGCAGCGTATTGACGGCACCTGTGGTCTGGAACGACGGCAAGGCCGACATGTTCCAGGGGGGATGCACCGACGCAACGCCATCGCGGCCGGCACCGTCGCCCCGGGCCGCCCCGTCCTCATCGAGGGCGAGTGGCCGGGCCTGTCGAAGGCGCCGGGGCCGCCGGGGCTTGTTCTCCTGTCGGCCACGGGTCTGGTGCAGTGGTGCCGGATCGCGGGTTCCGGGTGTCCGTGGGGTGACCAGGGGAAACGGCGGCGCACACGGTCAGAGTGCGTTCGCGAAGGCGACGGATGGCGGGACCTGCCGCGGTTCCGGAACTTCTCACCGCCGATCCGGGTTCTCCTTAGACCTTGCTTATCCGGAAAGCGCAGAACACGGACATGACCCTTTCCCTCGTCCCCGCCGCCGCCCCGCGAGCGCGGACGCCGCGAAGAGCCGGTGCATTGGAGTGCCCCACGTGTTCCGACATCCGAACCGACGCCGTGGCTGACACCGGCGTCCGGCCCGTTCCCGGGCCCGGCGCCCGATCCGCCGCCTCCGATCGCCAGGACCGCCCCCGTGGCGAACGGCCCTCCATCGGACCTGCCCCGCCTCCCCCGGCGCCGCGGACGGTTCCGGGTCTCACGATGACGCCCCTGTCGCGTCGCGCGACCCTGCGGCGGCCGGTGCTGCGCTACCCCGCCCACTCGCTCGTCCTGGTCGGCGGGGTGCCGGGGGCGGGCAAGAGCACGCTGCTGAACCGCCTCTACGGGCTCGACGGCACCGAGACCACGACCGTGCGCACCCGCGACGGCGTGCGGGTGATCGACTCGCAGCAGTCCCGCAACCGGCTCACCCCGGCGCTGCGTCTGCTGCCCTACCCGTGGTGGCGGTGGGTGGTGCACGTCCTGCACTACGCGCGCGTCGTGGCCGCCCTGCGTACGGGCGACCCCGTGATCGTGCACGAGACCGGGACCCGGCGCGCGGTCCGCAGGCTGCTGGGGTGGCACTGCCGCCGCAAGGGCGTGGAGGTGCACCTGGTGCTGATCGATGTCACGCCCGATGAGGCCCTGCGCAGCCAGATCGAGCGCGGCCGCCGGGTCACGGCGCACAGCCACCGCGTGCACAGCCGCAGGTGGACGCGGGTCCTGTCGGCGTGCGGCGGCGGCCCCGGCGCGGTGCTGCGCGGAGCGCGCTCCCTGGAGCTGCTGGACCGCGCACGGGCACGCGCCCTGGGTGCGATCCGCTTCACCCCTGCGCCGAGACAGGCGGCCTTGGCGCGGTGACGCACCGCGGTCGCGGCAGGTCACCGCCTCTCCTGCCGCGCCGCCGGGCGGCCGGCGGCGGCGCCGCGACACCGGCGCCCGGCCGGGGCGCCGCCCGCACGGTGCCAGAATGTCAGGGTGAATTCGCTGGTCAACATCGTCATGTTCGGAATCGTCGGCGCGGTCATGATGGCGGCCCTGATCGGGCTCCTGCTCGTCGCCTCGGGCCGCAACGCGGGCCGCACGGTGCGGGTGCTGTTCGGCGGGGTGTCGGTGGTCCTGCTGCTGATGGTCCCCTCGATCGCGGCGCTGAACCTGCTGGCGGCCGAGCCCTCGGCCGGGTTCGGCCGGGCGTTCTTGGTGGCGTTCTGCGTGGTGGCGATCGTCTACGCCGCCAACGTCGCCCTCATCCCCCTGGCGCTGCGGCGGGCGGCCGCAATGCGGGGCCTCGGCCGCCCCGCGCCCCGGCGGCTCTCCCCCGCGACCCTGCTCGGCGGCCTGATCATGTGCGCCGTCCTCGGCGCGGTCGACGCCGGTCTCGCCCTGCTCGTGAGCTGACCCGGGTCCCCCCGGCCGGGCGGGCGCCGCACCGGCTCGGGCCGCTCAGGCGCCCTCTGGGCCGGGCGGTTCGGCCGCGTCGCCGGGGCCGCCGCCCGGCTCCGGTTCGCGGTGCTCCTCCCCGGCCTTGCGGCGGACCAGCGGGATGACCTCGGCCAGGGCGTCGCGGTAGGGGCCGTGGGTGGACACGTAGCTGAAGCCGTAGCGGTCGCGGGCGGCGACGACCTCGGCCGCGATCTCCTCCGCCGTCCCCACCAGCAGGTAGGGGCTGTCCAGGACGGCCTGCGCACTGTCGAGCCCGTTGACGGCGAACTCCTCGGCCAGCTCCGCCGCCTTCTTCTCGGCGTCGCCGGTGAGGAAGACGCCTTGGACGAGGACGTTGAACTCCAGGTGCGCGGCGCGCGACCCGGCGCACTCGCGGACGAAGTCGACCCGTTCCCGTGTCTCGGCGGGTCCGGCGATGCCGAACTCGCCCATGCGGCGCCCCTTGAGCTGGGTGAGGCCGCCGAAGCCGATGATGTCGGCGTGGCGGGCGGCGAGGGCGAGCGTGCGCTCGCCGTGCGCGCCGATCAGCAGCGGGGGCCGTGGCACCTGGCGCGGCAGCGGCTGCTGGCCGTCCTCGGCGAAGAGGGTGTCGAGTTCGCGGATGGCCCCTTCGAGCCGGTCGACGCGCTGGGCGTGGGGGCGCCACGGGATGCCGGCCCGGTCGAACTCCGCCTTCATGTGCCCGGCTCCCAGGCCCAGTTCCAGCCGCCCGCCGGAGAGCCGGTCGACGGTGGCGGCTTCGCGGGCGAGCATCGCCGGGTTCCAGAACTCGTTGTTGACGACCAGCGTGCCCAGCCGCACGCGGGTGGTGGCCACGGCGGCGGCCGCCAGCATCGCGAACGGCGAGGGCGCGCCGAGGTGGTCGGGTGCCAGGATGACGTCGAACCCCAGCCGCTCACTGCTCCGGCAGAAGTCCGTCCACCGGCCGATCTCCGTCTTGCCGAAATTGACACCGAACCGAAATGTGGTCATGGCCCGACCCAACCCGAACACGCCCGCGGGCACCAGGGGGTTACGCCCGCAGCGGGAGAATTCCGCTCTCGGCTCAGCCCTCTGGACCCCGCGGGCACAGGGGTCTAGCCTTGCTGTTTCGCTTTGCGGTCGAGCTCGGCGAGGTAGGCGTTGTAGTCGTCCATGTCGGCGTCGTCGGACCCGCCGCGGCGGCTGTGGCGCTCACGCCGGCGCTCGGAGCGCTCGTCGTCGCGCGACCACTGCACGACCAGGGCGACCATGACCAGCAGGGTGGGGATCTCGGCGATCGCCCAGGCGACCCCGCCGCCCATGTACTGATCCTCGGCCACGCCCTCGCTCCACGGGACCACGAACTGCCCGTAGTAGTCCATGGCCAGCGGCTCCGACTGCATCATGATCGTGATGCCGAAGAACGCGTGCACGCCCATCGTGACCAGCAGCAGGACGATGCGCAGCAGGTGGGGGACCTTGCGCTGGGCGGGGTCGACGCCCACGATCACCCAGAAGAACAGGAACCCGCTCACCAGGAAGTGCACGCTCATGGCCAGGTGCCCCAGGTGGTCGTTCATCAGCGCCGCGTAGAGCGGGGTGAAGTAGAGCGCGTAGGGGCTGAGGACGAACAGCGGGGTGGCCACGGCCGGGTGGGTGACCCAGTGGGAGAAGCGGCTCTGGAGGAACGCGCTGAGCCATTCGCGCGGCCCTCGGTCCCCGCGCCGGGCGGCGGGCTTGAGAGCGCGCAGGGCCAGGGTCACCGGGGCGCCGAGGACGAGCAGGATCGGGGTCAGCATCGACAGCACCATGTGCTGCACCATGTGCACGCTGAACAGGATCATCGAGTAGGTGCTGACCCCGCTGAGCAGTGACACGACGATGGTCGCGAGGCCCGCGGCCCAGGCCACGGAGCGGCCCCACGGCCAGCGGTCGCCGCGCCGGACGAGGCGCACCACCCCGGCGGCGTAGAGGCCGCCGAGGACCACGACGACCATGATGAAGAACAGGTCGGGCCGCCACAGGGTGGCGAGGGTCGTGGCGGTCATGGGCGGGGGCATGGGGAAGCCGAGGAGTTCGGCGACGGGGTCGACGGTGCCGTCGAGCGGCGGGGGCGGCGCCGTGCGGCTTAGGGCGGTGGCCAGCCCCATGGCGGCGCCCATGACCGCGATCTCCACCCCGGCGAGGCGGGCGAAGAGGCGACGGCCCTCGTTTTCGCGGATGCGCGGGATGGTGGAGCGGCGGTGCAGCCACCCGATGACACCGAGGGCGGCGAAGAGCACGGCCTTGGCCACCATGATGCGGCCGTACTCGGTGGTGAACAGCTCCGTGGCGTTGTAGAGGCGGCTCAGCGCGCTGGCCGTGCCGCCGATGGCGACGCCGATGTAGGCCCACAGGGCGATCCGGCTGAACCTCTCGGCCGCAATGGCGGTGTGCTCGCCTTTGGCGCGCAGGCCGTGGAAAGTGACGGCGGCCAGCCCGCCCACCCACACGGAGATGGCCAGGACGTGCAGGGCCAGGCCGGTGATGGCGAGCTCGTGGGCGCCCGAGGACGCGGAGTGCCCGGTGAGCGCGGGCGGCACCACACCGGCGAGGCCGGTCACCACCAGGCCGAACGCCCCGGCCGCGGTCTCGGTGGTGCGGCCGAACAGGGCGACCGCGGTGGCGAACAGGATGACGAACATCAGGCCGATGCCCTGCGAGACCGATCCGGCGTAGCTGGTGAGCTGGTCGCCGATGACTTCGCCGGGAGGCAGTCCGAGCAGGTCGGAAAGCTGGAAGACGAGGGTGACCCCGGCGGCGACGGCCCACACGAGCGCCGCCCACGAGGAGGCCCGCACGTACCCCTGGGCCTGGCCGCTGAGCAGCCCCTTGTCGTTGGGCAGCAGGAACGCGGCGAGCAGGAGCAGGCCGACGGTGAGCGCTCCGGCGACGTCCATGACGGTCCGGGCGACCGGCAGGCCCCACCGGGTGAGGGGCCCCGCATCGGGGAGGCCGGGGATGACCTGGGCGGTCACGGCGCCGCCGGTGACCAGCGCGATGATCAGCGCGATCAGGGTGACGGCGGTGGCCGCCACCCCGATGATGATCGTGGTGTCGGTCCCGCCGCGCGCTGCGGTCGAGGTCTCGCGGTTCACAGGGGGAGCCACGGGGTGCCACTCCGTCGTCGTCGAGGTCGCCAGGGCGCGGCCGACGGCGGCTTTTCGGTCGGTCACGGACGAGGGGGCCGTGAGGCCGAATCGGCGCCGGGGCAACGCCCTCCGGTCAGTGGCGGCGACGGATCACCACCACGGCGGTGGCCGCGCCCACCAGCAGCCCGAAACCGCCCCACAGCCAGGGGCCGAGCGCGGCGACGGAGCCGCCGGCGAACAGGTCTGTCGGATTTACGCGGACACCACCTCGAACCAGGGTAAGCCTACTACTACAGCGCGTCGGACCTACGGTGCACAAAGCACGCGCGGGACGGCGCCGATGGCGCCGCCCCGCAGGTCAGAGGCGCAGTGACGAGTTCGCGCGCCCCTTGGGGGCGCATCCGCGGCGGCCGCGGAGCCGTCTCCCGCCCCGGTTCAGTCCGTTGCCTCCCCCGGGGCCGACAGCGTGAAGACGTCGGCGCCCTTCTCCAGCGCCACGCGGCGCACGCGGCGCAGGTCGGGGTTCTCGGCGAGCCACCGGTCGCCGATCTCGCGCTCGTCGGCGCGGATGGTGTCGTCGATGACGACGACCGCGTCGGTGGAGCAGCGGGGCAGCAGGACGGGCCCGGCGGGGTAGCGCGCCTGCGGGCCGGTGCGGGCGGGCGGTCCGTCGACGAACAGCAGGTCGATGTCCTTCAGGTCGGTCAGCGCGTCGGTGTCGTACCAGCGCTGAGCGGGGGCGTCGTCGCCCGGGTGGGACCAGTCGCGCAGCGGGGCCACCCGGACCTCCACGATGTCGGACAGGCCGTGGGAGGCGACCAGGTCGCGGCTGAGGGCGGCGTAGCGCTCGTCGTGCTCGATGGCCACGAGCCGCCCGGCGCCCGCGCGGCGCAGCGCGTAGCCCAGCCACACGCTGGACGCGCCGCTGCCGCACTCCACGACCAGCTTGGGGGCGCGGTCGCGGATCTGCTCGACGAGCAGCCGCAGCACGTCGGGCGATGCCGCCCAGTCGCGCAGGGCGGGCATGAACGGGCCCGGCTTCAGGTAGTCGCGCAGCTCCTGCCAGGCGACCTGCTGCTCGTAGTCGGCGCGGCCCCGGGCGGTGACGTGGTCGGTCAGCCGGTCGAAGCCGGCCTTCTGGTCGGCGCGGGCGCCGCGCAGGGACTTGGGCAGCTCGCTGAGGCCGCCGAGGATGCCGAGCCCGGTCTCGACGCGTTCGAGGAGCGCCGCCTGCCCGGACGCCAGGTCCGCGAGGTCGCCCCGCAGGCGGCGGAGCTGGATCCCCTGCCTGCGCAGGGACATCGCGGCCGCCGCCACGGCCGACGCGGTGATGACCGAGACGGCGAGTTGCAGCGCGACCGCCGCACCCACCGCGCCGGAAGCCCACAGCAGCCCGGTCAGGCCCAGGGCGGCCGCTGTGGCCGCCACCAAGGGCACCAGGTAACGGGCAGGGGGCAGTCGCATGGCGGTCCTCCGAATATCCGGGTTTCGATGATCCGGCGGCACATCATGGCGATAATCGGTGCCCACTCGGGAAAGTTTGCCGCAATTCATCGGAAACTCTGGGAGGGACCTTGATCTCCGCAGCTCATCCGGGCTATGCGGTGACGACGATAGCGGTTCGCCCCCCGGATCGCGATACCGTCGAGCGGTCGACACGCGGACCCGGAGGGGTGGCGACGCGCAGGCCGCCACATTGTTCGCCATTCACGCCATACATGCGCGAAAAAGGTCATTCGACTACGAAGGGGATCGCGATGCCCCAGTACGACAGCGTCATCCGGTCGCAGCGTGTGGTCACCCCCGGCGGGGTGCGGCCCGCGGCCGTCGGGATCCGCGGCGGGCGCATCACCGCCGTGGGCGACTACGACGCCCTGCCGGCCGGTGGCGGCGACACCGACCTGGGCCGGGTGGCGCTGCTGCCCGGCTGCGTCGACACCGACGTCGCCGCCCAGGCGCCGGGCCAGCAGCTGCGCGAGGGCTACGCCCGCACGGCCGCCGCGGCCCTGCGGGGCGGCGTGACCACCCTGGTCGTCACGCCCGCACCGGCGCGCCCGGCGGTCACCGGCGTCCACGCGCTCGACGGGCACCTCGCCGCGGCGGCGGACAACGGCGTGCACGTCGCCTTCCTCGGCGGGATCGGGCCGCACAGCTCGCCCGCCGACCTCGCCGACCTGCGCGCGGCCGGGGTGGTGGGGTTCCACTGCTCGCTGTCCGACGGCGGCGCGCCCGATGTGGGGCCCGTCGGCGATACCCGGCTGCGCAAGGCGATGGCCGAGTTCGGGGCGATGCAGGTCCCGCTGTTCGTCCACGCCGAGGACGCCGGCGAGCTAAGCGTGCCCGCGCGCGGGGGCAACGAGGCGCTGCTGATGTCGCGCCCGCCGCGGGCCGAGCGCCGGGGCCTGGAGCGCATCATCGCCGCGGCGCGGGTGACCGGGGCGCGCACCCACATCTCCCCGTTCACCGCCGCCGAGTGCGCCGCGGTGCTGGCGGCGGCGCGGGCCATGGGCATCCCCGTCAGCGCCCAGACCTGCCCCCACTACCTGTGCCTGCCGGCCGAGCAGGTCCCCGACTCCTCCCCCGCCTTCGGCTGCCGCCCCCCGCTGCGGTCCAGCGCCAACCGCAACGCCCTGTGGAGCGTGCTGACGGCCGACGGCGACTCCCCCATCACCACGATCGGATCGGGGCACCGCCCAGGGACCGGGGTCGAGGCCATCTCCTGGCTGCTGCCCGCGCTGTGGACGGCCGCGGCCCGTCGCGGATGCGGCCTGGACGACATCGCGCGCTGGACCTCCGCGGGCCCCGCCGAGCTGGTCGGGCTGCGGCGCAAGGGCCGGATCGCCCCCGGCCACGACGCCGACCTCGTGGCGTTCGACCCAGATGCTTTCCAGACGGTGCCCGAGAACGACAGCGGGCCCTATGCGGGGCGCCACCTCACCGGCCGGGTGAACGCGACGTGGGTTGCGGGGCGCAGCGCGTTCACCGCCTCCGGCGGCGCCGGGACGAAGGGGACCCGCAAACCGGGACGGCCCACCGCGAACGGTGACCCTTTGCTTCCCATCAGCGGCTGATCCTTCGTCATGCATTACACGGTGTCAACATGGACCGCGATGGACAACCATGTTGGAGATGGCCGGGCTCGCCCCTGCGCGTCACAGTGAGGGTGTAGCCACAACGATGCCGAGGAGGGAACCGCCGTGCGCGTCGGTGTGCCCCGTGAAGTCAAGAACCACGAATACCGGGTGGCGATCACCCCGGCAGGCGTCCATGAACTGGTGACCCGCGGGCATGAGGTCGTCGTCGAGCGCGGCGCCGGCCTCGGCTCGTCGATCACCGACGAGGAGTACACCGCCGCGGGCGCCAGCATCCTCGCGACGGCCGACGACGTCTGGGCCGAGGGCGAGCTGATCCTCAAGGTCAAAGAGCCGGTGGCCGAGGAGTACCACCGGATGCGCGAGGGCCAGACCCTGTTCACCTACCTGCACCTGGCGGCCTCGCGGGAGTGCACGGACGCGCTGCTGGAGCGCAAGGTCACCGCCGTCGCCTACGAGACCGTGCAGCTGCCCGACGGCTCCCTGCCACTGCTGGCCCCGATGTCGGAGGTCGCCGGGCGGCTCGCATCGCAGGTCGGCGCCGCCACGTTGCAGCGCCCCAACGGGGGGCGCGGCGTGCTCATGGGCGGGGTACCCGGTGTGCGGCCGGCGCGCGTCACCGTGATCGGCGCCGGTGTCTCGGGGCTCAGCGCCACCCGCATCGCGGTGGGCATGGGCGCCGATGTGACCCTGCTCGACCTCAACGTGGGCAAGCTGCGCCACGCCGACGACCTCTACGCGGGCCGGGTCGCCACGGTCGCCTCCAACGCCTTCGAGCTGGAGCGCGCGGTCCTGGAGTCCGACCTCGTGATCGGGGCGGTGCTCATCCCCGGCGCCAAGGCGCCCAAGCTGGTGTCCAACGAGCTCGTGTCGCGGATGCGCCCGGGCGCGGTGCTCGTGGACATCGCCATCGACCAGGGCGGCTGCTTCGCTGACTCCCGGCCCACCACCCACACCGACCCCACCTTCGACGTGCACGACACCGTTTTCTACTGCGTGGCGAACATGCCCGGCGCGGTCCCCAACACCTCCACCCACGCCCTGACCAAGGACACGCTGCGCTACGCGGTGGCGCTGGCCGGAAAGGGCTGGCGCACGGCGCTGGCGGAGGACCCGGCGCTGGCGCAGGGCCTCAACACCTACGACGGCGACCTCACCAACGAGGCCGTCGCCGAGGCCCACGGCCTGAAGGCGCGCACGGTGGCCGAGGTGATCGCCGGCTAGCCGGACCCGGTGCGGGGCGCGCGGAGCGCCTCGCGGGTCGGCCATTCCGCCGCTGTCGGGATCGGAGGCGTCAGCGCGGCTCCCTCGGGCAGTAGGCCCGTATGAGCAGGGACGACATCGCGTTCTGCGGCGGAACGGCCCTGGCGGCGCGGCCTGTGGGGGTGGCCGGTGGGACGGCGGCGGCTGTGGACGGGGGCGCCCCCGGGGCGCAACCCGTTCGCCCTTCCGCGCGGCTTGCGAGGGCGGCTGGCCGGCCGGATCATGGCGCGCGCCAATCGGGCTTGCAACGCCGAGCTGCTGGCGTGGCTGGACGTTCGCGCGGGCACCCACGTGCTGGAGGTCGGGTGCGGCCCGGGGGTGCTGGTCGAACTGCTGACGCGCCGCCCCGATGTGCGGGTGACCGCGGTCGACCCCTCAGCGGAGATGGTCGCCATGGCGCAACGGCGCAACGCCCGGGCCGTGCGCCGTGGGCGCGTGCACATCCACCCGGGCGACGCCGCGGCGACCGGGGTGGACGACGGCCGCGTGGACCTCGCGATATCGGTCAACACCGTGGCCATGTGGCCGCGGCTGGACGACGGGATGGCCGAGCTGCACCGGGTCCTGCGCAGCGGGGGCCGCGCGGTGATCGCCTGGCACCGGCGCCCCGCCCGCTTCGCCCTCGCCGGCGAGGAGCTGTCCGCCGTGGAAGCGGCGCTGGCGAATCGCTTCGGCAACGCCGAACGCACCATTCTGAGGGGCTCGGTGGTGTTCTCCGCCGTCAAGTGCGGATGAGACGGTTCACCGGTCCCACCCGCCTCCCGGACGGTCACGCGGCCCCGCGATCGGGCCTGCGGCCAGAGGCGGCTCCGGCTCCGCTCGTCCACCGGCCCGCCATTGGGTGTGGATGTCCACAGCCTGCCGTCCCGCGGTGGTGGGGGACGGGCCGAGCGGATACCTTCGAATCCAGGGGGATCACCCTCTGAACACCCCATACCCGAGCGAGTTGGAGCGCGCGTGCCACCCACCGAACCGGTGACGGCAACTAGGGTCGCGAGCATCGACGCGACCCTGGTGCGGCTGCCGTCGGCCTATCCCCGGCCGCGCGGCGGCGGCGCCACGGGCCGGCCGCGCCACGAGCTGCACGCCCTCGTCCGCGTCACCGACGACCAGGGCATCAGCGGCTGGGGCGAGGTCACCATGGCCGACCCCGAACGCTGGCGCCTGCTCGTCGACCACTACGCGCCCGCCCTGCTGGCGCACACGTGGCACCGGCCCACCGAGGCCGAACTCGCGTGGGCCGGCCTGCCCTGGTGCGCGCCGGTCGCGGCCGGGCTCGACTCCGCCTGCTGGGACCTGTGGGCCAAGCAGCGCGGCACCCCGCTCGCCCACGCCCTGGGCGGCGACCGCACCGCGGTCACCGCCGGGGTCACGGTGCACCGGCAGGACACGCTCGATGCGCTGGTGCTGGAGGTCAATCGGCAGGTCGGCAGCGGGTTCCGGCGCATCCGGCTGGAGATCGCCCCCGGCCACGACATCGAGGCCGTCCGGGCCGTCCAGGAGAGCTACCCGTTCCTCGTCCTCCAGGTCGACGCCCGGGGACGCTACACCGAGGACCCCGACGACCTCGACCGCCTCCGGGCGCTCGACGGCCGCGGCCTGCTCGCCATCGAGCAGCCCTTCGCCGCCCCCGACCTCGCCGCCCACGCCCGCCTCCACCGCGAACTGCGCACCCCGGTCGCGCTGAGCGCGTCGGTCGACTCCCTGGCGGCACTCGACGACGCCATCCGCCTCGAAGCCGCCGGGGCGCTGAACCTGCGGGTGGCCCACCTCGGCGGGCTCACCCCGGCGCGCCGCGCCCACGACCGCGCGGCCGACGCCGGATGGGACCTCTGGTGCGGGTCCGATTCCGAATCCGGGGTCGGCCGGGCCGCGATCGTCGCCTTGGCGTCGCTGCCGGGGATCACCCTGCCCAGCGAGATGCCGGGGGCGGGCGGGCACACCGCCCGCGACGTCGCCGACCCGGCGGTGCGCGCCCACGACGGCATCACCCCCATCCCGCTCACCCGGCCGGGGCTGGGGCACGACATCGACTTCCGCGCACTCGGCAACGCGGCGATCGAGTCGGTCTCGCTCGACCGCCAGGGCCGCCGCCCCGCGCAGGCGCGCCCGGCACGCTGAACAGCCCGTGCGCGAGGGGCGGCCGGCCCGTCCTAGGTGTCGAGGGGGGCGATCACGCGGCGCGGGCCGACGATGCGCTCCCAGCGCGAGCCCCCGACCTTGGCCGCGATGTGGCCCGCGATGGTGACCGGCTCGTAGTAGTCGGGCCGGTCGGCCCCGACACAGGTGGGCAGGGTGGTGACCAGTGCGTCGAAGTCACCGCTGTGGGTCAGCGCGGCCGATCGCCAGTGCGCGGCCGGCGCGCCGGGCCCGCCCGGGGGGACCACGCGGTGGGGCACCGACAGCCAGCGGTCGTTGGTCCAGCGCGCCAGCAGGTCGCCGACATTGACCAGCAGCGTGCCGGGCCAGGGCTCGATGTCGTGCCAGCGGCCCTGTTCGTCGCCGAATTGCAGGCCGGAGGCGGCGTCGGACCACAGGATGCGCAGCAGGCCGATGTCGGTGCGGCCGCCGCTCACCACGGGGTCGGCCCCGGCCGGACCGGGGCCGAAGGCGCCCGGCGCGGGCGCGAGGTGGTCGAGGCGCAGGGTGTCGATGGAGTGCCCGGTGTAGGGCTCGAAGAAGCCCTCGGGCAGGTCCAGGGCGACCGCGCACACCTGCATGAGCCGGCGGGCGAGCCGCTGGGCGGCGTCGAACCAGGCCATGACCTGCGGCTGGAACCGGGGCAGGCCCACGGGCCAGATGTTGTCGGGGTAGATCTCGAAGGGCAGCGCCCGGTCGGGGAAGTCGTCGGCGCGGGTGCCGATGTGGAACGATTCGGGGTGGGCGGGGCCCGGCCGGGTGTATCCGCGGTCAAGGTCGGGTTCGGCCGCGAGGTAGCGGAGCTTGGCGGCCGGGGGCCGGTCGAAGAAGAGCTCGATCGCGTCGGCGATTCCGGCGTGGATGTTCTCGGGGATACCGTGGCCCGCGATGCGCATGAGCCCGGTGTCGGCGGCGGCCGCGTCCATCCGCGCGGCGATGGCGGACTGCGCCCGTGGCCCGTTCTCCCATGCGGAGATGTCGATGAAGGGTACGTCGAGCGTCGATCCGGTCGCCTTGGCCGCGGGGCCCATGCGTCCTCCCGTGGGGTCGCCAGGAAGTGTGTGAGCCGCCGTCCCGCGTGGGATGGCGGCGGGGGGCGAACAGCCGAACTCTAAGAAGAGCGTGTTGCCGCCGGGTCAACGCGCGCAACGCGGGGGTTAATCGACTGCGACCCGCTTGTCACCCTGTGTAGCAGATGCAGCTCACCTGAGGGGGCTCGGTGCATGCACATTGCGTTACCCTCTGTTGCGATCCTGTTTCGGTCCGCACATGCACCTCGGTCGTCCCGGCCGACCCGCGCGGCCGCAGCCGGCCGCCGCACGCCCGGGCGCCTTGCCGGGGCGACCGGGTTTCGGAGAGGATCGTTGGTCCTGGACGTCGGGGAAGGATGGGCACGGTGGCACGCTATGAGGTGCGGGCCCGCAAGTGGGCGAACGGGTGGGAGCTGAGCGTCGGCGACATCGGCGTCACCTGGTCCCCCACCCTGGGCGACGCCGCGGCGCGCGCCCGCGAGTACATCTGCGGGCAGTTACCGGCCGAGGAGGCCGATGTCGAGGTCGACGTGGTCCCGAGCGTCGGCGACGATCTCGACCGGGTCGCCCTGGAGGCGAAGGCCGCGCTCGGCGACGCCGACGAAGCCCTGCGCGTGGCCTCGGCCAAGACCCGCCAGGCGGTGTACGGCCTGACCAACGCCGGGCTGAGCAGCGACGACGTCGCACATCTGCTGGGCCTGTCGCGGCAGCGGATGAGCAAGCTGGTCACCGACTGAGCGGCCGCGGCCCATGGCGGCACCGGAACACGTGACCCCGGACACATATCGTGCGGTCGGGCGCCGCTAGAGTCGATCCACACCACAGTCCCCGTCCCGATGCGAGGAGCCCAGGTTGAGGACCTTCGCCGACATCGACGCACTCATCGCGGCCAAGGGCGAGCATCTGGGCCATAGCGACTGGCTGACCGTGACCCAGGACCGCATCGACGGCTTCGCCGAAGCGACCGGCGACCACCAGTGGATCCACGTCGACCGGGAGAAGGCCACCGGCGGCCCGTTCGGCGGCACGATCGCCCACGGGTTCCTCACCCTGTCGCTGCTGTCCTATTTCGGTCCGCGCGTGTTCCGGCTGGAGCGTCCGCCGCGCATGGGCATCAACTACGGGCTGAACAAGGTCCGGTTCCTCCAGCCGGTGCGCGAGGGCGCGCGCGTGCGCGACGGCATCGAGCTGGCCGACACCAGGCAGACCCCCAAGGGCGTGCTGCTGACCCTGGCGCACCGGGTCGAGATCGAGGGCGGCGAGCGCGATGCCCTGGTCGCCGAGGCCCTCACCCTCTACGTGCCCTGAGCGAGCCCCGCCCTGGCGGGGGTGGTGAGCCGCTAAGTTGGGGCGGGTCATGCTCAACGATACCGACCGGCCACCCCACCCCGATGGCGACGCGGACGCCCGCCTGCGCCTCTACGCTTACCTGACCGCCCCCGAGCGCCGCACCTACCTGGTGATCATGCGGCTGTTCACCTCGACGCTCCTGGCCGACCTGGGCGCGGGCGAGGTCGCGGCGGTCCTCGCCGCCGCCGAGCGCCGCGGCGAGGTCGACGACGGCGAATCCCGGCTCGACACCGTGATCGACCGCCTGGAGCAGCTCGCGCGCTGGGGCAACCTGGTGCCGGGCCGCCGCGAGCCGGCCGCGACCATCGCGGAGTTCACCCGCAGCCGGGTCCGCTACCAGGTGGCCAAGCTCGCCATGCGGGTCCAGCGCGACGTCGACGACGTGCTCACCGTGGCCGAGGGCGCCCGCGAAGTATCGCGCGAGCTGCTGCCCGCCATCGAGCAGGGACTCGCCGACATCGAGCACACCCTGACCGCCCTCCTCGACGCCGAGCAGGGGCGCCGCCCCGCCACCACCGCATCGGTGCGCACGCTGCGGGAGCAGCTGACCCAGCAGGTCACGACCCTCTTCCTCCAGCACGACGAGTTCGCCGCCGCGGTCCGCGACTTCTACGCCTACCTGGGGTCGGTGATCGCGCGCTACGACCTCGCCCCCGCCGAGATGGCCGGGTTCAAGCACATGCTGCTGGAGTACGTCGAGCTGATCGCCGAGGACGTGCTGCGCCACTCCGAGCCCATCGTGGGGCGGCTGGGCTCCCTGAACCGCCGGAGCGGGCCCCTGCTGGAGCGGCTGGGCGGCGACGCCGCCGATGCCGGGGCCGGCGGCGGCCTCCCCGGCACCGCAATCACCGGGGGCTTCGGCCCGGTACCGCACGGCCCGCGCGGCGGCCAGATCGAGCTGATCGAACGGGCGCCCGGACGGCGCGCCGCCGACTGGGACGGCCTGGCCGGGTGGTTCATCGGCGGCCCCGGACGGCCCTCGGAGGTCGACGCGCTGCGCGAGGCGACCAGCCGGGCCATCACCGCGCTGCTCACCAACGTCAAGCGCGCCACCGGAGCGGGCGGGGTCGACCCCGGGCGCCGGCGCGACCTGCTCGCGCTGGCCGCCCGCTTCGACACCGCGGCCCCCGAGGAGGCCCACGACCTCTATGCGGCGGTGTTCGGCCTGTCCTCGGCGCGCCACCTGGGCCTGGTCGGCGACGACGACGCGCTCCGCCCCGATCTCGCGTGGGGGGCCGGGGAGCGGGTGGAGGTGGAGGTCAACGTGCGCACCCGCGGGGAACGGGCGCCCGGCGGCCAGGTGCCGCGCGTCACCGACGACCCGCTGGGCCGGGCGGCCCTGCTGGACGAGGAGGAGCGGCGCCGCGGCCGCCGGACCGCGGCCGTCGCGGAGCTGACCGCGTCGGCACGCGACCTGGCCGGTGCCCGGCTCTCCAGCGATGCGCTGGAGGTGTTCTGCGAGCTGCTCACCCTGGCCGGAGCCGACCGCGACGGCCCTGAGGAGCGCGGCAGCGCCGCCGACGCCGTCACCGGGCTCACGCTGCGCCTGGAGCCGCGGCCGGCCGGCGAGGTGGCGCGGATCGGCTCGGTGTTCGGCGACCTGGAGCTGCACGGGGTGGCGGTCCGCGTGGACGTGGGCGAGGGCATGGGCGCCGGCCCGGCCGGGGGCGACCGGTGAGCGGGCTGCGCCGCGAGGCGCTGGGCACCGTCCCCGATGGCGGGGCCCTGGAGGGGCTGGACGCGATCGAGGCGGCGCAGGTGCGCCGCTGCGCGCGGGTTCTGCTGCGGCGCCCGCTGCTGCGCGCCGACGGGCCGGAGGGCGAGGTCCTGCCGGTGGTGCGGCGCTATGCCGACCGCCTCCAGGCGCTGTTCGCGGGCTATCTGGGCTACCGGCTCGTGGTGGAGCCGGGCTTCGCCCGGCTGTACAAGACCGGGGGCACGCCCGGCGGGGTCCGCGGGGCGCACAAGCCCAACGGGGCCCCGTTCACCCCGCGCGCCTACGCCTATCTCGCGCTGGTGTTGGCCGTGCTCTCGGGGGGCGGCGGGCAGCTGCTGCTGTCGTCGCTGGTGGCCGATGTCAGGGCGGCCGGCGCCGAAGCGGGGCTGGACCTGGGCGGGGGCATCGTGGACCGGCGCGCGCTCGCGGCCGCCCTGCGCCACCTCATCGACGTGGGCGTGCTCAGCGAGACCGACGGCAGCGTGTCGCCGTGGGCCGACGACGCCGAGCGCGAGGCGCTGCTGACGGTGGACGCGGAGCTGCTGGGCCACCTGGTGGCCGCGCCGCTGGCGCGCATCGTGCGCCCGGAGGCGGCCGGCGACGCGGGCACCGACGAGCGGCACGCGGTGCGCCGCAGGATCGTGGAGGACCCGGTGGTGCCGTACTCCGAGGTCGCCCCAGCGGGGCGGGAGTGGCTGCGCGCCAACCTGCGCCAGGAGGCGCACCTGCTGGAGGAGCTGACGGGCCTGCGGCTGGAGGCGCGCGCGGAGGGGGTGCTCGCCGTGGACCCGGAGGGCTACCTCACCGACCGCGTCTTCCCGGGCACCGGAACGGTCGCCCGGATCGCGCTGCTGGCCGCCGATGAGCTGCTGAGCGACGCGCGGGGCGACGGCGGTGCAGGGGCGGGAGCCGGAGAGACCGGTTCCGGAAGGGGCCGGGCCGGTGCCGGCGCGGGCACCGGCGCGGGCTCCCCGTGGATCGACGTCTCCCCGGACCGGCTGGAGGCCGTGGTGCGCGGGCTGGCCGAACGCCACCCGCGCGCCTGGTCACGCGAGGCGGTCCGCGACACCACCCGGCTCGCCGCCGCCGTGGCGCACGCGCTGGCGCAGGCGGGCCTCGCGCGCACGCTTCCCGACGGAACGGTCGAACTCGGCCCGGCCGCCGCCCGCTACCGCCCGATCCCCGACGCCCCGGCCGACACCGACACCGAGCCGGACGACACCGGCCCGCCCCCACCCACGCCCGGCGACGGCCAGGAGGCGCTGTTCGCCTTCTGACCGGCGCAGTGCGGACGCGGGCCGATCAGCGGCTCGCGCCGCCCCGAGCGACCCGCGTCACGGCGGATCTATGGCTACGGCGGTCCGGGCGCCCTCCACCGCACCTCAGCGGCGAGCTTTCAGACCGCCGTTGCAGAGCGCCACGCGGTGCCGTGGCAGCCGTCAAGGGGGCAGGATGGAAATACCCACGCGCGGAGAGCGGGGCTACCGTTCTGCCGCCGGCCCAGCGGGATCCCGGCCGACCGTTCGAGATCGCGGGCGCCCGGACGGCGCCGGTGACCGGGGGATCGTACGGTGGGGGCGCGGGCGACGGCGTGCGCCCTGTGCGGACGTCCGCGGCGACCCGGGGCCGCTTCCTCCGGGGCCGCGGCCGGGCGGGCGCGCCGGTGTGCTCCGGGGGGACCGGGGCCGTGTGCCTGGCTAAGCTACTCGCGGCGTGCCACCCGCCCCCCGTGGTGCGACGTTCCCGGCATCCCGAGCCCGACGAGGGCGTATTCCAGGCGAGGAGTTCACAGGTGAGCAACGACGACGCGGGCGGCCCGATCGTCGGGCGCTGGCGGTTGCACCGCGGCGGCGTGGTCAACATCTGGCAGTACCGCGATGAGGAGTTCGACCTCTCCGGCGGCCGGGTCATCTTCAAGGGCACCAACGGGTCGGGCAAGTCCCGGACGCTGGAGCTGCTGTTGCCGCTGTGCCTGGACGGCGACCTGCGCAACATGGGGTGCAAGGGCTTCGACACCGTGAGCATGAGCCGCCTGATGCTCGACGACTACGCCGAGGGCACGATGCGGCTGGGCTACGCCTGGATCGAGCTGCGCCGGACGCTCCCCGAGGGCGGGGAGTCCTTCCTGACCTGCGGGATCGGGGTCAAGGCCAGCGCGTCCAGCCGACAGGTCAGCGACTCCTGGCGGTTCGTGACCCCGCTGCGGGTGAACAAGGACTTCGCGCTGATGGAGCAGGACCGCCCCATCACCCAGTCGCGGCTGCGCGAGCACGTGGACGAGGACGCGGTCGTCCAGGGCCAGGAGGCGTTCCAGCAGCGGGTCGCCGCCGCGGTCTACGGCATCACCGGCGGCAACCGCTACACCGACCTGCTGCACCTGCAACGCACCCTGCGCAACCCCGACATCGGGCTCAAGGTCCTCCAGGGCCAGCTCGAACAGCTGCTGTCCGACGCGCTGCCGCCGGTCGACCCCGAGGTCATCACCCGCACCGCCACCGGGCTGGACAACCTGGAGGGGGTGCGGCGCAACGTCACCCGGCTGCGCCGGGCCGACGCCGCCCTGGGCGAGTTCCTCGCCGGCTACCGCGGCTACGCCCGCGGGGTGCTGGCCGACCGCACCGCGCGGCTGGAGCGGTCCGAGGGCGACCTTCAGCGGGCCACCGCGCGCCGGGCCAAGCGTGAGAAGGAGCGCGCCGCGGCCGAGGCGGAGCTGCGCCGGGCCGAGGCCGAGCGCGACGAGGCCGGCGAGCGGCTGGATCGGGTCCAGACCGAACTGGAGGCGCTGAAGGCGTCGCCGGCCTACAGTGCGCTCGGCGACCTGGAGGACAAGGAGGCCACCGTCGCCTCCCAGCGCCGCCACGTGGCGGCCGCGCTCGCCGGGGCGGCGGAGCTGCGCGCCGCCGAGGAGCGGTCCATCGGGGCCATCGAGCGGGCCGCGGGGACCGCCGTCCGGCTCGGCGCCGCCGTCGCGTCGGGGGCCGCGGAGTCGCGCGAGGCGCTGGGTGCGATCGGCCTGCCCCAGGCCCTGGCGGCGCTGCCGGAGGTGGCCCCCGAAGCCGCCCGCCGCACCGTCGCCGACCGGGTGCTGCTCTCCCCCGACCCCGGGGCCCGGCCCGAGGCGCTGGACCGCCCGGCGGCCCCGCCCATCGCGGTCGCGGAGCTGGAGGCGGCC
>NZ_JBHSBH010000015.1:117022-133197 GCF_042650565.1 Nocardiopsis sediminis
GGCCCCCCGCCGAGCGCGCCCCGGTGCTCAGCGGGCTGCGCGCCGAGGCCGAGCGGCTGCGCGAGGACGAGGGCCGGGTGGAACGGCTGGCCGAGGACGCCGCCCGGGCGGCCGAGACCGCCGCCGAGGCGGGCCGGCGGGCGCACGAGAGCGGGGAGCGGCTGCGCGGCCTGGCCGGGCAGTGGGCCGAGGCCGTGGCGCGCTGGCGGGACGAGGCGCTGCCCTCGGGTGACCGGCCCGGAGCCGGGGAGCTGCCGCCCGCGCCGGATGCGGCCGACGTCGCCGCCGACCCTGAGGCGTTCCGCGACGCCCACCGCGAGGTCCGCGCCGCCCTGCAACCGCGGGTGCGCGAGGTCCAGCACGCGGCCGTGACCGCCGAGCGCCGGGTGGAGGAGGCCGCCGCCGAGCACACGCGGGTCCGGGCGGAGCTGGACCGGCTGCGAGCGGCCGTCGAGGTGGGCCTGCCCGCCCCTGAACTGACCCGCGCCGAACGCGACCCGGCCGACGGCGCCCCGTTCTACCGGCTGGTGGACTTCCGGCCCGGCCTCGCGGAGGCGGAGCGGGCCGGCCTGGAGGCGGCCCTGCACGCGTGCGGGCTGCTCAACGCCTGGCTGCCCGCCGGGGAGCCCGCGGAGGCGGCTGCGACGCGGCAGGACACGTGGGCGCGGCCCGGCGCACCCGTCGAGGGCCCCTCGCTGGCCGATGTCCTGCGACCCGCCGCCGACACCGACACCCCGGTCGCCGAGGACGCCGTGCTGCGCCTGCTGCGGTCGGTCCCGCTGCTGGCCGAGGACGCGGCCGACGCCGAGGGGGTGGCCGCCGACGGCCGGTGGCGCAGCGGCGTGCTCCTGGGCCGGCACGCCAAGGAGCAGGCCGAGCACATCGGCGCGGGCGCACGGGGCGAGGCGCGGCGGCGGCGCGTGGCCGAAGCCGAGGCGGAGCTGTCCGCCCTGGAGGACCGGGTGGCCGCCCTGCGCGCCGACCTGGACGCCGCCCAGACCCTGGAGCGGGCATGGGGCCTGTGCCTGGACTCCTTCCCCGACATCGGCGAGGTGCTGCGCGCCCATATCGAGACGCAGTCGCGCCGGTCCCAGGCCCGGCGCGCCGCCGCCGACGCCGAGCAGGCCGAGGCGGGCCACGCCCGCCTGCGGGCGGCGCTGGGCGCCGAGCGCAACGCGCACCGCCGCGCCTGCGGCGAGCTGGGCGTGGGCGCCGGTGTCGCGGAGCTGCGGGAGCTGTGCGACCAGGCGCGGCGCGCCCGCGAGTCGCTGGAGGGGGTGGCCGGGCTGCTGCGCCGCGACCACCACGAGGCGCTGCGCGCCGTCGAGGCCGCCCGCCTCGACCACGAGCGCACCGCGGCCGACCGTGAGAAGGCCGAGGCCGACGCCGCGGAGACGCACCGCTCCTACGCCGAGGCGCACGCGATGCTCGCGACGCTGCGGTCGAGCCTGGGCCGCGACGCAGAGCAGGTGAGCGCCGAGGTGCTGGCGCTGGACGAGGAGCGGCGGCGGCTGCGCGGCAGCGCCCCGAAGACGCAGTCGGAGGTGGAGGCGCGCATCAAGGCCCTGGCCGACGCCGAGGGCCGCCTGGCCGCCGTCGAGCGCGACGTGGCCGAGGCGCAGGGGAAGGTGGCCGACGCCGAGGACGCGCTCACCGACTCCGCCGGGGTCGCCGGGGTGTGGGAGGCGGCGACGGGAGAGGTCGAGGCGCCGTTCGACCGCGCCGACCTGCGGTCGGCGCTGGCGGCGTCGCTGGCCGAGAACGGGCCGGCGGGCGACCCGGGTGCGCTGGAGCGCGACCTGATCGCCCGGATCCAGACCCTCCAGGCCGCGCTCGCCGGGACCCACGACGTGCAGGCCGACCGCGACCGCGGCATCCTCACCGTGACGGTCGGAGAGGAGTCGGGCGCCGCGCCGGTGGCATCGACCGCGCGCGTCACCACGGCGCGGCTGGCGCAGGCCGAGCAGAACCTGACCGACCGCGAGGAGCGCGTCTTCGAGGACTACCTGCTGGGCGACATCGCCGAGGAGCTGCACCGCCAGATCGGCGCGGCCGAGGCGCTGACGCAGCGGATGAACACGGTGCTGGAGGGCGCGCACTCCAGCCAGGGGGTGCGCGTGGACCTTGCATGGGAGCCCGCGCCGCACCTGGACCCGGCGGAGCGGTCGGCGTTCGCACTGGCCAAGAAGCCGGTGGCGCGGCGCACCGCCGAGGAGAACGACCGGCTGCGCCGGGCGCTGATGGACCGGATCCGCTCGACCCGGGCCGAGGGACGCAGCAGCGGCTACGCCGAGGTGCTGGCCGGCGCGCTGGACTACCGGCAGTGGTACGCCTACCGGGTGCGCATCCACGACACCGGGCCCGACGGCCGCCCGCGCGACCGCCGGGTGCGCCAGCTGTCGTCCGGGGAGACCCGGCTGGTGTCGTATGTGACCCTGTTCGCCGCCAGCGCGGCGTTCTACGACGCGCTGGAGACGGGCGCGGAGGGCCCGCTGCGGATGGTGCTGCTGGACGAGGCGTTCGAGCGGCTGGACGACCCCACGATCGCGCGGCTGCTGGAGCTGCTGGTGGACCTCGACATGGACTGGGCGATCACCTGGCCGTCGGGGTACGGGGTGTCGCCCCGCATCGACCGGATGCACATCTACGACATCCTCAAGCGCAAGGGCGCCTGGGGTGTGGCCTGCGCCCGCACGACCTGGAACGGCAGCGGGTTCGAGCGGTCGGCGTGACACCGAGGTGACACGCGGCCCGGTACTCCTGCGGGCTCCGGGGTAGAGGGGAAGGGTCCGGACGGTGACGGTGGAACCGGCCGGCGCGGAGGACCCCGGACCGGTCGCCGGAAGCACCGGTGAGCGGTTATTCCCGGGCGGCGCTGTCGCAAGGGCGACACCGGGCGGGCGGCCCTGTGACTGATAGCTTTTTACCAGCGACCAAGATCGCGCAATCATCGCGACGAGACCGTCAGAGGAAGGTGCGTAGGACATGTCTGCGCCTTATTCGCTCCCCGAACTGCCGTACGACTACGCGGCCCTGGAGCCGTGGATCTCCGGCAAGATCATGGAGCTGCACCACGACAAGCACCACGCCGCGTACGTCGCGGGCGCGAACACGGTCCTGGACCAGTTGGCCGCCAGCCGTGAGAGCGGCGAGTTCGGCACGGTCAACCAGCTCCAGAAGAACCTGGCCTTCAACCTGGCCGGCCACGTCAACCACACCGTGTTCTGGCCGAACCTCTCGCCGGACGGCGGCGACAAGCCCGACGGCGAGCTGGGCGCGGCCATCGACGACCAGTTCGGTTCGTTCGACGCCTTCCGCGCGCACTTCAGCGCCGCGGCCACCGGCATCCAGGGCTCCGGCTGGGCGATCCTGGCCTGGGACATCCTCGGCCAGCGGCTGATCGTCGAGCAGCTCTACGACCACCAGGGCAACCTGGCCGCGGGCTCCTACCCGCTGCTCCTGCTCGACATGTGGGAGCACGCCTTCTACCTCCAGTACCAGAACGTCAAGGCCGACTACGTCAAGGCGTTCTGGAACGTGGTGAACTGGGCCGACGTGCAGAGCCGCTTCGAGGACGCGCGCAAGGTCCAGCTGGGCTAGCGTTCGCTCGCCGCCCGTGTGCGGCGGTCGCCGAAGGGCGGCACCCCCTGGGGTGCCGCCCTTCGCCGTGTCCGTGACCCCGCTCCCGGGCGGGTCAGCGGCCGCGCAGTACCCGCACCGCCTCGGCGGGGGTGTCGGCCACGGGGTGGCCGGTGGCCTCCAGCCGTTCGCGGCTCATGATCCCGCTCGCGACCAGGATCGCCCGCGCACCGGCCTCGCGTGCGGCGTGGCCGTCGTCGTCGATGTCGCCGATGAGCACCACGGTCTCCGGGTCGGCGCCCAGGCCGGCGAGGTGGGCGATCAGGTGCTCGGCCTTGGAGTCCTTCGCGGTGTCGAAGCGCCGGCCGTCGACCCGCGTGAAGTGCTCGGACAGGCCGCGTTCGGCGATCAGCGGCACCAGGTGCTCGTGGGAGGCCATGGACAGCAGCGACTGGGTGCGGCCCGTCGCGGCCCAGTCGTGCAGCAGGCCGGGGACGCCGTCGGCCAGCGAGCACTGCGGCAGCGCCGCGGAGTAGTACCGCTCGTAGGCCGCGTTGACCTGCTCCCACTCGCCATCGGCGAAGGTCCGCCCGAGCAGCTCCTCGTAGAAGGGCACGATCGGGCGCCGGAAGGTCGAGCGCCAGTGCTCCAGGTCGATGGGCTCGCGGCCGAACAGACCGCACACTTCGTTGACGGCGCCGAGGACGGCGTGATTGTCGTCGAGGAGGGTGCCGTTCCAATCCCAGACGATGTGCTTGATACCGGTCATGTCGGCGAACACGTTGTCTACCACTCTGCGCACTCTAGACGGCGACATGCGCGAGCAGCGGGAGCGCCCCCGTCCGAGGGCCCCGGGCATAACATTTTGGGGTTATGGCGACCGGAGAGCTTCCGGGCGGCGGCCGGGATCGGATGGGATGGCACCGCCCCTGCTTCCCCACTCCCCCTGAGGAACAGCGCACATGCGAATCCCCCTCCCCCGCGTGGCCCGTGCGGCCCGCTCCGCCCTGTCGGCGGCCGTCGCGGCCGCGGTGGCCGCGGCGGTCCTCGCCCCGCCGGCCGCCGCCGACACCCCGTCACTGCTGATCGAGGACGGCGCCACCCAGGTCGCGTTCGACTACGCCGACGCCGTCTACCAGGAGGTCGACATCCGGACGGAGGCCGACAGCGACGGCGACGGCGAGCCCGACACGGTCCGGCTGCGCCTGATGCGGCCGCGTGAGACGGAGTCCGGCCTGAAGGTCGCCACGATCCTGGAGCCCAGCCCGTACTGGGCGGGGATCAAGGACGTCCCCATGCACGAGGTGGACCTCGACGACGACGGCGCCGGGACCGTTCCGCGCGGCGGGCCCGCGCAGGCGGGCGCGCTCGCGGGGACGGAGGACGACCCGCTGCTCGCACAGGCGGCCGGCCCGGCCCCCGAGGGCACGATGTCGGGCTACTACGACAACTACTTCCTCCCGCGCGGCTACGCGGTCGCCCAGCTCGACAGTGTGGGCAGCGGCGACTCCACGGGCTGCCCCACCACCGGCGGCGAGAACGAGACGCTGGGCGTGAAGGCGGCGGTCGACTGGCTCAACGGCCGCACGGTCGGCTGGGACCCCGACGGCGAGGAGGTCACGGCCGGGGACTGGTCGACCGGGAACGTCGCCATGACCGGGATCTCCTACAACGGCACGCTGCCCGTCGCCGCCGCGACGACCGGCGTCGAGGGGCTGCGCACCATCGTCCCGCAGGGGGCGATCTCGTCGTGGTACGAGTACTACCGCGACAACGGCGGGGTGATCGCACCCGGCGGGTACCAGGGCGAGGACGCCGACGTCCTGGCGGAGGCGGTCTACACCCGCGCCGACCAGGAGGTGTGCGGCCCGGTGGTCGACGGCCTGGCCGAGGACCAGGACCGCGGGTCCGGCGACTACACCCGCTTCTGGAGCGACCGCAACTACCGCGACAGCGCCGACGACATCACGGCGAGCGTGTTCATCGCCCACGGGCTCAACGACTGGAACGTCAAGACCGACCAGGGCACCCGGCTGTGGGAGGCCCTGGAGGAGCGGGACGTGCCGCGCCGCCTCTGGCTCCACCAGGGCGGCCACACCAACCCGTTCAACCTGCGCATGGACGAGTGGCTGCGCCAGATGCACTCCTGGTTCGACTACTGGCTCTACGACCTGGACAACGGCGTGATGGAGGAACCCGCGGTCCACGTCGAGAACGCCGACTTCACCTGGTCCCGGCAGGACACCTGGCCGGCCCAGGGCACCGGCACCGTCCGGCTGCGCCCCGGCCCGCCGAACGGGGAGAGCCCGCCAGAGGCCGTCGGCGTCCTCGCGGCCGATGCCGGGGACAGCGGCGGCGGCCGGGCATCGTTCACCGACGCCGGGCGCACGGTGCCCGCCGAGGAGCTCGCCACCGACCCAGAGCTCGCCGGACGCAACGCGCTGGTGCACAGGACCGCGGTCCTCCCCGCCGACGTGCGGGTCAACGGCACCGTGCGGGTCTCGGTGCGGGCCGCCATGGACGGGCCGTCCCCCTACCTGAGCGCGCTGCTGGTGGACTACGGCACCGACACCCGCGCGACGGGCGCCGTGGAGTACGACCGCGACAACGAGATCTGCTACGGCGAGGGCGTCCCGGAGGACACCGGCTGCGCCTTCCCCAGCCACCACGTGACCGAGACCGCCGACTTCAAGATCGTCACCCGGGGCTGGATCGACGCCCGCAACCGCCGCTCGGAGTCCTGGCAGACCCCGGTGGTGGCCGACCGCATGTACCGGTACTCCTGGGAGCTCCAGGCCCAGGACTACGTGTTCAAAGCCGGCCACCGGATCGGCATCGTCCTCATCTCCACCGACCACGACTACACCCAGCGCTACCCGGAGGGCACCGAGATCACGGTCGACACCGGGCGGACGACGGTTGACCTCCCGGTCTCCTTGGGGCGCTCGGCGCTGTCGTGAGCCGGGGCGCCGGTGGCGGCAGGACCGCCACTGGTCCCGTCCATCCATGCGGCGCTTCGACGGCGCCGCGCCCCCTGGCACCGGCGGCCCGGTGTCAGGGGCCGACGGCCTCGATCAGGGTGCGCGCACCCTGGGTGAGGAGGGCGTCGGCGACGGATGCGCCGAGGTCCGCGGGGCGGTCGCGGTCGGCGGTCTCCCGGGCGTGGGCCCAGGAGGAGCCGTCCGGGGCGAAGACCATGCCGATTAGGGTGACGCGGCCGTCGGGGGCCGTGGTCGCGTGGCCGGCGATGGGTGAGTTGCAGTGGCCCTGGAGGGCGTGCAGCATGGCGCGCTCGGCGGTGATGTGGGTGCGGGTCTCGGGGTGGTCCAGGGCCCGCAGCGCCTCGGTGGTCACGGTGTCGTCCCGCCGGCACTCCGCGCCCAGCACGGCCGACCCGACCGCGGGGCAGAGCACGTCGGAGGCGATGACCTCGACGGCCCGGTGCTCCAGGCCCGCGCGGCGCAGGCCGGCGTGGGCCAGGACGGCGGCGTCGTACTCCCCCGCGTCCAGCCGCGCGATCCGGCTGTTGATGTTGCCGCGGAACTCCCCCGTCTCCAGGCCGGGGTGGCGGCGGCGCAGCTGAGCGCGCCGGCGCACCGACGAGGTGCCCACCCGGGTGCCCGGCGGCAGGTCCGCCAGCCCCCGGCGAGGGGCGCCGGCCGGGAGCAGGAGGCAGTCGTGGGGGTCGTCGCGGCGCAGGTAGGCCGCCCAGATGAAGCCCTGCGGCCGGGGGACGTCGCCGGGCACGTCTTTCATGCAGTGCAGGCACACGTCGACGTCGCCGGCCGCCAGGGCGCGGTCGAGTTCCTTGACGAACGCGCCCTTGCCGCCCAGGGCGGCGAGGGAGCCCTTCCGGGTATCACCCGTGGTCGTCATGGGGACGATCTCGGCCGGGCGGGCGGGGTCGGCAGCGGCGAGGAGGTCGCGCAGCTGCCGGGCCTGGGCCAGGGCGAGCGGCGAGGCGCGGGTGCCGATGCGCAGCGGCGGCCGGTCGGTGGGCATGGGCCCAACGTACTCCGGTCGGGTGCGCGGCCGCCGTGTTTCGGCACGCCGGCCCTCTAGTAGTAGCCGGGGTAGCCGGAGTCGGTTTCGGCGGCCGCGCGGCGCTCCGCGCGCCGCCTGCGGCGGCGGCGCCACGCCCACGCTGCGACCAGGAGCAGCAGCGGCAGGACGACCAGGATCAGGATCGGCACCAGAACGGCGAGGATCGAGGTGAAGAAGCTGACGACGTCCTCGACCGTGCTGACGATCGGCCCGCCCGCGCCGAACGTCACGGCGTTGAGGACCGGCCGGGCCACCGCCTTCAGGCCGTGGAACACCAGGGCGATCACCACCCCGGAGACGACCGGCCACCAGGAGCCGCCGTCCGCGGCGGTGGCGAGGTCGGCCCCGCTCAGCGCCGACGCCCCCGCGCCGAAGGTGATGCCGCCCGAGGTGGGGCGGATGATCGTCTGCACCACGTCGTTGACGCTGTCGACACCGGGGATCTTGTCGGCCGCGAACTCCAGCACCAGCAGCACGCCGAGGAGGATCAGCACGAACGGGTTCTCCAGCCACTGCCACCCCGCGCCCAGCGGCAGGAGGTCGGTGTAGCGGGCGATGAGACCCACCACCAGCAGCGGGACGTAGGCGTTCAGGCCGGCGGCCGAAGCGAGTCCCGTCCCGGTGAGTATCTCCAGCATGCGCGCTACCGCCCGTCCGTATCCGGCTGTCCCCGGGCCCACTGCGGGTCCGGCTCGTAGTGAGACGACAGCGGACCGCGTTCGGTTCCGCCGATCTCGCCGGAAATCGGAAACGCGACGGATGGCGCGCCTGCGCGCGCTCAGGCTCGGATCCCCTCGGGGACGGGCCTTTCGGGACGCGATGAAGAAGGGCGTCGTACGGGCGCCGGGCGCCCTCCCCGGCTACTGGCGGTAGCCCTCCACCTGGGAGGTGGAGCGGACCTCGGCGTCGTCAGGGTCCTGGCCGTACTCGTCGCGGGCGCGGCGCTGGCGCAGCAGGTCCCAGCACTGGTCGAGGGAGCGTTCGACCGCCCGCACGCGCTCCAGCTCCTCCGGGGTCAGCCGGTGCTCGGGCTGCTCACGGAGGGCGCGCTCCTCGGTCACGAGTGCGGTGATGCGTTCGAGGATGTCGCTGTCCTGGGTCATGCGATCCATGCTCCGCGGCCGCGGGCGCGATGGCAAGCATCGCGGCGCCGCCGGTCGCCGCAGGTCGGCGGCTGTGTCCGGCCCGATCGCGCCCGCCCCTTCGCTCCGCTCTCCCGGGGCCGCGGCAGGGGCCTCGCCGGATCCGGGTTGGCCGTGCGCCCTGCGGGGAATCCCTGCGGCGCCGGGGATGCACTCCCCGGCCACCCCCCGATCCCCGGCCCAGGAGTCCCCGAGATGAAGTTCTACGCCGACCGCCCCCTGCGCTTCGCGTCCCAGATCGCCGCCGATGTGTCCGCCGTGGTGTGGACCGCCGGGTGGGTGTGGGCGGGAGTCGCGCTGTACGACCTCATCGGGGCGCTGGCCCGGCCGGGCGAGCTGATGAGCGACGCCGGTGCGGGGCTGTCGTCGAACATGGCCGACGCCGCCGAGCAGGCGCGCGAGATCCCGTTCGCGGGTGATGCGCTGGCGGTGCCGTTGGACAGCGTGGGCGGCGCCGGCGATTCGCTGAGCGAGGCCGGCGATACGTTCGGGGCGGGCATCATGGAGCTGGCCTTCACATTGTCCCTGCTCACGGCTGTCCTGCCGGTCGTGGTGGTGCTGGCGGTCTGGCTCCCGGCGCGGGCCGCGTTCGTCCGGCGCGCGACCGACGCCGTGCGGCTGCGGGCGATGCCGGCGAGCGCGGGGGCGCGGCTGCTGGCCCTGCGGGCGCTGGCCACGGCCCCGGCCGGGCGGCTGACGGCCCTGCACGCCGATCCCGTCGCCGCCTGGCAGGCCGACGACCCCGAGACCGTGCGGGGCCTGGCCGACCTGGAGCTGAGCGGGATGGGCCTGCATCCGCGCCGCGGATGAGCGAACGGGGCCGCCGCCCCGTCCGTGTTGCAGAGGGCGGCGGCCCCGGCCGCGTGACGAACCGGCCGGAAAGGGGCGGCGCACCTTCATACTCAGAGAGGTGGACAACGGCGCGTCGCGCGGCGTGTCCCGGGCGGCCGCGGGAATGCCGCGCGGGCCACGGGCGCTGACATACCTCAAGGGGGTATATTGATGGCGGAAGACCAGGCACAGCAGGAGAGCACCGGCATGGCGACCTACGGCTACCACGACAACAAGCAGAGCCACCTCAACCGGTTGCGCCGGATCGAGGGCCAGGTGCGCGGGTTGCAGCGGATGGTCGAGGACGACGCCTACTGCATCGACATCCTGACCCAGACCGCGGCGGTGAACAAGGCGCTGCGATCGTTCGCGCTGTCGATGCTCGACGAGCACCTCAAGCACTGCGTCGGCCACGCGGTCGCCCACGGCGGCGAGGAGGCCGACGAGAAGGTCCGCGAGGCCTCCGAGGCGATCGCCCGGCTGGTGCGCTCCTGAGCGGACCCCCATCTGAGAACGGAAGCCATCCATGTCCACGACCATCACCGTCACCGGCATGACCTGCGGCCACTGCGTGAGCGCGGTGAAGGAGGAGCTGTCGGCGCTGCCCGGTGTCACCGCGGTCGACGTCGAACTGGAGAGCGGGCGGGTCACCATCGACGGCACCGAGCCTCTCAGCCCCGACAGCCTCGCCGCGGCCGTCGACGAGGCGGGCTACGCGATCGCGGGCTGACCCGCATCCGCCCGTCCCCTCCCCGCCCCTACACCCCCGCGTTCTCCAGCAGGCGGGCGCTCTCCTGGCGCACCGCCTGGGGGCCGAGGTAGTGGGCTGCCTCGATGTCGACGAAGGTGGACGGCTTGCCGTGGGCGAACCCCAGGCGCGCCACCTCGCCGCCGGTCAGGGCGCGGATGAGCCAGTTGGCGGCCACGCGCGCCCGGGCCGGGGCCGACGGCAGCGTGAACAGGTGGTAGGCGCGGGTCACGACGAACGCCGGCGGCCCCGCCAGGTCGTACCCGGGGATCCGGGCCACCGCATCGCGTCCGCCCAGGTCCACCACCAGCCCCATGTCGCGGTGGAGGAAGCTGCGCATCGGGCGGTGCAGCAGCGAGGCGATCACGTTGTCGGCGGCGACCCGGCCCTGGCGCTCGGCGTACTGCGCGGTGGGCGGGCAGGTCGCGCCCTCGGTGTCCTTGGACAGGTCGGGGACCGCGGCGGCGTCCCCGATCGCGAAGATCTCGCGGTGCCCGGGGACGGTGAGGTCGGAGTCGACCACGAGCCGGCCCCGGTCGGTCGCGGCGCCCAGCGAGTCCATCAGCGGGCTCGGGGAGGTGCCCGCGGTCCAGATCACGGTGCGGCAGGGCAGGACCCGGCCGTCGGTCAGCGTCACCTTGTTCTCGGTGATCTCGCGGACGGTGACCTCCAGCTTCACCTCGATGCCCATGGACCGCAGCAGGTCCAGGGACTCCTCGCCCAGCCGCGGGCCCAGTTCGGGCAGCAGCCGCGGGGCGATGTCGACCAGGTGCCAGCTGATGTCCGGCCGCAGGTCGGGGTAGCGGCGCGCCGCCTCCTCGGTCAGCCGGCGCAGGGACGCCGCGGTCTCGACGCCGGTGTAGCCGCCGCCCACGACGAGGAAGCGGCAGCGCTCCTCCCGCTCGACCGGGTCTTGGGTGGCGTTGGCCAGTTCGAGCTGGGCCAGCACGTGGTCGCGCAGCACGACCGCCTCGGCGAGGTTCTTGTTGCCGAAGCCGTGCTCGGTGAGCCCGGGGATGTCGAAGACCCGGGTGAGGCTGCCGGGGGCGAGGATGAGCCGGTCGTAGGGCTCGTAGGTGATCTCCTCGGAGATCTTCTTGACGATCACGGCCCGGGCATCGGTGTCGACCCCGATGGCCGACCCGGGCACCATGCGGGTGCGGTGCAGCAGCCGGTGCAGGGAGACGGCCAGCGACTGCGGTGTGAGCAGGCCGGACGCCACCTGGGGCAGGAGGGGGGCGTAGAGCATGTAGTCGTTGGGTGCGACGAGGACGAGCTCGGCCACCCCTCTCGGGATCCGCCGTTCCAGCCGGCGCAGGGCGTAGAGCCCGGCGAATCCGGCGCCGATCACCACGATGCGCGGCCGTGACATCCTCGAACCACTCCCCCACGGACGGCCGGCGTTCACGCCGCGCGTGCGCGCGCCGCGATCGCCGGGGCGGAACGGGCCTCCGGGTGCGGCTGCCCGCGGCCCCCGCCGTCAAACGTCGCGGAGGCCACCGGCCCCGGGCGCGGGCGCGCGGGAGCGGGCGGATCGGGCGGGGTGGCGGGACGTGAGGGCGGGGCGCGCGTCGGCGCTCAGCCGCCGGCGAGCAGCGCGGCGCGGCCCATGGCCAGCAGGAGGGCGGCCATGTCGTCCGGCGAGAGACCGCCCGCGCTGTGCGGCGTGGAGTTGAGCAGCCCGAACGTCGCGTGGACGGCGGCCCTCAGCGCTTCCGGCGGCCGGCCGGGCCGCAGCAGCGCGAGGACCGCGACCCACTCCTCGACGTAGCCGCGCTGGAGCCGGCGGATGCTGCGGCGCTCGGTATCGGGGACGTTGCCGAGTTCGCGGTCCTGCACGGTGATGAGGGCGGGCTCACGCAGCGCGAAGGCGATGTGGCCGCGCAGCAGGGCGTGCAGGGCGTCGCCGGGGCCGCGGGAGTCGGCCACCGCCCGGCGGCCGTCGGCGGCCAGCCGCTCGCTGATGTCGAGCAGCATGGCGGCCAGCAGGGCCTCTTTGCCGGGGAAGTGCCGGTAGATGGCGGGGCCGGTGATGCCGACGGCCCGGCCCAGCTCGTCGATCGAGACGCCGTGGAACCCGCGCGCCGCGAACAGTTCGGCCCCCGCCCGGAGGATATCGGCGCGCCGCGCCATCGCTCTCGCCATCCGCCCCTCCACTGCCCCGCCGCGGGCCCGTCCGCGCGGCGCCGGCCGCCCGTATGGCCCTGGACACGTTGGTTAATGGTCACTAACATCGCCGATGTTAGCGGTCATTAACCCCTGGGGGAACAGATGAGCGGGGCACCCGTGCTGACCTCGGCGATCGACACCGGCGGGCCGGCGTTCACCGCCAACGCCGCCGCCAACCGCGCCCTGGTCGCCCGGCTGCGCGAGCTCCTCGACACCGCTGCGCTCGGCGGCCCCGAGAAGACGCGGATCCGCCACGTCGAACGCGGCAAGTTGCTCCCCCGCGACCGGGTCGACGCCCTGCTCGACCCCGGCTCGCCGTTCCTGGAGCTGTCGCCCCTGGCCGCCCACGGCCTCTACGGCGCCGACGGGTCCGACGCCCCCGCAGCGGGGCTGATCACCGGCGTGGGCCGGGTCAACGGGCGCGAGGTCGTGGTGGTCGCCAACGACGCCACCGTCAAGGGCGGCAGCTACTACCCCATGACGGTGAAGAAGCACCTGCGCGCCCAGGAGGTGGCGCTGCACAACCACCTGCCGTGCATCTACCTGGCCGACTCCGGCGGCGCGTTCCTGCCCATGCAGGACGACGTCTTCCCCGACCGCGAGCACTTCGGGCGGATCTTCTACAACCAGGCCACCATGTCGAAGCTGGGCATCCCCCAGCTCGCGGCCGTCCTGGGCTCGTGCACCGCGGGCGGCGCCTACGTCCCCGCGATGAGCGACGAGGCGGTGATCGTGCGCGACCAGGGCACGATCTTCCTCGGCGGCCCCCCGCTGGTGAAGGCCGCCACCGGCGAGGTCGTCACCGCCGAGGAGCTGGGCGGCGGCGACGTGCACGCCCGCGTCTCCGGCGTCACCGACCACCTCGCCGAGGACGACGCCCACGCGCTGGCCATCCTGCGCCGCATCACCGCGACCTTCGGCCCGCGCCCCGAACCCGCCTGGGAGCGGCGCACCCCGCGGCCGCCCGCGTTCGACCCCGCCGAGATCCACGGGGTGGTGCCCACCGACACCCGCACCCCCTACGACGTCCGCGAGGTCATCGCCCGCATCGTCGACGCGAGCGAGTTCACCGAGTTCAAGGCCGACTACGGCCCCACCCTGGTCACCGGGTTCGCGCACGTGCACGGCCACCCGGTGGGGATTCTCGCCAACAACGGCATCCTCTTCAGCGAGTCGGCGATGAAGGGGGCCCACTTCATCGAGCTCTGCGACCGGCGACGGATCCCGCTGGTGTTCCTCCAGAACATCTCCGGGTTCATGGTGGGCCGCGACTACGAGGCCGGGGGCATCGCCAAGCACGGCGCGAAAATGGTCACCGCCGTGGCGTGCGCGCGGGTCCCCAAGTTCACGGTGGTCATCGGGGGCTCCTTCGGGGCCGGCAACTACAGCATGTGCGGCCGGGCGTACTCCCCCCGGTACCTGTGGATGTGGCCCAACGCGCGGATCTCGGTCATGGGCGGCGAGCAGGCGGCGTCGGTGCTGGCCACCGTGCGCCGCGACCAGATGGCGGCGCGCGGTGAGGACTGGCCCGACCAGGCCGAGGCCGAGTTCAAGGAGCCCATCCGCGCGCAGTACGAGACCCAGGGCGACCCCTACTACTCCACGGCGCGGCTGTGGGACGACGGCGTCATCGACCCCGCCGATACCCGCACCGTCCTGGGCCTGGGCCTGGCCAGCGCCCGATACGCCCCGCTGGAGCCCGTCGGCTACGGCGTCTTCCGGATGTAAGGGAGAGGGATATTGAGGCGGGATACGCGGGAGACGAGGTGCGACCGATGAGCGACGGACCCCCCACCGTCCTGGTGGCCAACCGGGGCGAGATCGCCGTGCGGATCATGCGGACCCTGCGCCGGCTGGGGATGCGCTCGGTGGCGGTCCACAGCGACGGCGACGCCGACGCGCCGCACGTGCGCGCGGCCGACCAGGCGGTGCGGGTCGGCGGCTACCTCGACGGGGCGGCGATCATCGCCGCCGCACAGGCCTCCGGTGCCACCATGGTGCACCCGGGGTACGGGTTCCTCTCGGAGAACGCCGGGTTCGCGCGGGCCTGCGCCGACGCGGGGCTGGTGTTCGTCGGGCCGCCGCCGGAGGCGATCGACGCCATGGGCGACAAGATCCGCGCCAAGGCCACGGTCGCCGCGGCCGGGGTGCCCTTGCTGCCGGGGTTCGCGGAGCGCCGCCCCGGTGAGGATGCGGATGGGCCCGAGGCCCCGGACGGTGTGGAGGCCGCGGACGGCCCGGAGGGCGGGGACGGCCTGGAGGGCGGGGACGGCGGTGCCCCGGGGCCGGTCCCCGCCGCCGGGCCGATGGACGACGGCGCCCTGGAGCGGGCCGCCGAGCAGGTGGGCTACCCGCTGCTGATCAAGCCCTCAGCGGGCGGCGGCGGGAAGGGCATGCGCCTGGTCCGGGCCCCCGGCGAGCTGGCCGCGGCCGCCGCGGCGGCCCGGCGCGAGGCCGCCGCCGCGTTCGGCGACGCCACCCTGCTGGTCGAACGGTTCGTGGAACGGCCCCGGCACATCGAGGTGCAGGTGCTCGCCGACGCCCACGGCAACGTCGTCCACCTGGGCGAGCGGGAGTGCAGCCTCCAGCGGCGACACCAGAAGATCGTGGAGGAGGCGCCGTCGCCCCTGCTCACGCCGGCGCAGCGGAACACCATGGGCGAGGCCGCGGTCGCGGCGGCCAAGGCGTGCGGGTACGTGGGCGCGGGCACGGTGGAGTTCATCGTCAGGGGACCGGGGCCCGAGCCGGAGGGCGAGGGGGCGCGGCGCCGGCGCGATGGCGGGCACGGCAATGGTGAGGGCTCGGGGGAACCCCTTATTTCAAGTCAACCCGATCCGCTCTCCGATCCGCCACCCGGATCCCCTCCCCTGTGGACGACCGCCCCCGGGAGGACGCACACCCCGAGCCCTCCGGCTCCGGACGCGCAGCCCGAGCCGGAGTACGCCTTCCTGGAGATGAACACCCGCCTCCAGGTCGAGCACCCCGTCACCGAGGCGGTCGTCACCGTCGGCGGCCGGCGCGGCATCGACCTGGTCGAACTCCAGCTGCGCATCGCCCAGGGCGAAGCGCTGCCGTTCTCCCAGGCCGACATCGGGCTGTCCGGCCACGCGGTGGAGGCACGCGTCTACGCCGAGGACCCCGCCCAGGACTTCCTGCCCACCGGCGGCCGGGTGCTGCTGCTGGCGGAGCCCGGCGGCGAGGGCGTGCGCGTCGACTCCGGGATCGAGACGGGGACGGAGGTCACCTCCGCCTACGACCCGATGCTCGCCAAGGTCGTGGCGTGGGGCGCCGACCGCGGCGCCGCGCTGGCGCGGATGGACACCGCCCTGGCCGGGTACACGCTGCTGGGCTTCGCCACCAACGTCGCCTTCCTGCGCCGCCTGCTGCGCCACCCCGATGTCGTGGCGGGCGATCTGAGCACCGGCCTGACCGAGCGCGTCCGCCCCGAGCTGACCGCCGGCACCGACACGCCCGATACGCCCGGCGCGTCCGGCGGCCTCATCGCCGCCGCGGCCCTGGACCACCAGCTCGGGCTGGAGCCCGCCGACCCCGCCGCCGACCGCTTCGACGTCCCCGACGGCTGGCGCATCGGCGCCCGGGCGTGGACGACGTGGCGGCTGCGCACCCCGCGGCGCGGGCTCGTCGCCGTCCGGGTGCGGCGG
>NZ_JBHSBH010000015.1:133205-254025 GCF_042650565.1 Nocardiopsis sediminis
CACCGCCGACGCCGCGCCCGCCGCAGGCACGGACCCCGCCGGCGCCCTCGCCTACGAGGTGGTCGTCGCCGGCGCCGACCCGGTGCGCGCCCGGGCGGCGCGCGCGGCCGGCGGCCGTACGCTCACCGTCTCCGTCGACGGCCGCACCGCGCACTATGCGCGCGCCCGCGACGGCGCCGACCTGTGGCTCGGCTCGGCCGGGTCGGCCTGGCGGTTCCACGAGGAGCCGGCGGTCGACCCCGCCCGCGACCCGGCGCAGGCGGGCGACGGATCGCTGCGCAGCCCGATGCCGGGGACCGTGCTCGCGGTCGCGGTGGAGGAGGGGCAGCGCGTCGCCGCCGGGAGCCCGGTGGTCATCGTCGAGGCCATGAAGATGGAGCACGCGATCACCGCCCCCGTCGACGGCGTCGTCACCCGGCTGGACGCCCGCCCCGGCCGCGCGGTCGCCATGGACGCCCTCCTGGCCACCATCACCCCCGACTCCCCCGGCGCCCCGGGTGCGCCCGCCCCCGCGGAGCCCCCGCCCGGCACGCCCGCTGCACCGATCGTCGCCCCCGCCGGTCCCGCCGCACCCGCCACGAGCAAGGAGTGAGCGCATGACGCACGGCCTGTCCGCCGACCACGAGGACCTGCGCGCCACCGTCGAGAAGTTCGCGCACGACGAGGTCGCCCCGGTCATCGGCGGCTTCTACGAACGGGGCGAGTTCCCCTACGGCATCGTCGCCAAGATGGGCCGCATGGGCCTGTTCGGCCTGCCCTTCCCCGAGGAGGAGGGCGGCATGGGCGGCGACTACTTCGCGCTGTGCCTGGCGCTGGAGGAGCTGGCGCGCGTGGACTCGTCGGTGGCGATCACCCTGGAGGCGGGCGTGTCCCTCGGGGCGATGCCGCTCCACCGGTTCGGCTCCGCCGAGCAGAAGGCGCGGTGGCTGCCGCGGCTGTGCTCCGGGGAGGCGCTGGGCGCGTTCGGGCTGACCGAGCCCGGTGCCGGATCCGACGCCGGGGCGACGAGCACCACCGCGCGGCTGGACGACGGCGAGTGGGTGATCAACGGGACGAAGTCCTTCATCACCAACTCCGGGACCGACATCACCGCGCTGGTCACGGTCACCGCGGTCACCGGTGAGCGCCCCGACGGGCGCCCCGAGATCTCGACGATCATCGTGCCCAGCGGCACGCCCGGGTTCTCCATCGGGCAGAAGTACTCCAAGGTCGGCTGGAACGCCTCCGACACCAACGAGCTGGTGTTCGAGGACTGCCGGGTGCCCGAGGCCAACCTGCTGGGCGAGCGGGGACGCGGCTACGCGCAGTTCCTGCGCACCCTGGACGAGGGCCGGATCGCGATCGCCGCGCTGGCGGTGGGGCTGGCCCAGGGGTGCGTGGACGAGAGCGTGCGCTACGCCGGGGAGCGGGCTGCGTTCGGCCGCCACATCGGGCACTACCAGTCCATCCAGTTCACGATCGCCGACATGGAGGTGCGGGCGCACACCGCCCGGCTGGCCTACTACGACGCCGCGTCGCGGATGCTCGCGGGCGAGCCGTTCAAGCGGCAGGCCGCCATCGCCAAGCTGGTGGCCTCCAACGCCGCCATGGACAACGCCCGCGCCGCCACCCAGGTCTTCGGCGGCTACGGCTTCATGAACGAGTACCCGGTGGGGCGCTTCTACCGCGACGCCAAAATTCTCGAGATCGGCGAGGGGACATCGGAGATCCAGCGCATGCTGATCGCCCGTGATCTGGGCCTGCCCGCCTGACCGCGCGGGTGTCGGGACGTCCGGAACGCGGGGGCGGAGGGAGGATGTGGGCATGCTGCACATCCTCATCGTCCGCTACACCGTCCCCGCCGACCAGGTCACGCCGCACGTCGCCGAGCACGTCGCCTACCTGGAGCACCACCACGCGGACGGCACGTTCCTGCTGTCCGGCCAGACGGTGCCCGCCGATATCGGCGGGGTGATCCTGGCGCAGGGCGAGCGGGCCAGCGTCGAGGGGGTGAGCGCGGAGGACCCGTTCGTGGCCGCCGGTGTGGCGGAGCACGAGGTCATCACCGTCGACCCGGGGCGCGTGGATCCGTCGCTGGCGACGCTCCTGCCGCGGGCACGCTGAGGCGCCGCAGCGGGACGGCCGGTGGCCGGGCGGACCGCTGGCGGCGGCGCCGCTCCGCGACGGCTACGGGCCCGATCCGCGGATGCGCCCTGGCCACGGGCGGTGGCGGGCTCATTCGACGCCGGGCCGCCGACCGGGTACACCTGGGGCCATGGGAGAGCTGCGGATCACCTACGACCGCTGGGGCGACGGCGCCCCGATCGTGCTGCTCCACGGGCTGGGGCACCGGCGCCAGGCCTGGTATCCCGTGGTCCGCCGGCTGGCGGCGGACCACGATGTGGTGGCGCTCGACCTCCCCGGGTTCGGCGGGTCGGCGCCGCCCGCCGCTGCGGACCCCTATGACATCTCCACGCTGGTCGCCACGGTGCAGCGGTTCTGCGACCGGCTCGGCCTGGAGCGACCGCACCTCGTGGGCAACTCCCTGGGCGGGGCGATCGCGCTGGAGCTGGGCGCACGCGGATTCGCCGCCTCGGTGACGGCGCTGTCGCCCATCGGGTTCGCCACTGGGCGCACCGGTGCGGGCACGCGTGTCCTGGCCCGCGGTGCGCGGCTGGCGTCGCGCGTCCCCGAACGGGTCTGGGTGGCGGCCGCGGGCAGCCCGCCGGGCCGCACGGTCGCCCGGCACGTGCTGCGCGGCGACCCGTCCGCCGATGCAGCCCGCGACCTGGTGTTCGACGCGACGGTGCTGGCCGCCGGGTCCCCGTTCGTCCGGCTGGCCGTGCACGTCGCCGACTACGCGTTCACCGCCGGCGCGGTGCCCTGCCCGGTCACCGTCGCCTGGGGCGACCGCGACCGGGTGCTCCCCGCCACCGGGGCGGTGCGGGCGCTGCGCCGCATCCCCCACGCGCGCATCGTCACCCTGCTGGACTGCGGGCACGTCCCGATGGCCGACCGCCCGAACACCGTCGCCGCCGAGATCCTGCGCACCTGCCGCACCCTCCCGCCGAAGCGCTGACGCCGGGAGGGCGTGGCGGCCGTACGGCCGGCGGGGCGTGCGCCCCCGCGATCGCCGGACGCCCCAGCGGTCACGCGCCGTAAGGTGGCTCGGGGTCGGCGGCGTTCGCGAGGAGGGTGCGTACGGCGGGGCCGATCTCGGCGGGGTCCCACCTGGCGCCCTTGTCGGTGGCGGGCCCGTGGCGGTAGCCCTCCATGACGCAGATCCGGCCCGCCTCGACCTCGAAGACGCGGCCGGTGACGTCGGCGGAGTCGGCCGACCCGAGCCACGCCACCAGCGGCGACACGTTCTCGGGGGCCATGGCGTCGAAGGAGCCGTCGGTGGGGCGGCGCATGGTGCCGGCGAAGACGCCGCCGGTCATGCGGGTGCGCGCGGCGGGGGCGATCGCGTTCACCCGGACCCCGTAGCGGCGCAGCTCGGCCGCCGCGACCAGGGTGAGGCCGACGATGCCCGCCTTGGCGGCGGAGTAGTTGGCCTGGCCGACGCTGCCCAGCAGCCCGGCGCCGGAGGACGTGGCGATGACGCGGGCGTCCACGGGGCGCCCGGCCTTGGCCTCGGCCCGCCAGTGCGCCGCCGCGTGGCGCAGCGGGAGGAAGTGCCCGGTGAGATGGACGCGCAGCACCGCGTCCCAGTCGTCCAAGGGGAGGTTGACGAGCATCCGGTCGCGGACGAAACCCGCGTTGGTGACGAGGGTGTCGAGTCGGCCGAACGCCTCCAGCGCGGTGCGCACGAGCGCGGCGGCGTCGCCGGGATCGGCGGCGTCGCCCGCGACGGCGACGGCTACGCCGCCCGATGCGCGGATCTCGGCCGCGACCTGCTCGGCGGGCCCCGCGGAGCCCCCGCTGCCGTCGGCGGCCACCCCGAGGTCGTTGACGACGACCCGGGCCCCCTGCCGGGCGAATTCGAGCGCGTGGGCGCGTCCGAGGCCGCGCCCGGCCCCGGTGATGACGGCGACCCTGCCGCGGCAGATCATCCCGGCCCCTCCATCCCGTCCTCCTGCTGTCCCTCACGGCGGGGGCGGGGTGCCGTGGCCGCGTCGAGGAACGGGGGACGCTCCCCGCCCCCGTGGACCAGCAGGTCGGCCCCGCTGATGTAGGCGGCGGCATCGGAGGCCAGGAAGACGCACGCCGCCCCCGCGTCGCCCGGCGCGGCCAGCCGCCCCAGGGGCACGGTGCGCGCGACAGCGTCGATCCCGGCGTCGTCGCCGTAGTGCAGGGCGGTGCGTTCGGTCCGGACCATGCCGAGGGTGACGCAGTTGACGCGGACAGCGGGCGCCCATTCCACGGCCAGCGACGCCGTCAGGCCGGCCAGCCCCGCTTTGGCCGCGCCGTAGGCGGCCGTCCCCGGCGAGGGCCGCCGGGCGCTCACGCTGCCGATCATGATGACGGACCCGCCGGGTTCCAGGACGAGCCGCGCGGCGCGGGCGACGATGAGCGGGGCGATGAGGTTGAGTTCGATGATCTTGGCGTGGCGGCGCGGGTCCCCGTCGCTGAGGGGCAGGTACGGGGTCCCTCCGGCGTTGTTGACCACGGTGTGGACCGGGCCGGCGGCGGCGAAGAAGGCGCCCACGGCATCGGGGTCGCGGACGTCGAGGGGCACGTGCTCGACCCCGTCCAGCGGCACATCGGGCGGGCGCCGGGCGCAGGCGAGGACGCAGGCCCCGGCGTCGCGGAACGCCTCGCTGATACCGCGCCCCACGCCGCGCACGCCGCCGGTGACGACGACGGTCCGGCCCTCGAGCCCGCTGCCGGGGCCCTTCGCCGCGCCGCCGGCGGGACCTCCGCCGTCGCCGTCGTCGTGGCCGCGCGCGGGGCCCGTCGGATCGGTCACCGTCCGCCTCCTGGTGTCGCCGCCCTGTCCCGGATCCCGCCCGGCTGCTACCGTTCTAACAAACGTTTGGTGGAAAGGTAAGCCATTGCGGGTCTCCACCACGAAACACAGCGGCGGGATCGCCGAGGTCACCGTCGACGCTCCCCCGGTCAACGCCCTTCCCGTCCGCGGCTGGCACGACCTCGCACAGGCCGTGACCGGCGCGGGCGCCGACCCCGAGACGCGGGCGGTGGTCCTGCGCGCCGAGGGGCGCGGGTTCAACGCCGGTGTCGACATCAAGGAGATGCAGCGCACCGCCGGCTTCGACGCGCTCATCGGCGCCAACCGCGGCTGCCGCGCCGCCTTCGCCGCCGTCCGCGACTGCCCGGTGCCGGTCATCGCCGCCGTCCAGGGCCACTGCCTCGGCGGGGGCGTGGGGCTGGCGGGCAGCGCCGACCTCGTGGTGGCCGCCGACGACGCCTACTTCGGGCTGCCCGAGGTCGACCGCGGCGCACTGGGCGCGGCCACCCACCTGGCCCGCCTGGTCCCCCGGCACCTCATGCGCGCCATGGTCTACACGTGCCGCACGGTGCCCGCGGCCCGGCTGGCGGAGTTCGGGTCGGTGCTGGCCGTGGTGGACCCCGCCGACCTGCGCCGGGAGGCGTTCGACGTGGCGCGCGCCATCGCCGCCAAGGACCCCCGGGTCATCCGGTGCGCGAAGCAGGCGCTCAACGGGATCGACCCCACGGACCCCGACCGCGACTACCGGTTCGAGCAGGGGTTCACCTACGAGCTCAGCCTCATCGGCGCCGGGGACGCCCTCCGCGACCGGTTCGCCGGCGCCGCCACCGGCGGCCGGGCCGGCGCGGAGGGCGGCGGCCGCGGCGAAGCGGCGGAGGAGGGGGCCCGGTGACCGGCAAGGCCATGACCCCCGACGGGGTCGCCGCCGCCCTGTGGGACGGGATGGTGCTGGGCATCGGCGGGTGGGGGTCACGGCGCAAGCCCATGGCGCTGGTGCGCGCCGTGTGCCGCAGCGGCGTCCGCGACCTCACCGTGGTCTCGTGCGGCGGCCCCGATGTGGGGCTGCTGTGCGCCTACGGCAAGGTGCGCCGGGTGGTCGCCCCGTTCGTCACGCTCGACTCCATCGCCCTGGACCCCTGGTTCCGGGCCGCGCGGGAGAACGGCGAGATCGCGTTCACCGAGTACGACGAGGGGATGTTCATGTTCGGCCTGCTCGCCGCCGCGCACCGGCTGCCGTTCCTGCCCACCCCCGTCGGCCTGGCCTCCGATGTGCCGCGGGTCGGCGACCCGGGACTGCGCACCGTCCGCTCCCCCTACCCCGAGCCCGGCCACCCTCAGGGCCGCGACCTGATCGCCATGCCCGCGCTGCGGCTCGACGCCGCGCTCGTGCACGTCAGTCGGGCCGACCCGCGCGGCAACGGGCAGTACCTGGGGCCCGACCCCTACCTGGACGGGCTGTTCGCCAAGGCCGCGCAGCGCGTCTACCTGTCGTGCGAGCGGCTGGTCGGCGCGTTCACCGGCCCCCCGCAGTCGCTGCTGGTCAGCCGGGCGCTGGTGACGGGCGTCGTCGAGGCCCCCAACGGGGCGCACTTCACCTCGTGCGAACCCGACTACGGCCGCGACGAGGACGCCCAGCGCGCCTACGCGGGAGCCGCACGCGACCCCGCCCTCTGGCAGGGGTTCCGCGACCGCTTCGTGGGCCCCGCGGGAACCGGGACCGCCGGCGGGGAGGAGCCGTGACGCCCGCGACCCGCGCCGAGGTGTGCGTGGCCGCCTGCGCCGACGCCTGGCGCGGCGACGGCGAGGTCCTCGCCGCCGCCATGGGCGTCTGCTCGGTCCTGGGCGCACGGCTGGCCCGGCTCACCTTCGCCCCGGACCTGCTCACCACCGACGGCGGCGCGCTGCTGACCCGTGAGGCCCTGCCCTGGGGCGCCTCGCCGGGCCAGGGCGGGGTGGAGGGCTGGCTGCCGTTCGGCGACCACCTGTGGCTGGTCCTGCACGGGCGGCGCCACGTGATGATGGGCGCCTCCCAGATCGACCGGCGAGGGCGCTCCAACATCTCCTGCATCGGGCCCTGGCGGCGGCCCACCACCCAGCTCCTGGGGGTGCGCGGCGCCCCCGGCAACACCATCGCCGGGCCCACCAGCTACTGGATCCCCCGGCACGGCCGGCGGGTGTTCGTGCCGGAGGTGGACATGGTCAGCGGCGTGGCCGCGGCCGACGCCTTCGACCTGCGCAGGGTCGTCACCGACCTGGCGGTGCTGGACTTCGCGGGCCCGGGCTCCACGCTGCGCCTGGTGTCGGTCCACCCGGGCGCCACCGAGGAGCAGGTACGCGACCGGACCGGCTTCGACCTGGCGACGCCCGAGGGCGGGGTGGGCCGCACCCGCACCCCCGGTGATGAGGAGCTGCGCCTGCTGCGCGAGGTGCTCGACCCGGCGGGCGCGCGCGACCGCGAGGTGCCACCGTGAGCGCCGCCCCGCCGCTGCCCACCGCGCTGACCCGCCTCGTCGGCTGCCGCCACCCCATCGTGCAGACGGGGATGGGGTGGGTCGCGGGGCCGCGGCTGGTGGCGGCCACCGCCGAGGCGGGCGGCCTGGGCATCCTGGGGTCGGCGACCATGACGCTCGACGCTCTGGCCTCGGCGATCGCCGAGGTGCGCGCACGCACGACGGCCCCCTTCGGCGTCAACCTGCGGGCCGACGCCGGCGACGCGCGCGAGCGGATCGGCCTGCTGATCCGCGAGCGCGTGGCGGTCGCCTCGTTCGCGCTGGCGCCCGCGCCCGACCTCATCGGGCGGCTCAAGGACGCCGGCGTCGTCGTGATCCCCTCCGTCGGCGCGGTGCGCCACGCGGAGCAGGTGGCGGCGTGGGGCGCCGACGCGGTGCTCGTGCAGGGCGGCGAGGGCGGCGGCCACACCGGGCCGGTCGCCAGCACCGTCCTGCTGCCGCAGGTGGTCGACGCGGTGGACGTGCCGGTCATCGCGGCGGGCGGCTACGTCGACGGGCGCGGCCTGGTGGCGGCGCTGGCCTACGGGGCGGCGGGGGTGGCCATGGGCACCCGGTTCCTGCTCACCTCCGACAGCACGGTGCCCGATGGCGTCAAGCGCCGGTACCTGGCCGCGACGCAGACGGTGGTGACGCGGCAGGTCGACGGGGTGCCTCACCGGGTACTGCGCACGGACCGCGTCGACGCGCTCGAACGCGCGCGCGGCGCGGGTCGGCTGCTGCGGGCGGCGCGCAACGCGGCGGCGTTCCGGCGGCTGTCGGGCGCGACGTGGCCGGGGCTGATCCGCGACGGCGCCGCGCTGCGCCGCAGCGGGGGCCTGTCGTGGGCGCAGGTGCTGATGGCGGCCAACACCCCTGTCCTGCTCCGTGCGGCGATGGTGGAGGGGCGCACCGATCTGGGGGTGATGTCGGCCGGCCAGGCGGTCGCCGCGATCGACGACCTGCCCTCGTGCGCCGAGCTGATCGACCGCGTGATGGCCGAGGCCCACGAGGCCCTGTCCCGGCTGAACACGCCCTTCGCGGACCCCGCTGCGTGAGGCGGGCCGGCGCCGCACCGGCCCGGGGCCGCGGGCACGTCACATGCGCTCGATGACGGTGACGTTGGCCTGGCCGCCGCCCTCGCACATGGTGAGCAGGCCCAACCGGCCGCCGGTCCGCTCCAGGTGGTGCAGGAGGGAGGTCAGCAGCCGGGCCCCGGTGGCGCCCAGCGGGTGGCCGAGGGCGATGGCGCCCCCGTTGGGGTTGACGCGGGCGGGGTCCGCCCCCGTCTCGGCGAGCCAGGCGAGCACGACCGGCGCGAACGCCTCGTTGACCTCGAACGCGTCGATGTCGCCGACGGACAGGCCGGTCCGGCGCAGCGCGTGGGCGGTGGCGGGGATGGGGGCCGTCAGCATGCGGATGGGGTCCTCGCCGCGCGCCGACAGGTGGCGGATCCGCGCGCGGGGGGTGAGGCGGTGCCGCCGGGCCGCCCCGGGTGAGGCGATGAGCAGCGCCGCCGCGCCGTCGGCGAGCTGCGCGGCCAATGCGGCGGTGAGCCGTCCCCCGTCGCCGAGCGGGGGCAGCGCCGCCATGGCGTCCCGGCTGACGCCGCGGCGCGGCCCTTCGTCGGCGGTGACGCCCGCCAGGGGCGCGATCTCGCGGTCGAAGCGGCCGGCGTCGGCCGCGGCGAGCGCCCGCTCGTGGGAGGCGAAGGCGAACGCCTCCATCTCGGGGCGCCCGATCCCCCACTGCTCGGCGATCATCTCGGCCGCGCGGAACTGCGACACCTCGGCGGTCCCGTACCGGTCGCGCCAGCCCTCGGAGCCGGCGAACGGCCCCTCGGTGAAGCCGAGCCCCTCCCCGGCGGTCATGGCGTAGCCCATGGGCACCTGCGACATGCTCTGCACGCCCCCGGCGACCACCAGGCCGGCCGTTGCGGCCATGACCGCCTGCGCGGCGAAGTGGACGGCCTGCTGGGAGGACCCGCACTGCCGGTCGACGGTCACCCCGGGGACGTGCTCGGGCAGCCCGGCCGCCAGCCAGCAGGTCCGGGCGATGTCGCCGGCCTGCGGGCCGACGGTGTCGACGCAGCCCAGCACCGTGTCGTCGACCGCGCCCGGATCGACCCCCGAGCGCTCCACGAGCGCGGTCAGGACGTGCGCGCCGAGGTCGGCCGGGTGGACCCCGGCCAGCCCGCCGCCGCGCTTGCCGACCGGTGTGCGGACCGCGTCGATGATGAGCGCCTCGGGCATGGGGGGTGTCCTGCCTTCCTCAGCGGGGGTGGGGCTCGACGCCCTGGAGGATCATGGCGAGGTACTGGTCGGCGATGGCGTGCGGCGCGAGCCGGCCCTTGGGGTCGTACCAGGTGGCGGCGGCCCACACGCTGTCGCGGATGAACCGGTACATGAGCTGGGCGTCGAGGTCGGAGCGGAACGCCCCTTCGGCCGCCCCCTGCTCCAGCAGCCCGACCCACATCTCGCGGAAGCGGGTCCGCGCGTCTCCGAGGTAGCCGAAGCGGTCGCCGAGCACCAGGTGCCGGGACTCGTTCTGGTAGATCACCACGGCGGGGCGGTGCCGGTGGATGGTGTCGAACGAGGCCTCGACCAGCGCGCGCAGAGTGGCGCGGGGATCGCGGCCCGCGGCGAGGACCCGGTCGTAGGCGTCCCACAGGTCGGTGAGGAACCCGGTGAGGATCTCGTCGACCATGGCCTCTTTGGACTCGAAGTGGTAGTAGAGGCTGCCGGCGAGCATGCCCGCGGCATCGGCGACCTCGCGGATGGTGGTGGCCGCGTACCCCCGTTCCGCGAAGACCCGGGCCGCGGTGTCCAGGAGCTCCCCCCGCCGCTGTGCCCGTGCCGCCGCTGTGCCCTCCGCGTCGCGCCGCCGTGGACTCATGTGTCGTCTTCACGCCCTCTGACTCGATACCGAGACCGCTTCTCCGGTCATGTAGGAGGAGTAGTCGCTGGCGAGGAAGACGATAACGTTGGCGACCTCCCAGGGGTGCGCGGAGCGCCCGAACGCCTCGCGGCGGGCCAGCTCGGCGAGGAGCTCGGGCGAGGTGACCGCGGCCAGGTGGGGGTGGTCGGCGAGGCTGGGGGCGACCGCGTTGACGCGGATGCCGTGCGGCGCGGCCTCGACGGCCGCGCAGCGGGTGAGCGCCATGACCCCGGCCTTGGCTGCCGCGTAGTGGGCCTGGCCGTGCTGGGCCCGCCAGGCGGCCACCGATGCGTTGTTGACGATGGCGCCGCCGTGGCCGGCCATGGCGCGCAGGGCCGCCCGGGTGCAGCGCATGGTGCCGGTGAGGGTGACGTCGAGGACGCGGCTCCACTGGTCGTCCGTCATCTCCGACAGCGGCGCCGTGCCGCCCAGGCCCGCGTTGTTGACGGCGATGTCCACCCGGCCGAAGCGCTCTCGGGCCGCGGCGAACAGGGCGGTGACCTCGTCCTCGGCGGTGACGTCGCAGCGCTGCGCGGCGACCGCCCCATCGCCGAACTCGGCGGCGAGTTCGGCGTGCACCCGGTCCAGGCGGCGCTCGTGGCGGTCGCTGATGAGGACGCGCGCCCCCTCCTCCAGGAGCCTGCGTGCCGCGGCACCCCCGATGCCGGTCCCGGCCGCAGCGGTCACCACGGCGGTGCGCCCGCGCACCAGTCCCAGCGCCCGCGGCGGGGCGGGCATCGACGGGGGGCCTTCTGCGGACGGCTCCATGCGGGATACCCTACCAAACGATTGTTAGAAAAAATCGACCGCTTCCCCGCCCCGCACCACCGCTCCCCGAACGGCGCACCCCTTCACGCCGCCCCTCTTCTCTCGGGCGCCCGTCGCCGAGCCCCCTCGCGCCGGGGACGTCCCCGCCCTCCTGCCGTGAGGCACCCCGACACCGACGGAGGACGCATGGACCTCGACCTCCCACCGGCCGAACAGGCGCTGCGCACGGAGGTGCGGGCCTGGCTGCGGGCTCACGTGCCCGCCGAACCGCTGCCCTCGCTGGAGACCGCCGAGGGCTTCGCGGCGCACCGCGCCTGGGAGCGCGAACTTGCCGCCGCCGGGCTGTCGGCCGTCTCCTGGCCGGTCGTCTACGGCGGCCGCGGGGCCTCCCCGCTCGCCCGCCTGGTGTTCGAGGAGGAGTACCACGCGGCCGGCGCCCCGGGCCGGGTCTCCCAGAACGGGATCGACCTGCTCGCCCCCACCCTCCTCGCCCACGGCACCGCCGGCCAGCTCGCCCGGGTACTGCCCCCGATGGCCGCCGGAGAGGTCGTGTGGGCGCAGGCGTGGTCGGAGCCCGGTGCCGGCAGCGACCTCGCCGCGCTGCGCTCGCGGGCCGTGCGCACCGAGGGCGGCTGGCTGCTGTCCGGCCGCAAGGCGTGGAGCTCCCGGGCCGCCTTCGCCGACCGGGGCTTCGGCCTCTTCCGCACCTCGGCCGAGCGCCACCGGGGCCTCACCTACGTGATGTTCCCCCTCGACGCCCCCGGGCTGACCCGGCGGCCCGTCGGCCGCCTCGACGGCCGCCCCGCCTTCGCCGAACTGCTCCTCGACGACGTGTTCGTCCCCGACGCCGACGTGATCGGCGCGCCCGGCGACGGATGGCGGGTCGCCATGGGCACCGCGGGCGACGAGCGCGGGCTCTCCCTGCGCGCCCCCGGCCGCTACGTGGCCGCCGCGCGCCGGCTGATCGAGCTCTACGACACCCGCGCCGGCTGCGCCGCCGACAGCGCCAACGACCCCGCCCACGCCGCTCTCGGCGACCGCGTGGCCGACGCCTGGATCCAGGCGCGCGCCTACCAGCTGCACGGATACGCCGCCGTATCGCCCCGCGCCGGTGCCGCCGCACCGTCCGCGTCCGCCGCGAGCCTGGCCAAGCTCCACTGGTCCGAGCTCGACCTCGACCTGCACGAAACGGCGCTCGACCTGCTGGGACCCGCCGGGGAACCGGCCGGGCCGTGGCTGGACGGCTACGTCTTCGCACTGGCCGGCCCGATCTACGCCGGGACCAACGAGATCCAGCGCGGCATCGTCGCCGAACGCGTCCTCGGCCTGCCCCGCGCCCGCCCCGCGCCGCAGAAGCCGACACGCGGCCATGCCGCGGACGGGACGCCCCCGTGACCCGCCGGCCGAACGCGGCCGACCGGCCCACGGCGCCGCTGTCGCGGCTGCGTCCCTCCCCGTACCGCAGGCCGAGCCCACGCACGGAGGTGCCCGATGAGGTTCACCCTCGACGCCGAGCAGGAGCTGTTCGCCGCCACCCTGGACCGGATGCTCGGGCGGGCCGATACCCCCGCTGCCGTGCGGTCGTGGGCGGACGGCGACCGCGGGCCGGGTGAGGAGATATGGCGGGCGCTGGCCGGAGCCGGGCTCTTCGCCCTCGCCGCCCCGGAGTCCCACGGCGGAGCGGGCCCGCTGCCGGTCGAGCTGGTCACCGCGACGATCGAGGTGGGACGGCACGCCGTGCCCGGCCCGGTGGCCGAGGCGGTCGCGGCCTGCCTCCTGCTCGGCGACGCCGACCGGGTGGCCGCCATCGCGGCGGGTGACCTGGTGGCGACCCTCGCCCACCCCCCGCTCGTCCCCTACGCGCTCGACGCCGACGCCGCCGGGCTCGTGCTCCACCTCGACGGCGGCCTCCTGCACACGGCCGCCCCGACGCGGCCCGCCGCCCCGCTGCGCTCGCTGGATCCCGCGCGCAGGCTGTGGTCGGTGCGCCCGGCCGATCCGCTCCCCCTGGGGCCTCTCGCGGCCGCGGCCGTCCCCGTGGGCGTGCTCGCCTGCGCGGCCCAGGCCCTGGGCACCGGGATGCGGCTGGTCGCCGACACGGTCGCCTACGCGCGCACCCGCCACCAGTTCGGCCGGCCCATCGGCGAGTTCCAGGCCGTCCAGCACCGCCTCGCCGACGCCCACACGGCCCTGGAGTTCGCCCGGCCGCTGCTCTACGGGGCGGCGCTCGCGGTGGGCACCCCCGATGAGCGCCGCGATGTCAGCGCCGCCAAGGCCGCCGCCTCCGACGCCGCCTACGCGGCCGCGCGCACGGCCCTCCAGGTGCACGGCGCGATCGGCTACACCGACGAACACGACGTGTCCCTGTGGATCCGCAAGGCCCGCGCCCTGCACACGGCGTGGGGCGGCCCGGTCCTGCACCGCGCCCGGGTCCTGGCGGAGCTGCGCGCCCGGCGCTGAAAGGCCGTCCGCCCGAGCCGCCCACCCGGTGGCATGTGCGGCCCCGCCGTCCGGCGGGGCCGCACACGTGTCCCGGGGCTTGGCGAGCGGGCTAGCGGTGCTCGCGCACCGCGGCGACGATCTCGGCGACGGCGTCGTCGACCGGGACGCCGTTGTTCTGCGAACCGTCGCGGTAGCGGAAGGACACCGCGCCCTTGCCGATGTCGTCGTCGCCCGCCAGCAGCATGAACGGGACCTTCTGCTTCTGGGCGTTGCGGATCTTCTTCTGCATCCGGTCGTCGCCGGAGTCGACCTCGACCCGGATGCCCTCGGCGCGCAGCTTGGCGGCCACGGCCTCCAGGTGGGGGACGTGCTCGTCGGCGATCGGGATGCCCACCGCCTGGACCGGCGCCAGCCACGCCGGGAACGCCCCGGCGTAGTGCTCCAGCAGGACCGCGAAGAACCGCTCGATGGACCCGAACAGCGCGCGGTGGAGCATCACCGGCCGGCGGCGGGAGCCGTCGGCGGCGGTGTACTCCAGCCCGAACAGCTTGGGCTGCTGGAAGTCGACCTGGATGGTCGACATCTGCCAGGTGCGCCCGATGGCGTCCCTGGCCTGCACCGAGATCTTCGGGCCGTAGTAGGCGGCGCCGCCGGGGTCCATGACCAGGTCGAGGTTCTGCTTCTCGGCGGCCTGGCGCAGGGTCTCGGTGGCCTGGTGCCACTCCTCGGGCTCGCCGATGAACTTGTCGGAGTCGCCGCGGGTGGACAGCTCCAGGTAGAAGTCGCTCAGGCCGTAGTCGCGCAGCAGGTCCAGCACGAAGGTGAGCAGGCTGTCGAGCTCGGCGGGCATCTGCTCGTCGGTGCAGTAGATGTGGGAGTCGTCTTGGGTGAACCCGCGGGCGCGGGTCATGCCGTGCACGACACCGGACTTCTCGTACCGGTAGACGGTGCCGAACTCGAACAGCCGCAGCGGCAGCTCCCGGTAGGACCGCCCGCGCGCCCTGAAGATCAGGTTGTGCATCGGGCAGTTCATGGCCTTGAGGTAGTAGTCGTGCCCCTCGAACTCCATGGGGGGGAACATCGACTCGGCGTAGTTCGGCAGGTGCCCCGAGGTCTGGAACAGCTTCGCCTTGGAGATGTGCGGGGTGTTGACGAACTCGTAGCCGGACTCCTCGTGGCGCCGCCGCGAGTACTCCTCCATCTCCTTGCGCACCACCCCGCCCTTGGGGTGGAACACCGCCAGGCCCGAGCCCAGCTCGTCGGGGAAGGAGAACAGGTCGAGTTCGGCGCCCAGCTTGCGGTGGTCGCGCTTCTCGGCCTCCTCCAGGAACGCCAGGTGCGCCTTGAGGGCGTCCTTGGTCTCCCATGCGGTGCCGTAGATGCGCTGGAGCTGCGGGTTGCGCTCGCTGCCCCGCCAGTAGGCCGCGGCCGAGCGCATGAGCTTGAACGCCGGGACCGCCCGGGTGGTGGGCAGGTGCGGCCCGCGGCACAGGTCCTTCCAGCACAGCTCGCCGGTGCGCGGGTGGAGGTTGTCGTAGATGGTCAGGCCACCGGCGCCGACCTCGACGCCCGCGCCCTCGGCGGCGTCGCCCGCCGCGCCCTTGAGCCCGATGAGCTCCAGCTTGTAGGGCTCGTCGGCCAGCTCGGCGCGGGCGTCGTCGTCGGAGACGGCGCGGCGCTCGAAGCGCTGGCCCAGCTTGACGATCTCCTGCATCTTCTTCTCGATGCGCTTGAGGTCGTCGGGGGTGAAGGGCTCGGCGACGTCGAAGTCGTAGTAGAAGCCGTTCACGATGGGCGGGCCGATGCCCAGCTTGGCGTCGGGGAACAGCTCCTGGACGGCCTGGGCCAGGATGTGCGCGGTGGAGTGGCGCAGGATGGCGCGGCCGTCGTCGGAGCCGATCTCGACGGGCTCGACGACATCGCCGTCGGCGAGCACGTGGGCGAGGTCGCGCAGCTCTCCGCCGACGCGGGCGGCGACCACGGTGCGGCCGTCGGCGTCGAGGGCGTGGCCGGCCGTCGTCCCGGCCGCCACCGCACGCTCGGTTCCGGCGAGGGTGATACGCAGCTCTGGCACGGCGGACACGGTGGCTCCTCTTGGGGTCGGGTCGGTGACGACCGGACCGGCCGCGCGGCGGCCGGCGGTGGTGTGGAAGGGCGTGGGACCGGGGTTCCGCGCCCTGTTTCGATGCTAGCGGCTCCCGCGGATTCCGGCGGCCCCGCGGCCGCGTGCGGCCGGGGCGGCCATGGGAACAGGGTGGCCACGGAGAAGGGGGGTGCCATCTGCGCCGACCCGGGTATGCAGGTGGCGGGAGCCCGTCGACGCGGCACGGGCACCGGACCGATGCGCGGGCCCGCCGGGCACCGCGCCGCAGGCGGGCGCTGGGGGTTGCGTGCGGATCGTGGTGGTGGGTGCGGGGATCGCCGGGCTGACATTGGCCGCGGCGCTCTCAGGCGGCCCGGCCCGGGTGGCGCTCTTGGAGCAGCACCAGGACCCCACCCCCGTGGGGGCGGGACTCCAGCTCGCGCCCAACGCGGCGCGCCCGCTGCTGCGCATGGGGCTGGGCGCGGCGCTGTCGGAGGTCGCGGTGCGCCCCCGGTCGCGCGACTTCCTGCGCTGGGACGACGGCCGGCTGCTGCACGGCACCGCCATGGGCGTGGAGTACGAGCGCCGCTACGGGGCGCCGCTGTACACGCTGCTCCGCTCCGACCTGCACCGCATCCTGCGGCGCGCCGCCCCCGGGGCGTCGGTGCTGCGGGGCCACTACGTCACCGACGTCCTGGAGGAGAGCGACGGGGTCACCCTGGTGTGCGCGGACGGCCGGGAGGTCCACGGCGACATCGCCATCGGGGCGGACGGTGTCCATTCGGTCATGCGCGGGGTGCTCAACACGGAACAGCACCCCCCGAGCGGCCAGGCGATCTACCGCGGGCTGGTGCCCGCGACGAGCGTTCCCGAGGGGTTCGCCGAGCCGCGGATCCGGATCTGGATGGGCCCCGACCGCCATTTCGCCGCCTATCCGGTGTCCGGGGGCGCCAGCATCAGCTTCAACGCCTCGGTCCCGGGCGGGGAGCGGCGGGCGGAGTCGTGGTCGGACCGGGGCCGCCTGAGCGACCTGAACCGCGCGTTCGCCGGATGGGTCGACGACGTGCCCACGCTCGCGGCGGCGGCGTCGTGGATCGGCGTGTGGGGGATCCAGGTGCGCGAGGCGGTGCGCGCCTGGCACCGCGGCCGGATCGCCCTCATGGGCGACGCCGCCCACCCGACACTGCCGTTCTTCGCTCAGGGCGCCAACCAGGCGGTGGAGGACGCGGTCGTGCTGGCCGACTGCCTGCGCGGCGCCACTGCGCTGACCGCCGAGCGCGCCCTGGCGCGCTACGCCGGGCTGCGCCGTGAGCGCACCGAGCGGATCCACGCGGTCGCCCGCGAGGTGCTCAGCGGGCTCGCCCGCGATGAAGAGGGGCCGGGCCGGCGCGAGGATCTCCTGGGCGGTACCGGTGGGCCCAGCAGTGACTGGCTGTACGGCTACGACGTGGCGGCGCACCTGGGCTGACCGGCCGCGGGAGATCGGGACCGCCCCGTACTGGCCATTAACCTCTCTTGATAGGGCCGATATTGTGACTGCATGTCTCCGAGCCCCATGACCGGTACAGACGATCCGGACCCGGCGGCATCGCGCGGTTCCCTCGACCGCACTCGGCGGTGGCGGCGCCTGCGCGCACGGCTGCGCGTCTGGCGCATGCGGATGCACGCCCACCCCCTCCTCAGCCTGACGTGGCGCACTGCCGTGGCCGTGGTGGGGGGCGCGATACTGGTGGCGGGGATCGTCATGAGCGTGACCCCGGGGCCCGGCTGGGCCGCGATCATCCTGGGGCTCGCCGTTCTCTCGACGGAGTTCCGCTGGGCCAAGGTCCCCTTGCGCCTGGCGCGGCGGTGGGCGCACCGCGCTCGCGTGAAGGCCCACGAGATCCGCGAGGAGCGGGCGCGCAAGCGGCGCCGCAAACGCGGCTGAGGCGGACTTCCCGCGACTCCCCCGCGCGGCCGCAGTGGGCTTCGGACAGCGCAAAAGGCCGACCCCGGGGGGTCGGCCTTCGTTTCGGGTGGGCGATACTGGACTCGAACCAGTGACCTCGTCGGTGTGAACGACGCGCTCTAGCCAACTGAGCTAATCGCCCTGGGCCCTGCCTGTCCGGCGGGGCGAACAAGGAAGACTCTAGCGCATCCGGCGGGCCGGTGACGCCACCGTACACCCCGGGAGACGACCGTAATGTGACAGAAATCACATATGTCGTTTTACGCGAGGTTTACGCGGGTGTTCAAGGAGACGTAAAACGCGAAACCCCTTCATGCAATGGGGTCCCGCCGCCCCGCGGGCACGGACGGCCCCACCCCGGCCCCCTCCGCGTGACACGGCCCACAGATCATTGGGAAATTCTTGGTTTCCGCAGCTCATTACAGTGACGGAGGGATCGGGGAAGCCGCGGCGGGATGCCCCTTCACGATCCGCGCGAAAAAGTCTCCCGGTTGCGCGTCATCGACCGCGCCCGGCCGCGTTGGAGCGGGGGAGACGGCAACGGGCCCGCAAACTGCGGGGCCGGACGGAGAAAAGGTTTGGCGAACATGAACAGTAGCGGCACAACTGCCAGCGCCGAGCTGGGCCTTCGGCTCGTGGTCCCCGACCGCACAGCGGTCCCCCTGGTCGCACGGTTGGACTACACCTCCGACGACCCCTACGCCATCACCGTGGCCTTCCACACCGGCGACGACGAGCCGGTCGAGTGGATCTTCGCGCGCGAACTGCTGACCGTGGGGATCGTGCGGCACGTCGGCGAGGGCGACGTCCAGGTCTGGCCGTCCAAGGGCACCGGCGAGCGCACCATCAACATCGCGCTGTCCTCGCCGTTCGGGCAGGCGCAGTTCGACGCCGCGATCTCACCGCTGGCGGAGTTCCTGCACCGCACCTACGAGATCGTCCCGGCCGGCCAGGAGGGCGAGTTCGTGGACCTCGACGCCGAGATCGAGCAGCACCTGCACTCCTAAGGCGCCCTGCCGAACGGCGGGCACCGGGCGTGGTCCTTCGGACCACCCTCGCCCGCACGACCCGCAACGCGGGCAGCATCCCGAGTCGATGCGTACCCGGCCCGCACCGCAGTGAAACCGGCGCCACCGCACCAGCGGGGCGCACGCCCTCACACCGCCCGCACCGCGGCCCGCCGACCGCCGCCGGCACACCCGGCCCGCACCGCAGCGGGCCGGCGGAGCCCGCCCGCCGTCCCGGCCCGACGCGGGCCCGCCGGCCGCACACCGCGCAGGGCGCGGCGCAACGGGCTCACGGATCCATGTCGGACGCACCGCGCTCCGTGAACACCTCCATGGTCTTGCGCGTCACCGGCCCCGGCGCCGCGGGCAGCGCCCGGCCGTCGACCAGCCGGATCGGCTGCACGTCGCGCCCGGTCCCGGTGAGGAACGCCTCCGAGGCGTCGGCCAGCGCCGCCATGGGGATGTCCTCCTCGTCGCCGCCGGCCCACTCCAGCACCAGCTCCCGGGTGATCCCCGCGAGCGGGCCCGCCGACAGCGGGGGTGTCACCAGCCGGCCGTCCAGCACCAGGAAGATGTTGCTCCCGGTGCCCTCACACAGGTTCCCGGCGGTGTTGGCGAAGATCGCCTCGCCGCACTCGCGCCGCCGGGCGTAGTCCAGCGCCACCACGTTGCCGGCGTAGGACGTCGTCTTCAGGCCTGACAGCACGTCGTTCTCGTTGCGCGTCCAGGGGACCACCGCCACATCGACGTGGGGGGCGATCTCCCCGAACTCGCCGACCGCCACGATGTAGGTGGACTCCCCGTCGCTGCGGGAGGAGCCCAGCGGCCCCGGGCCGTCGGTGACGGTGATCCGCACCCGCGCCGCCTGGATGTCGCTGTTGGCGTCCAGCGCCTGGCCCACGCCGTCGGCGATCAGGTCCAGGTCGGGCGCAGGCAGCCCGATCCCCGCGGCCGAGCGGGCCAGCCGCCGCAGATGGCGGGTGAGGGCGAACGGCTGGCCGCCGACCCCCTTCACCGTTTCGAAGACCCCGTCGCCGACGGTGATCCCGTGGTCGAGAACGGGGACCCGCGCCTCCTCGGCATCGAGGACCCGTCCCCGGCCGTAACCCGCCCCCGCGATCCACACCCGCATGGCTGTCCACCCCTCACTGTCGTGCGCTGCCGCGGCGCGCCCGCGTCCGCGCGCCGACCGCCCCGGCGGTGCGCGGACGCGCTCCGCCGGCGCCTCCCGCGCCGGTTCCGCAGCGGGCACGCGCCGCGGTTTACCTCGTGTCCCGATCCTGCCACTTTCATGATCAGCGCGGGGAGCGCCCGCACGGATCGCCGCGTTCCCGGGATGCGCCGCTGACCTGCGCCTGCCGCCGGAGTGAGCGACCCGACACGCCGTGGCGTCGCGCCGAGGCAGTGCGGTATCCCCCATTCCAGCGGCCCGCCGCCACTCCGGAGCCGCTTCGTAGTCCGGAGGGACGGGTTACGAATGGCTATCATCTGGGCAACGCTTATGGGGATTCCCTGACCCCGGGGGATCCAGCGGGTGTGCCGGGCGGCTCTCACGGCAGGCCGCCGGCGCCCCGCGCCACCACGAAGACGACGACAGATCAGACGACGACAGATCAAGAGAGCCATGACCTCACGGAGCACCGCCCCCGGCGAGCTGAGCTGGTTGCTCGACGACCTCCTCACCCGCGCGCAGGGCACCCAGCACGCCATCGTGCTGTCCACCGACGGCCTGCTGATGGCCTCGTCCAGCGGCATCGAACGCGCGGCCGCCGAACACCTCGCCGCCATCGCCTCGGGGCTGCACAGCCTCGCGGCGGGAGCCAGCAAGCAGTTCGCGGCGGGGGGCATCCGGCAGAGCATCATCGAGATGGACGAAGCGTTCCTCTTCGTCGCGGCGGCCGGGGAGGGCGCCTGCATGGCGCTCGTCTCCGACACCGAGTGCGATGTCGGCCTGGTCGCCTACGAGATGAACAAGGTCATCCAGCGCGTCGGCCAGTACCTGTCCGCCCCGCCCCGCCCGGACATGCCCACCACCCCGGCACACGTCGAACGCTGAGCCGCCCGGGCCCCGCCGGCGGCGTCCGCACCCTCCGCCACGGCCCGGTCCACGGCCCCCCTGCCCATGGGGGGCGCTGCGCAGCGCACCGGCGCCCCTCCCCCGATCCCCATCCCCACGCGCACGGCCCGCCTGGGATTTCGATTTCTCCCACGCCCGAGGATCCGCTAGAGTTCATAACCAGCAGCAGGACGGACACCCGGGCCCCACCCGGGGATACGCCCACCGCCGCGCGGACGTGGCTCAGCTGGTAGAGCATCACCTTGCCAAGGTGAGGGTCGCGGGTTCGAATCCCGTCGTCCGCTCTGAAAGATCTTGTGCGCGGGCCACGGCCCGCGCCACGCGGACGTGGCTCAGCTGGTAGAGCATCACCTTGCCAAGGTGAGGGTCGCGGGTTCGAATCCCGTCGTCCGCTCGGATACGGCCGTATGGGGTCACTCACCGGGCTCGGTCACGGCCGTCGTCGTGGCGGAGTGGCCGAGTGGCTTAGGCAAGGGACTGCAAATCCCTGTACACGGGTTCGATTCCCGTCTCCGCCTCCACGCCGATCCCCCGGGCGGTTAGCTCAGTTGGTTAGAGCGCTACCTTGACACGGTAGAGGTCACAGGTTCGAATCCTGTATCGCCCACCATGTTCCACCAGTTCAGGGCATGTACCGGAGTGATCCGGCACATGCCCTTCGCTGTGTTCGGCCGTCATTCGACCGTGGGACCGGACGCCACCAGACGGCCGTGACCGTTCAGATCCGGCACCACGCGGCCCTCTACCCCTCGGGGTGGTCGGCGTGGATGAACCGCAACAGGTCGGCGGTCGAGACCCGGTACAGGTCCCCGATCCGAACCACGTGCACCGGGAACTCCCCCGCCCTGGCGAGTTCGTACGCCTTTGTGCGACCGATACCCAGCACCCGTGCGGCGGTCATCAGGTCGACGGTCGGCGGCAGCTCCCGCACCTCCTCAAGGGTCAGCCCCACGCGACCGCCCCCGCAGTGGCCAGCTTCGCCAGCCGGACCCGGTCACCGCCGGTCCCGAGCGGACGCCACACCGCCTCATCCGGCGCGGCGGCGTCGGGCAGGCACGCGGTGGCCACCGGCACCTGGCGCACGCCCGGCACCCGTGACAGCGCCGAACCGGCGTTGGCCTCACGGCGACCGGACGGGAAAACGAACAGCACCCACGGCACGGGCACCGTCGCCGACCCGGCGAACGCGACGTAGCGTTCCAGCTTGGCCGTGAGCTGGCGGTGGGTCTCGCTGCCCGTATCCCACTCCAGGAAGAACGCCAGCGAACGGCCGCCCTGGCGCCAGTGCCCGTAGCCGTCCGGCTGCGGCAACCCAGCTCCCCACGCCTGTCGGGAGCGGGCATCGACCCATTCGGCGGCATCGGCGGCGTTCAACCACTCCCCCAGCTCCGCCCGGCCCTCGCTGGCACGCGCGGAACCGGTCAGGGACGTGAAGAACCCGTTCACGCCCACGCGGTGCGCCAGGTGGGCGCTGTTGGCCACGGCGAGCTGGCGGTCACGGCGCACCCGCGCGCGCTCGGCGTCGCGGCCCTGGTCGGCGGCCACGACGCGCGCGCCGTGGGTGTCGAGCACGTAGTGCCAGGGTGCCGACCCGCGGTCGAGCCGGGGACAGAACCGGGCGACGACGCCCAGCGCCGTGAGGGTGCGCATGCGCTGGAGGGTGCGGCTGTGGCTGGTGAACGCCACCTGGGTGATCTGGGAAGTGGTCAGGACACGGTGGGTGTGCAGAAGGGAGAGGATGTCGTGGTCGCGGTCGGTGAGGTGGCGGGCGAGACGGAGAAGGTGATTCTCACGACGCCCCGTCGGTAGGGATCGCTTGTCCATCATCTGAATTCACAGACCTCCGGCAGGGGTTTCGGGGACATCACCCGCCGGAGCTGCACCCCTGCTGACCTGCCGCGGAGCGTGCGAGCACCCCGGCGGGTGAGAGGGGACCGGGCATCCACCCACCGATCCGGCGAGGGATCAGTAGGCCTCTCCCGGTTTTCCCCTCACAAAGAAATGCACTTGCCGGACCCCGATCTCGCCCATCGTCAGCGCACCCACATCAGCGAGTCCGCCGGACCGTGCGTCGGCGGAGCAGCCGTCCCCGACGGCCGGCGACGGGCCGCTCACCCAGGAACCCAGGACGCGAAGACAGCAACCACCCAAGGAGGACTGAGACTGCGCCGCACTGAGGTCAGGTGCGGGCGTACTCCAGTACTTCCCGAACCTCCGGAACCTCGCCGTACTCCGTCAGTCGTGACAAGACCACGCGCACGCGGTCGCTCGTGCGTGCGCTGGCCACCTCTCCCGACAGCCCGATCACGCGTGTTGCGACCCGGGCAGCGTGTTCCGGTTCGTTGGCGTCGGCGTAGGCCACGGCGAGCCACGATTCGTACAGGGCCCGTTCCCGCATAAGCGTGGCGGGATAGCCCTGCAACACGTCCGTGAGCAAGGGGACGGCGCGCAAGGGCCGACGCAGCTCGGTGAACACGCGGGCGTCCATGATCCGCAACTCGTCTTCGTTGACCCAGTAGGCCCACGCCGGGGCGTCGCCGCTCCCGTCGGTCAGGGCCTCATGGGCGGCATCCAGCGACCGCATGGCGGCTTGCTCGTCTCCGGCTTGCGTGTGCGCCCACGCTGCGCGGTCGTGAAACAGGGCGCGCGTCTTGCCGGGCGCCTCGGGCCCCGCCTCGGCGACGGCAGCCACGGCTAGCGCGACGCCGTCGTCAAGACGGCCGTTGTTGGTCAGGTGGTAGGCGAGCGATCCCGCCAGTTGGGCCGCCAGCGCCGTATCCCCCGCTTCCCGGGCGGCGTCCAGCCCCAGCCGGTAGGTCGACTCAGCCCGGGGGTCCGCTGCATCCGACGCCACCCATCCCGCTATCTGCGCGATCTCGGCAAGGGACGTCAGGAGAGCTGCCCGGACCGCGTCGCTGTGCGTCGATTCCCGGACGACCCGAACGGCCGAGTCCAACTCCCGGAACGCGGGACCGATCAAGTCCCCCCCTGCAAGGACGTCGTCGGCGAGCCGAAGACCATGCGCGCGAGTGGCGAGATCATCCGCCGTGGTCCGGCCCACTCTCCGCCCAGTCGTCGCATGGGGAACCGGCACGGCCTGACTTGGCGGCAGCAGGACGGAGAGTGCTTCCGCTGGCACGGGTCCGGACTCGGTCGCGGTCGCCCGCTCCAGCGTCTCCACGGCGACCCCCAGCACGTCAGCGAGGGAAGGAAGCCAGTCGCGCGGGACGCGCTTTCCCCGCTCCCACCGCGACACGTCATGGCGCGTGACGGTCGGTCGACCCGCGGATTCGCACAGCGCTCTTGCTAGGCGTGCCTGTGACCATCCCCGGCTCGCGCGCAAGCGGCGGAGCATCCCGGGAAGCGGTTCGAAGGACATGCCCCAATTGTGGACCACGGGCCCACAGATAGGCCCACACTCCGGCTACTCCGTACATGGCAGAGGCACGAGGAAGCTGGCATGCGCCGGGAAAACTCGGCGCCCCGCGACGACCGCAGATCGCCCGGGGCACGGCCACCAGATCGGAGCTGATGACGTCATGGACTTTATCGCCCCATTGAGGGTGATCTGCCGGGCCGTGTGGCCCCCGCACACCGGGACCAGAGTCCGCAACCGGCCGGGTACCGCCCCGGTAGCCGCCAAACACAGGAAGACCGCATCCCGGGTGGGGGCGTGATGGTGGTCCAGGCCCCCAAGGTCCGCACGAGCGATCGGCGATTCCGGGGCGAATCCGAGATCGCCGACGCACGCGCATGGCTGACAGCATTGCTGCCCATCCGCTCCGGTATCCCCGAGGACACGGCCGCCGCCGCTGTGCTGTGCCTGTCGGAGGTCGCCACCAGCGCCGTAGTCCGCGCCGGTGCGGCTGATCTGTCGGTGTCGCTGGGGGGTTCCTGGCTCTACGTCGAGTGCCGTGCCGCAGTAGAGCCCGCCAGCGTCGGCGCGCCGTCGCCCGACACCGGCCAGCAGGGGTATACGACCGCGCTCGTCGAGGCGTTCACCAACGAGTGGGGCCGACTGCCCGACGGCCGGGGCGTGTACTTCTACCTGCACTGGTCCTGATCCGCGCATGTCCCCGCCCGAGCGAGGAACGGAGGGCAGGGACACACGGCCACGGCCGTCCGGCCCTGCCGTGAACACGAGAGACCCCCAGAGCCAACGGGACCCGCCGCGCATCCGCGGCGGGTCCCGTTGCGTACGCAGAATCTTCACGCGCCCCGAGATGAGCGTCCCCGGATCGACGCCAGCGCCGTCTCTACGACACCGGCACCGAACCCCTGCGCCGTCTGATCGCCAAGCTCGACGCCTACCACGAACTCGCCCGCATCACCGGCCAGCGCGGCGTGGTCCTGTTCTGGCTGCCCTCCGCGGCGCGTGAGGCGAACCTGCGCCACCGCATCACCCACCCGCCGGTCCCCGCCGCCACCCCCGTGCACGGCGCCCACCCCGCCGAGAAGGTGTGGACGCCGCTGGACGGCTCCGTGCCGCGCCGCATGGTCGACCTGCTCGACGACGGCGGACAGCAGCCGTTCCTGCCCGGATGGGACGAGGCCGGCGGTGCCTAGCACCGGCTGCCTGGCCGCCATCGCGGGCGTCCCGCTCGCGGTCGGCCTCGCCTTCTCCGCGTTCACCGCCGTCCTGGACGACGGCGGCACACAGTCGGCGCCCGCGCACGTGGAAGGCGTCCCCGACGTCCTGCTGGACGCCTACGTGCGCGCGGCCGGGGCACTGGGAGAGGCAGAACCCCAGTGCCCCGGCATGCGCTGGCAGATCCTCGCCGGAATCGGCAAGATCGAATCGAACCTCCTCGCCGGGCACGAGATCACGCTCAACGGCGACGTCGACCCGCCGGTCATCGGCCTCCGCCTGGACGGCAGCGGTACCGGCGGCAACACCACCCCGGTTTACGACAGTGACGGCGGCAGGTGGGACGGCGACACCGAGTTCGACCGCGCTGTTGGCCCCGGCCAGCATCTGCCCGCCACCTGGAAGATCTACGGGACCGACGGCAACGGCGACGGGATCGCGGACCCCCACAACGCCTACGACTCCGCCGTGAGCACGGCACGCCACCTCTGCCTCGGAGCCGGCTCGGACGGCGCCGACTTCACCGACCGCGACCAGCTCTCCGACGCCCCGTTCCGCTACAACCGGTCCCAGACCTACGTCGACGACGTCCTCATTGCCATCGACACCTTCGACGACCTCCCACCCGTCACCGACGGCGGCGCAGGCAGTGAACAGGGTCGGGCCGCGGTCGAATGGGCGCTCCAGCAGATCGGCAAACCGTACGTGTGGGGCGGGATCGGCCCTGACGGCTTCGACTGCTCCGGCCTCACCATGCAGGCCTGGGCCGCCGCCGGAGTCCCCCTCCCCCGCGTCACCACCGACCAGTACCAAGCCGGCCAACGCATCCCCCTCGACCAGATCCAACCCGGCGACCTGCTCTTCTACGACACCAGCGACCTCGGCGCCCCCGGCGCCGCCCCCACCCACGTCACCGTGTACATCGGCAACGGCCAAATGATCAACGCCCCATCGACCGGCAACACCGTCCGCACCGAGCCCGTCCAGAGCCAGACGTACAGCCCCCGCTTCATGGGCGCGGTCCGGCCCGCATAGGGAACCGACGCCCCCAGAGGGACATCCGGAGCCCAGTTGTGCACCGAGAAGCGTTTGGCGGTCATCGAGATGTCAGTGGATCGCGCCCAGGAATGTCGGTAACCCCCCGGGGCAGATGAGTGTGCTCGATGGCCGGTCGTGCGGTGCCCTGGGTGCGGCGGGTGGTGGTGAGTTGCCCGACGATGAGCACGCTCAGCCCGCATCCGGCGATGATCCACCACGCCGGGCGGGCGGCAGCGGTATAGGTCGCTGCAAAAGCTCCGGCATCGATGCCGGAGGCGAGGACAGCGCCGATCACGGCGACGCCGAGGGCGCTGCCCATCTGACGGAAGGTGGAGGCGAGCGAGGAAGCGACGCCGGCCTGGGAGACGGGCATGGCGGACACCGTCGCGGTGGTGACGGGGGCGTTGACGAACCCGAAGCCGAGCCCGAACAGGGCGCAGCCCAGGACCAGTGACCAGGTGCCGGTCTGGCCGTCGAAGGCGGCGAACAGCGTGCCGCTGGCGGTGATCGCGCAGCCGGCGACCAGCAGGGGAAGGCGCGGGCCGAACCGGGCGACCAGGCGCCCCGACACCGGGGCGCTCAGGAAGGTCATGACGGCCATCGGCAGCAGCCACAGGCCGGCGTGCACGGCACTGAGGTGGCGCACGTTCTGGAGGTAGAGGGTGGTCAGGAACAGGAAGCCGCCCAGGGTGGCGAAACTGGCCAGGGCGTTGAGACAGGCCCCGGCGAAGGAGATGGAGCCGAACAACCGCAGCTCGATCAGCGGCTCGGCTCGCCGCAGTTCATAGGCCACCAGAACAGCGGCCACGGCCAGCGCCAGTCCCGCCATGAGCACTGTGGTGGGAGAGGTCCAGCCGTGTTCGGGGGCCTGAATGACCGCGGAGGTGAGGACGGCCAGCAGGGCGATGATGAGGACCTGGCCGACGGGGTCGGGGCGCCGGGCCGCCTCGGCGCGGGACTCGGGCACGAACGCCTGCGTCAGCAGCAGGGCGGCCAGGCCGACGGGCAGGTTGAGCCAGAAGATCGAGCGCCACCCTGCACCGTCCACGAGCAGCCCGCCCAGGAGGGGGCCGGCTGCCATGGACAGGCCCACCGCCGATCCCCAGATGCCCAGGGCGCGGGCGCGTTGGCTGTGGTCGGTGAAGGTGTGGGTGATGATCGACATGGCGACCGGGTTGAGCATGGAGCCGCCGACGGCCTGCACCATCCGGAACACGACCAGGGTCTCCAGGCTGGGTGCGACCGAGCACAGTGCGGAGCCGGCGGTGAAGACGACCAGCCCGGCCATGAACACGCGGCGGCGCCCGAACCGGTCGGCCATCGATCCGGCCAGTATCAGCAGCGAGGCCAGCACCAGGGTGTAGGCGTCGATCGTCCATTGCAGACCGGACAGCGACGCCCCCAGGTCCTGCTGGAGCGCGGGCAGGGCGATGTGGAGGATGGTGGTGTCGAGGCTGACCATGAACAGGCTCAGGCAGCAGATCACCAGCACGAGCCGGCGGCGCCGGGGGGTTGAAGAGAAAGAGGTGGTCACGGCCTTGATTGTCGACGCGTCCCCGGGCCGGTGTCGAAGATCGAAAAGATGCTGGGCGATACCTTGAGGGTATGGACATCGATCTGCGGCTGATGCGCTACGTGATCGCCGTCGCCGAGGAGGAGAGCTTCAGCGAGGCCGCGCGGCGCCTGCACATGGCGCAGCCGCCGCTCAGCCGCCAGATCCGCGACCTCGAACACCGCCTCGGTGCCCCGCTCTTCGAACGCCGGCCGGTCCGGCTCACCGACGCCGGCGCGGTCTTCGTCAAGGGCGCCCGGGAGATCCTCACCCGCACCGACCGGCTCATGGAGCGGACGGTGCTCGCCGGGCGCGGGGAGCTGGGTACCGTGCGTGTGGGCTATGTGCTCTCCGCTGCCTACGACACCCTGCCCCGGCTCATCGCCGCGGCCCGCGAGCGCCACCCCCGTCTCCAGGTCGAAGCCCGGGAGGGGTGGTCGCCGGACCTGGAGGCCGCGCTCGCCGACGGTGCGGTGGACCTGGCGCTCTCCCACACCCTGCCTGAGCGCCCCGGCTACGCCCGCCAGCCGCTGCGCCGGGAGGCGTTGTGCGCACTGGTCGGCTCCCGCCACCCCTTCGCCGGCCGCGCCTCCGCGACCCTGCGGGACTTCGCCGGCCAGACCTTCCGCTTCTATTCGCCCCGCCTCGCGCCCGCCCACTATGCCCTCCTCCGCGCCGCGCTGGACCGGACCGGTGAGACCTTCACCTACTGGGAAGATCCCGTCCCCGGCCTGCGCCACCTGCGCCTGGACGATGGCGCGAGCTTCACCCTCGCCCCAGCCTCCATGGCCCAGAGCCTGGCCTCGGCCGACGTCTGCGCTGTCCCTCTGACTGGCCCCGGGCTGTCCACACTCGACCTCGATCTCGTATGGCGCCGCGACCACCTGACGCCCACCGCCACCCTGCTCCTGCGCACCGCCGCGGTCCTGACCCGCACCGCACACTGGACCCGGTAGCGCACCGCACCGACTCGCGCACGTGGACGGGCGGGCTCACCCGCTTACAGCGCGAGGGCGAGGATCGGGCGGTCGTCGGGGCAGGCCCGGTAGAGGAATTCGCGACGCCGAGGCCGACGCGCGCTATCGTGGGTCTTGGCCCTGTTTCATATGTCTTGCTTGGTCGCTTGGCACACGAGAAGGGTCTGAGAGCCGGCCAGGCTTGCCTGGTCGGCTCTCTGTATATCCGGGGAGCTTGGTGGCCGGCGTCCCGCTTCTCGCGAGCGCGTTCGCCGGCCCCGACGGCATTCGGCATCCGCGCGCCCGCCGACGGGCCTACTCCGAAGGGGCGAGCTGACGGGGGCTCATCAGCGCCGTCACCTGGTGGGCGGAGGACCCTATCGGCATCGCGACGCACGTCGTTACGCTGGGCGTTGCCTCTTCCTTTTCGGTCTTGTGAGGGACTGGGGAGCAGGTGTTCTGCGGGGCCGGTCCTGTCCGACCGGTCCCGCTCAGCTGTTCGGGGCTCGAACACGGGTCACGCGGCGTCGTCGCCCGCCCTGCTCGGGCTCTGCTGTTCGTCGTCGGCCGGCTCGGTGAGTGCCTGGACGAGGCCGAGGAGGCGCTGCATCTCGCGGACTTGGCGCACGTCGTGGGCGATGCCGAGGACTTCGTTCCGCTGGGCGAGTGCGCGGTCCATCCAGTCGTCGGTGAGGCTGTTGGCGACGGCGATCACGACCTTGTTTCCCAGCTCCCACAGCACGACATTGACTGCCAAGCAGGCCACCGCCACGTCGTCGATGTCGTTGGCGAACCAGGTCGCCGATGCCGGGTCGCGGCCGTGGGCGCGCATGGCCTGCGCGGCGGCGCGCAGCATCCCGCCCGTTCCCACGCTGGGCTCGTACACCCGCGCGCCGTCGGGGATGTCGAGCAGGGTGGCCATCGCTTCGGACATGGGGGCTGGTGTGTAGAACTGGCCGTGCGCGGATGCGGCGTTGCTGCTGCGCATGCGCTGGAGCAGTACCCCGAACAGGTCGACGTCCCAACGGGCCTCGCGGATGCCGGTCACGTGGAACTGTCCGGCGCGCAGGGCGGCATGGGCGACGGCCGGTGCTGCGTCCAGGGTGGTGTCGCTGATGGGGTCGGCGCCGTGCCAGACGGAGATGAGTGGCCACGCAGGCGTGATCAGGTCCGGGCGGATGTTGATGAACACCTGCCACTGCTGGCGCATGAACGTGGCGAACTGGTCGGTGTCGAGGCCGGTGATCTCGTCGGCGACGGCGGCGCGGTCGCTGTGTGGGGGTGCGAGGAGCGAGAGGCCGGCGACGACGGATGCCGGGACTTCGAGGTCTCCGTAGCCGTGGGCGCGGTGCCATGCGGTATCGACGGCTTCGGCGATGGCCTGAACGCGCGCCTCGACGGTAGGCGATGGTGACCGCGGGTTCTTTCTGTTTCGGGGTTTGGACATGGCGGCGCCTCCTGAGGGGCGAGCGGACTGGGGAAGGGTGGGGGCCGACCGCTGTCCCGGTCGGCCCCCACCAGCGGGTCAGACTTCCCGGATCGGCGCCAGCAGGTGGCGGTAGGCGGTGGGGTCGTCGGGGCGACGTCCCGATTCGGTGACCACGACGGGCTTGGTCGGGCTCTGCTGGGTGTGGACGGTCACTGAGCTGTCCTTGGTTTCGTAGAGTCCCTCTGACCTGGGGTTATCCTCAGGTGATTGGAGATTCACCCGACCATGTCAGCACCACGCAAGTACCCCGAGGAACTCCGTGAGCGCGCCGTGCGCGAGGCCCGCTCTTCGGGCCGCCCTATCGCCCATGTAGCCCGCGACCTCGGTATCCACCCCGAAGCCCTGCGCAACTGGATCCGCCAGGCCGAAGCCGACGCCGGCGAGCGCACCGACCGCCTCACCACCCAGGAGAAGGACGAGCTCAAACGGCTCCGCAAGGAGAACGCCGAACTACGCAGGGCCAACGACATCCTCAAAGCGGCGAGCGCGTTTTTCGCCAAGGAGCTCGACCAGCCCCGGACGAGGCCGACGCGGTGATCACCCACCTCCGCGACGACTTCGGGGTCGGGCCCGTCTGCCGGGAACTCGATCTGTCGGAGTCGGCCTACTACGCCCGCCGCAAGCGCCCGCCCTCGGCCCGCAGCAGGCGCGATACCGAACTGGCAGGGCATATCACCCGGATCCACGGCGCATCGGGTGGCGCCTACGGTGTGCGGCGCGTCCACCACCAGCTTCGCCGCGAGGGCATCGACGCGGCGCGGTGCACGGTGGAGCGGCTGATGCGCACGGCCGGGATCGAAGGGGTGATCCGCGGGCAGCGCCGCCGCACCACCGTCCCCGAGTCCTCGGCGGTGCGCCCGCCCGACCTGGTGGAGCGCCGCTTCGCCGCCGATCGCCCCAACCGGCTGTGGGTGGCGGACATGACCTATGTGCGCACCTGGTCGGGCTGGGTCTACGTCGCCTTCGTGCTGGACGTGTACTCGCGGATGGTCGTGGGCTGGCAGGCGGCCTCCCACATGCGCACCGAGCTGGTGCTGGACGCGCTGGAGCAGGCGCTGTGGGCCCGCGGGATACACGGCGGCTCCGGTTTGGTGCACCACTCCGACCGGGGGTCGCAGTACCTGTCGCTGCGCTACAGCGAACGGCTGGAGCAGGCCGGGATCGCCCGGTCGGTCGGCTCGGTCGCCGATTCCTACGACAACGCGATGGCCGAGGCGCTCAACGGCACGTTCAAGGCCGAACTGATCGAGTGCCACGGGCCGCGGGCCACCCGCGAGCAGGTCGAACGCGCGCTCGTGGCCTGGGTGGGCTGGTACAACACCGAGCGCCTGCACTCGGCGCTGGGATACGCGCCTCCCGCCGAGTATGAGCAGAACCACGCACAGCAGGACACGGCACCCGAAGCCGCCTGAAACAAGGAAAACCGACTCTACGAAACCCGGTTCAGCTCAGACCGCACGGTGGCCGAACTCCTGGAGCGCACCCGGTGGACGGATGTGGCCCGGCACCTGGCGACCGTCCGGGGCGAAGCGGCACTCCTGCGCCACACCGGCCGCGAGGGATTCCTGCGGGTCGACCAGTTCCACGCCACCGAACCCCTGGTCCCCGCCCTCCTGAACTACGAGGTGATCCACAACCCCCACAGCGACCACGACGCGATCCTCATGCGCATCGACACAGACCTCATCGACCCCGCGCTCGTGCGGGTGGCAACCACCTGATTCCGCCAACAAAAGGAGATCTTCATGCCCGTGTTGTGGGGCGGCCCTCTCGATGGCGCCCAGCGAACCGACATGGAGCTGCTCGCCCATACCGGAGCCGACGGCAAGATCCGCCTGCCCGGGAAACACGGGGCCGCCTACGAGTACAACGCCGGCACCGACACCTACGCCTACGTTCCTGAACAGGACGGATGACCAGGGAAGAGCAGCCCGCACGGGCCGAGCCACCCACAGCCCACGAACTCATCGGACCGCAACATGTACATCCCGCCGGGGTACGACCCCGCCCCGCGACCGGCGCACCGGCCCACCAATGCCACTCCGAAGCCCCGGTTGACCGCGTTCCTCTCCGGACTCGCCGTCGCAGCCCCAGACCCGGCAAGGGACAATCCCGCGCTCGATCGCACTGTCGCCCGACGATCCGAGGCATTCCGGGCGGGACATCGGCACTGCATGCCGCGAAAACTTCACACAAAAGGATAACGAGGAAATAATGACCATTCGACGCGCAATTCGTCGCGGTGAATTGATCATGAGATCTAACCCGATGACCTGCGAAAAGTAACGTCGATCTCGTTCTGGTGTCTTAATGGGTAAGGCGGCGCATTCGCCTTACCCTGAACGGTCTGCGGGGTTCACGATCCGTCTCGACTCGCATGACCGTTCTGCCCCACGGCGGAATCCTTCGCCGAACCCCGCAACAGAACGAGGTGTGTTTGTCCGTGTCGGATCACAGCGCTCTACCCCTCACCGACCCCCGCGACACCGCGACGGATCCGGAAGCGGTGGTGTGGGAGTTCCTCGCCACCTCTGACCTCCCGGCCGTCGCCGCCTACCTGCGCAAGATCGGCGCGGACTACCACGAGGCGGAGGAATGCGCCCAGCTCGCGCTGACCGCATGCTGGGAGAAGCGGGCCACCATCCAGCACATGCAGGCCTACCTGCGCGGTGCCGCCCGCAAGATCTACCTGCGGCGGACCCCCAAGACGCAGCAGGTCGAATTGCACGAGGCCGACCAGCTCGCCGCCTCCCACGACGCTTCCCCCGACGTCCGCGCCGAGATGCGCGAGCAGATCGACACGGTCCTCGCCGCGATGGAGCAGCTGCCCTACGGCCAGCGCGACGCCCTCTCGCTGCTCGCCGACGGCCGAACGGTCACCGAGATCGCGCAGCTCACCGGCACCACCGCGGGAGCGGTACGCACCCGCATCTCCCGCGCCCGCACCCAGCTCAAGATCCTGCTCGCCCCCACCCGCAAGGAGACGTCCCTGTGACACCCCGACCGCTCACCGATGAAGAACTGGACGAACTGCTCGGAGACACCGACAAGCTGATGCGCCAGGCATGGGCCGTCGCCTTCTCAACACCCCGCCGACGCCCGCCCCGCCCCGGCGATGCTGCGCTTGGCGCCGCGCACGGGATCGACCCCGGTGACACCGGCGGCTACAGCGGCATGGTGCTGCTCCAGGCCATCGACGACCTGCTGGTCGAGGTCACTGCGCACCTCGGCCGCGAAGGCGAGCTGATCACCGCGAGAGCGCTGGACTACCTGGAAGTCGCCCGCGAAAGCCTGCGGAAACCCGATCTCGACCGCGACAGGGTCCTCGCGCTCGTCGAGGCGTTCAGCGTCGACGAACGCCGGCTGCGCGCGATGATCGAACTCGACTACGCCGCCTCGACGTGCAGCCACACCCGCGCCTCGTTGGACAAGTTGAGGACGGCGATCGGCCACCTCTCCCGCCAGTTGCTCGCCCGCACCGGCCACCCCGACGCCGTCCAGCACTGAGCGGCGGGCCCCGGCGCACACGAGCGCCGGGACGCCCGCCCCACCCCGAAAGGCACGACCCGTGAACCTCACGCCCAAACGCCGCTGCGCCGAGGGGTGCCGCTCCCTGGCTCTGGAGCTCGGCACCCCCACCGGGGCCGACCACCACACCTACACCTGCGCCCGCTGCGCCCACACGGTGTGCGCCATGTGCGGCACCACCCCTGTGGCCTGGGCCGGCTACGTCTGCGCGTCTTGCTTGACCGCCCCGGCTACCAGCGAAGCCCCTGTCACGGTCGGCGAATTGCGCGCCGCGCTGGCACGGTTGTCCGACGACGCGCCCGTGCTCTTTCGCATCCCGGGACGCGTCAGCCGGACGTGGGCCGTGGCCGACCCTGCACTGCGGCCCGGTGGCGGAGGCCACGTTCTCCACCTGCGCTCCCCTGGCACCATCTCCTCGCCGACCGATCGGAGCGTTCATGGCATCGCATAACCCTCCGGCCTCTCGCGATTCCGACGACCAGGACGGCCCCAACCCGCACCAGGTAAGTGTGCGCCTGGCCGTGATGATGTCGTCCTCGTTGTCGGTCGCCATCATCGCCGGCCTGCTGATGTTGAGCACCGGCGCCCACCCCGGCGTGGCGGCGCTCACCGCCCTGGGTGCCTCCCAACGTCCCCCAACCGCCGTGAAGGTCCCTCGACGGAATCCCCTGAACTGCACGGATGACCGTTGGGGCAGGTCACCTCAGAGCCGTGACTACCTTGACACGGTAGAGGTCACAGGTTCGAATCCTGTATCGCCCACCATGTTCCACCAGTTCAGGGCATGTACCGGAGTGATCCGGCACATGCCCTTCGCTGTGTTCGGCCGTCATTCGACCGTGGGACCGACGCCACCGGACGGCCGCATCAGTGCGGCGTTGCCGCGGCGTCGGTCTTCTTGACGAGGCGCTTGGTGGAGCGGCGGAAGGCCCAGATGACCACCACCGCGGCCAGAGCCGTGAGGGGGAAGCCGGTCACGGTGTCGGCGATCGCGAGGCCGGTCGTGGAGTCGGCGAGGTAGAGCCACTCCTGCACGCCGAAGCGGGCGGTGAACATGGCGGCCACCGCGAGTGTGGCCAGGTCGTGGGCGCGCAGGGTGGGGCGGTCGGTGCGCCAGGGGTGTTCGCCGCCGTGGACGGCGTTCCAGATGGATCCGGTCAGCGGCCGGCGCACCGCCAGCGAGACGATCGCGACCACGGCGCCCGCCAGGGACGCCCAGATCCCGATCAGGAAGAAGTCGTTGGCCGACCCGGTCCAGGCGGAGATCCCCCCGGCCGCGGCCACGCCGAACACGCCGCCCATCGCGGACATGAACTGCTCGCCGCGCCACATCCGCCACGCCGCCAGCGCCAGGGCGGCGGCGATCGAGACCCCGATCGCGACCGGCAGGGCGACGAAGGGCACGGCCGCCGCGAACCCCACCACCGGAATCGTCGAGTACACCATCCCCATTGGGCCGCCCACGCCGTCGAGCAGCGCCTTCTTCGTGTCCACGGGCGGCTCGGGCGCGGTGGTCGCGCCGGTGCGGTCGACAAGGTGGGCGGCGGGGCCGGCGGCGATGCGGTCGTCGTCGATCATGGTGCGTCCACCCTCCCGGGGTGCGTGTGCGGGCGTGCCCGGCAGGCCGGTGCGGATGTGCTCGGTCGTGGTGGCGTTCTCGGTGATCGTGTCGCGCAGGGCCATGTCGTCGCCTCTCGTCGGTGGCCGGCGTCGGTGGCCGGCGAGAACCTGATGCCGGTAATTCCATCGGTCGCCGGGCTCATCCGGCAGTGGGGCCGCGTCACCACCCGGCCGTGACGTTCCTGCGGGTGCGGGCATGACGCAGTGTCACTGGTGGCCGTGCGGAGCAGGCGCGATACTGGGGCGGACCGCCGTTGGATCATGGAAAGCGCGCACGGACACACGCCCCGCGCGGACCGGTCTGATCACCCGGCAGCCGGCCTCCGGCCGGTACGGCCGACCCGGGAAGGGGCATGCATGACGTCCGAGCACGCCGAGACCACACCGGGGGCGCTGCGCTCGCTCAACCTCAACATCGTGCACGCGTCGCTCACCGCTGTGGGGTCACTTCTGGTGGTGATCGACACAGAGGTCTGGTGGCAGGTCGCCGTCCTGGCCCTGGGCGTGGTGGCGGGGCTGATGGCCGTCTCGCAAGGGGGAGCGCGCCGCTTCTCCCACGTCGTTCTGCCGTGCCTGGTCGTCACCGCGGCCGTGTGGGTCTTCGGGGTGCTGGCGGCCGACAACCCGTCGGCGTCCTACGGCCTCGCCATCGCGGGCACCGTCACCGTCCACCGGTTTCCGCACCGCCGGCGGGCCGTGCTCGCCGGGCTGGTCGTCTTCGCCGCCGCGGTGCTCGCGGCGGGGCTGGTGGTGTGGGGCTGGGACGTTGCCGAGGTGCTGATCCGCGTCGTCGTCTCCGGCTCCGTCGCTTTGACGGCCGTCGTCCTCGCCTCCCTCCACCATGTGGTCTCCGGCCTCACCGATGAGCTGGAGAAGTCGCGGCAGCGCGAGGCGGAGCTGGCCGTCGCCCGGGAGCGCATCCGGTTCGCCAGCGACCTGCACGACATCCAGGGCCACACCCTGCACGTGGTGAAGCTGAAGATCGCGCTGGCCGAGAAGCTGCTGCGCAGCGACGTCGGCCGGGTGGAGGAGGAGCTGCGTGAGGTGCGCGACCTGGTCGGCGACACCATCACCCAGACCAAGGAGCTGGCCTACGCGCAGCGGCGGCTCAACCTGTCGGCGGAGCTGGAGAACGCCAAGAACCTCTTCAGCGCCGCGGGGATCAGCGTGCACGTCGTCCGCGAGTCCGAGGTCACCGATACCCGGGCGGGCGAGCTGCTCGGCCAGATCCTGCGGGAGACGACCACCAACATCCTGCGGCATGCGGAGGCCGGGCAGGTGCGGATCACCCTCTCGGAGTCCGGCATCGCCATCGTCAACGACGGCGCGGGGACGGACGCGCTCCCCCGGCTCAGGGGGCTGTCCACCCTCAGGGAGCGGGTGGCCGGCGAAGGGGGCGAACTGACGATCGAGCAGCAGAACGGACGGTTCCTGACGGCCGCGACGTTCCCGCGCCTCCGCTCCGGCGCCACCCTCTGACAACGTGGAAGGAACCCCGATGACCACCACCGTGGTGCTGGCCGACGACGAGGCGCTGCTCCGCAAGGCGCTGGCCGCGCTGCTCCCCCTCGAAGGGGAGATCACCGTGCTCGCCGAAGCCGGGGACGGCGCGGAGGCCGCGCAGGCCACGCTGGAGCACCGGCCCGATGTGCTCGTCATCGACCTGGAGATGCCCGGGGTGGACGGGCTGGGCGCGGTCACCGAGATCCGCAAGGAGCTGCCGGGCCAGGCGATCCTGATGCTGACCCGCCACGCCCGGCCCGGGGTGCTCCGCAAGGCCCTGAAACTCGGCGTCCAGGGGTTCGTGAGCAAATCGGCGGAGCCGGCGCACATCGCCACGGTCATCGCGAGCCTGCACGCGGGCAGGCGGTGGATCGACCCGGAGGTCTCCGCGCTCGCCGTGGTCGACGACTGCCCGCTCACCGACCGCGAGATCGACGTGCTGCGCGCGACCCGCGACGGCTACTCGGTCGCCGACATCGCGGGCCGGCTCCACCTGGCGGAGGGGACGGTGCGCAACTACCTGTCCAACGCGATGCAGAAGACCCAGACGCGGACCCGGCACGAGGCGGCCCGGTACGCGCGCGAACACGACTGGCTTTAGGGGCGCGGGGCCGGTGGCGGCCCCACCCGGGAGACTGCACACGGTGTTGATTTGATCACTTTTAGCTGCATAGAATCCCGGGGTAAGCGCTTACCATCCCCATGGTTCCGCTCCCCCACGCGGAGCCCTTTCCCCCACCACCCCGCCCCCGGTCCGGTTCCCCACCCGGGCCGTCACCGCGCAGACACCTCCGCAGGCGCACGCGCGCGCCGCGTGCTCCTCCGGTGTGTGCCGCGGAAGGAGGATCCCCATGAGGTTGTCATCCCGGCCCGCCTCCCGCCTGGCAGCACTGGCCATGACGGCCGCGCTCGCCATCGGCGGCCTCGGCGCGGCCGCCCCCGCGGCCGCCGATGCCCCCGCGCCGGCCGCGCCGCCCGCGGCGCAGGCGTGGAACCCGCCGCAGCACCTGGTGCAGCCCCTCGACGAGGTCTGGCGGCACCAGGAGGAGACCTACCCCGACCTCTACGGTTTCGGCAACTACGGCTGGGACCACGTCATGGACAACGGCGGCTATCTCCAGATCTGCGTGCGCTGGGACTCCGACCGGCAGGTCAGTGCCGAGCTGCGCGACCGCATCCACGCCAAGTACGCCGAGCAGTACGCGAAGTGGTTCGACCACATGGTCGAGAACGGCCAGGGCTGGGAGGGGTGGCCCTACACCGAGGTCCCCGTTCGCGTGGTCGGCTGGGCGGTGCGCGACCGCTCCCAGCTGGAGTGGACCGACGATTCCGTCGACATCTACGTCGGCGACATCCGCGAGGACGCCCCGCAGTGCGCCGAGGACCGCGGGCGCTTCTTCCACCCCGACGGCGACTACCCCGGCGGCGCCGAGCGCCACTACGACCAGTCGCTGTGGCTGACCGACGGCTTCGGCGGCGGCGCGGGCGGCGACTGGGGCCAGCGGATGGGCACCGAGTACTTCCTGAACTCCCTTGACAGCCCGGACGTCACCATCCTGCTGCACGAGATCGGCCACACCTTCGGGCTGGACGACTTCTACGACTGGACCCCCACCGGCCAGTCGTCGTTCCTCATGAAGGCCGGCTCCGCGTCGGCCATCACCGAGTTCGACGCCTGGATGTTCCGTGACTGGTGGCGGCACCTGTCCTACCGCTACGAGTGACCGGTGCGGCGACGCCGGCGGCGCCCTTCCCTGCTCCGCCGGCGTCCCCGCACCCCTCCCCCCGGGCGGGTCAGGCGAGTTCGGCGAGGACCCGGTCCACGATGGAATCCGTTGCGAGCCCGTAGCGCTCGTGCAGGGTCGGCAGGGCGCCGGCGTCGAGGAACGCATCCGGCAGGGCGACGGGCACGACCCTGCGCCCGATCCCCCGGGCCACCATGGCGGAGGCCACGGTCTCGAACAGCCCGCCGACCACGGTGTGGTTCTCCAGTGTCACCACGAGGCGGTCGCGGTCGACCTCGGCCAGCACGGTCTCGCCGTCGAACGGCTTGATGGTGGGCGTGTGCACCACGGCGGCGTCGACCCGGTGCGCGGCGAGCCGTTCGGCGGCCTGCAAGGCGCGCATCGTCATGAGCCCGCTGGAGACGAACACGACGTCGGCCCCGCCCCGCAGCACGGCGGCCCTGCCGAGCCGGAACTCGTAGTCGTACTCGTCGAGCACGGTGGGCACCTTGCCGCGCAGCAGGCGCAGGTAGGTCGGCCCCTCGGCCGCGGCCAGCTGGGGCACCGCCTGCTCGATGTCGACGGAGTCGCACGGGTCGACGATGGTCAGGCCGGGCATCCCGCGGAAGATCGCGATGTCCTCGGTGGCCTGGTGGCTCGGCCCGTATCCGGTGGTCAGGCCGGGCAGGCCGCCGACGATGTTGACGTTGAGGCCGGGCTCGGCGATGTCCAGGCAGAGGAAGTCGTAGGCGCGGCGGGCGGCGAAGACGCTGTAGGTGGAGGCGAACGGGACGAACCCGACCTCGGCCATCCCCGCTGCGGCCCCGAAGAGCAGCTGCTCGGCCATGCCCATCTGGAAGAAGCGCTCCGGGTGGGCGTCGGCGAAGACGTGCATGTCGGTGTACTTGCCGAGGTCGGCGGTGAGTCCGACGATGCGCTCGTCGGTCTCGGCCAGGGCGGCCAGCGCGTGCCCGAACGGGGCGGACGCGGTCTTCTGCCCGGGGTCGGCGAAGGAGGCGATCATCGCCGAGGTGGTCAGGCGCTTGGGCGTGCTCGTGGTGGTGGTCGTCATCGGGCCTGCGCTCCCTGGTGGCCGGCGGTCAGCTGGTCGCGGCACGGCTGCCATTCGTCGGCGTCGATCCGCATGAAGTGGGCCTTCTCCCGGGTTTCGAGGAGCGGCACGCCCCGGCCGATCCGGGTATCGCACAGGATCACCGACGGCGCCCCGTGCGGGTCGGCGCGCTGTGCGACGGTGTCGAAGGCGGCCAGGAGCGCGTCGGCGTCGTTGCCGTCGACGCGCTGGGCGAACCAGCCGGCGGCGGTCCACTTGTCCTCGGCGGGTTCGGTGCCCAGCACCTGGCGGGTGGGGCCGTCGGCCTGGAGGGCGTTCATGTCGACCAGGGCGGTGATGTGGCCGAGGCGGTGGTGGGCGGCGCCCATGGCCGCCTCCCAGGTGGAGCCCTCGTCGAGTTCGCCGTCGGAGAGGAAGTTGATGACCCGCGCCTGCGAGCCGCGCAGCCGCAGGCCGAGCGCCATGCCGACGGCGACCGTGAGGCCGTGGCCGAGCGAGCCCCCGGAGATCTCCATGCCGGGCGTGTAGCTGGCCATGCCCGACATCGGCAGCCGGGAGTCGTCGGACCCGTAGGTGGCGAGTTCGGCGGCGGGCACGGTGCCGGCTTCGGCCAGGGCTGCGTACAGGGCGATGGCGTAGTGGCCGGTGGAGAGCAGGAACCGGTCGCGTCCGGCCCACTGCGGGTCGTCGGGGCGGTGGCGCAGCTGGTCGGTGTAGACAGCGGCGAGCACGTCGGCGGCGCCGAGCGCCTGGCCCACGTAGCCCTGCCCTTGGGCCTCGCCCATGTCGAGGATGTGGTGGCGCATGCGGTAGGCGGCCGCGCGCACGCGGTGGGCCCGGGTGGCCCGGTCGGTGCCGGCGGCGGGCGCCGGATGGGTGGTGGTCATGTGGTGGTGGGCCTTTCCGTCAGGTCAGCGGGGCGGTGGGCCGGGCGGGCTCGGGGCCGGGAGCGGTGTCGGCGGCCTTGGCCGGGGCGGTTTCGCGGGTGGCCAGGCCAGCGAGGGTGGAGACCACGCCCAGGGCGCTGAAGAGCAGCGCCGGGCCGATCCAGCCGGTCCAGCCGTAGAGCGCGGTCGCCAGGAACGGCAGCAGGCCCGCGACCATGGAGGCGCCGTTGTAGGCCAGTGAGATGCCCGACGAGCGCACGTCCCGCGGGAACAGTTCGGAGAACCACGAGGCCTCCACCGCGAAGATGGGGTCGTGGGTCAGCACCAGCCCGATCGCCACCGCGACGACGATCATGACCAGCGCCCCGGTGTTGACGAGGAGGAACATCGGCACGCCGAAGGCGACGGCGGTCACCGAGCCGATCAGGAACACCGGCCTGCGGCCGATCCGGTCGGACAGCGCCCCGAACGCGAGGTGGCTGACCAGGCCGAGCGCGGATCCGACGATGGTGCCGATGAGCACGTCCTCGGTCTCCCCCAGGGATGCGAGGACGACGTAGGAGAGCAGGAAGCTGGTGGTGATGTAGTAGCCGCCGGTCTCGGCCAGGCGCAGCCCGATGATCTTGCCGATCACCCGCCAGTCCCTGCGGATGACGTCGAGCGCGGGGGTCCGGCGGATCTCGTTGCGCTCCTTCATCTCGGTGAACTCGGGCGACTCGGCGACGCGCAGCCGGATGAACATCCCGGCGCCGATCATGACGACGGAGAACAGGAACGGCGCCCGCCACACCCAGTCGCCCTCGAAGAGCGCCTCCGACAGCAGGAACGCGCCGTTGGCCAGCAGCAGGCCGGCGGGGATCCCGATCTGGGGCACGGCGCCGAAGAAGCCGCGGCGCAGCCGGGGTGCGTGCTCCACCGCCATCAGCACGGCCCCGCCCCATTCGGCGCCGAAGCCGATGCCCTGGAGGATGCGCAGGGCGACCAGCAGGACGGGGGCGGCCACGCCCACCTGCTCGTAGGTGGGCAGCAGGCCGATGAGGACGGTGCCGACGCCCATGACCGCCAGCGACCACAGCAGGACGGCCTTGCGGCCGATCCGGTCGCCGTAGTGGCCGGCGAGGTAGCCGCCGAGGGGGCGGAAGAAGAAGCCGACGGCGAGGGTGGCGAAGGAGGCCAGCACGCCCACGAGGGCGTTGCCGGAGTGGAAGAAGACGGTGCCGAAGTAGGCGGCGGAGGCGGTGCCGAAGATGAAGAAGTCGTAGCTCTCCACGGCGGTGCCGATCATGGAGGCCGCTGACACCTTCGCGGCGTCGTCCCGGCGGCTCCCGGCGGTGTCGGTCTCAGCGGGCATGGGCTGCTCCTCCTCGGTGGTCTGCGCGCGCGGTGGTGCGCTGCCGCGGGGTCACTCGGGGCCGCCGTAGGTCTCGATGACGCGGGAGTCATCGCGCCGGGCCAGGCCCAGCTCGGCCGCCCGCGCGTAGCGGTCCCGGGCGACGTCCAGGAGGGGCGTCTGCGCGCCGGCGCCGCGGGCGGCCTGTGCGACGAGGTCGCTGTCCTTGACGAAGATCCCGATGGCGCTGGTGACCTCCGTGTCGGTCCCTTCGAGCATCCGCGGCCCGCGGTCGGAGAGCATCCACGAGCCCGCGGCGCCCTGCTCGACCAGGGCGAGCACGTCCCGGCGGTCCAGCCCCAGGTCGCCGGCGAGGGAGAGGGCTTCGGCGGCGGCGACGATGTGCACGGCGCACAGGTGCTGGTTGACGACCTTGATCGCCTGGCCGGCGCCGATCTCGCCGCCGACCTCGCGGACGGTGCCGAGGCGGTCCAGGACCGGGCGCGCGGCCGCGATGTCCTCGGCGGGGCCGGCGGCGAACAGGGTGAGCTCGCCCGTGCGGGCCCGGGCGACGCCGCCGGTCACGGGGGCGTCGAGGACCGCGGCGCCCGCTGCGGCCAGGCGGCCGCCCTGTTCGCGGACGCTGTCGGGGCCGACCGTGCTCATCACGATCCACCGCTGCCCGGTGACGCCCACGGCGAGGGCGTCGTCCACGAGCGCGGCCAGTTGCTCAGGGGTCGCGACCATCACCACGACGGTCTCGGCGCGGGGCGCTTCGGCGAGGGACGCGGCTGCGGTGATCCCGGCCTCCTCGGCCCAGGCGTGCGCGGCGGGATGGGGGTCGACCGCGACGATCGGGTGGCCGGCGGCCGCGACGCGGCTCGCCATCGGCCGGCCGATCGCGCCCGTTCCGGCGAAGACCACGGTGGGTCGGGGCATGGCTGTCCTCCCTGGGGATTGGGGGTGGCTGCGGTCCGCGGGCATGGCGGGGCATGGCGCAGCGCGGCCGCGGCCGTGGGTTGCGGAGTGGTGCGGGGCGGGTGGTCCGGGTGGCGGGGTGGCGGCCGGCAGGCGCGGGTCAGGGGCCGCCGGTGAGCGAGGACCACACCTCGAAATGGCGGCGCATGGCGATCCGGGCGCCGTCGCCGTCGCGTTCGCCGACGGCTTCGACGATGCCGTAGTGGACGGTGTCGGTGACCCGGGTGGCGCCGGGCTTCAGCGGCTGGCGCTCGACCGCCACCCGCCGCCGCTGCACGACTTCGCTGCGCAGGACGTGGCTGAGCCCGTCGTGGAGCAGGCTGAAGATCGGGTTGTCGACGATGGCGACGAGGCCGCGGTGGAACGCCAGGTCGGCTTCGAGGGCGCGGTCGTCGTCGCCGTCGGCGCTGGCGTGCACCATGTCGTCGACCAGCGCGCGCAGGTGGTCGACGTCGTCGGCGGTGGCGCGGCGGGCCGCGGTCTCGGCGACGGAGATCTCGAGCATCTCGCGGGCCGAGCCGAACTGGTCGCTGCTGAGGTGGCCGAGCTGGCTCGACAGGTCGAAGTGGAGCTGGATGAAGCTCGCGTCGGGCACGCTCAGGTAGGAGCCGCGGCCCTGGGTGCGGTCGACGAAGCCCAGCATCGCGAGCATCGACAGCTGCTCGCGCAGGGTGCCGCGGCTGACCTCCAGGGAGGCCACGAGGTCGCGTTCGGTGGGCAGGCGCAGGCGCCCGGTGTCGGCCTCAGGGGTCGCCTGTTCGGCCAGACTGCGCACCAGGTTCGAGACGTCGATGCCCACCGGACCCACCTCCTGTGTGAGATTGGTCAAACCAATACGGGGAGGCTACGACCGTGTTAACATCGACGTCAAGACTTGGTCGGACCTTTCTTCGCCGCGCGGTGCGCTGGAGAAGGCCCGGAGGCGGCGAGCGGGCGGCGGACGCGGGAAGGCCCATGGCCTCCCCCGAGGGTGGCCATGGGCCTTCCCGTGCGACCGGTCACGGCCGCTCCGCCGCACCGGTGGCGGTTCAGGTCACCGCCGTGCCGCGTCCCCCGCTGCGGGGGCGGGGGCCGCGCCGCTGCCGGACGGGGCGGCCGTTGCGTCGTGGGCGGTGGTGAGGTCGCGATCGAGGGTCTCCGGGGCGAAGAGGGACGCGACGAGGCTGACGGCCATCATCACCATCATGTAGGCCGCGACGGGCACCCACGAGCCGGCGAAGGCGCTCACCAGCGCCGCGCAGATCAGCGGGGCCACCCCGCCGCCCAGAACAGAGGAGAACTCCCGGCCGAGCGTCACGCCGGCGTAGCGGTAGCGGTTGCCGAACAGCTCCGGGAAGTAGCTCATCTGCACGCCCACCGCGCCCTGGCAGGCCAGGATGAACCCGACGATCATCGCGACCGTGATGGCCACCGGCGACCCGGTGTTGAGGGCGATGAACGTCGGCGCCGGGAGCAGCACCATCGCGCCGACCATCACGGTGTAGACCGGCTTGCGCCCGAACCGGTCGGAGAGCGCCCCGAAGCCCACCGCGGCCACGCCGCCGCACAGCGCCCCGATCAGCAGTACCTGCGGGACGAAATCGGCGTCCACGCCGACCGTCGAGACCAGGTAGGAGGCCATGAACACCTGGTAGGTGTAGGACTGGGCGCTCACCCCGACGTTCATGAACAGCACCATGAGCGTGGGACGCCGGCCGTACCGGAAGACCTCGCCCACCGGTTTGGGCGGCTGCACGTGCTGCTCCTTGAGCTCGGTGAAGACCGGGCTCTCGACCAGTGTGCGGCGGATGACCATGGCGACGACGGTCACGACGAGGCTGGAGAGAAAGACCAGCCGCCACCCCCAGCTCATGAGGGCGTCCTCGGGCAGCCGCTGCACCAGCATCCACGCCACCGCTCCCAAGGCGGTGCCGAGCGCCGCGCCGGTCATGACCAGCGAGGCGAACCTGCCCCGGCGCCCCGCCCCGGCGGTCTCGGTGAGCAGCGTGGCGGCGCCGGCCTGCTCCGCGCCGGCGCCGACGCCCTGGAAGAACCGGCAGATGACGAGCAGCGCCGGTGCGATGATGCCCGCCTGGGTGTAGGTCGGCAGCAGGCCGATGGCCAGCGTGGAGCCGCCCATGAGCAGCAGGGTGCTGACGAGCACCCACTTGCGGCCGAGCCGGTCGCCGTAACGGGAGAAGAACAGGCCCCCGAGGGGGCGGGCGGCGAAGCCGACCGCGTAGGCGCTGAAGCTCGCCAGGATGCCGACGGCCGGGGACACGTTCGGGAAGAACAGCACCGAGAAGACCAGCGCGGACGCGGTGCCGTAGATGACGAAGTCGTACTGCTCGAGCGTGGTGCCGACCAGGCCCGCCCACGCGGCGCGGCGCACCGCGCGGGGGTCGGGGTCCGGCTGGGCCGGGGCCTTCGGGCCCGGCGTCATCGGTGCCGGTGCTGCCGGCTGTGTGGCGTCCATTTTTCCTCGCTGGGGACCGGGGCCCTGGGGCCGGGGCGGGTGGGGTGGTGAGCGGTGGGTGGTGGGTGCGGTGGTGGGTGGTGGGTGGTGGGTGCGGTGGGTGGTGGTGGATGTGATGGCGGGTGACGGGTGTGGCGGCGGGTGCGGCGGTCAGGGCGCCGTTGTCGCGGGCCGGACGACGACCTTGAGGTGGGCGGGGTCGTGCCCGGGGGCGCGCAGCGCGTCGGCGGTGTGGTCGAGGTCGAAGCGGCCGGTGAGCACCCCGGCCAGGTCGACGCGGCCGGACGCGGCCAGGTCGATGGCCGTGGGGAAGGCGTGGGCGTAGCGGAACGCGGTGACCAGGTCGATCTCCCAGCGCTGGAGGAACGCGAGCGGCAGGCCGTCGACTGCGGGCGCGGCCTGGCCGACGACCGTCGCGCGGGCCGCCGGCGCCAGGGTGCGGATGCCCTGCCACAGGGCCTCGGGGTGGGCGGAGCACTCCAGCAGCCGGTCCATGCCCGTGAGGGCGGGGGCGGCGTCGGCGGTGTTGAGGACGGCGGTGGCGCCCAGGGCGGCGGCCCGGGCGAGCCGGGCGTCGTTGACGTCGGTGACGACGACCTCGCTCGCCCCGGCCGCGCGCGCCACCTGGGCGGCCAGGATCCCGATGGGGCCGGCCCCGGTGATCAGGACCCGGTGCCCGAAGCGGACGTCGGCGCGCCGGACCGCCCAGACCGCCACGGCGAGCGGCTCGATCAGGGAGCCGGTCTCGGTGGGGACGGCATCGGGCAGGGGGTGGACCGCGCGGGCGGGGACGACGATGTGGTCCGCGATCGCGCCGTGGGTGGGCGGGGAGCCGAGGCAGGTCCCGGCGGGGCACAGGTTGTAGCGGCCGGAGCGGCAGGTCGGGCACCGCCCGCACCCCACGGCGGGCTCGACCGCGCAGCGGGTGCCCACGGGGATGGCCGCGCCGGGTCCGGCGGCGGCCACGACACCGGACGCCTCGTGCCCGAGCGCGGTGGGGCTGCGCAGGACGTTCTGCCCGTTGCGCCCGCTGGCGAAGTAGTGCATGTCGGAGCCGCAGATCCCGACCGCGTCCACGGCGACGAGGACGTCATCGTGCCCCAGCGGGGGCAGGGCGAGTTCCTCGATGCGCAGGTCCTGCGGTCCGTGCAGGACGGCGGCCCGGGTGGTCGTGGGCACGGTCATGGCGGTTCCTTAGGTCGTGGTATCGGGATCCGGGACGGGTCCGCGGGTCCGCGGGTCCGCGGGTTCGGGAGTCCGCGGGTCCGGGAGCCCGGGGCCCGGAGATCCGGGGCGGGTCCGGGGAATCGAGTGCGGGTCCGGCGGGGACCGGTGGCCGGTCGCGCCGTGAGCGGGACGGCGGGTACGCCGGAGCCGGGCACCGGCGGGGTGCGGAATGCGAGATGCGGATGTGGCGCGGCGTCCGGCGGGATCGGCCGGAATCCGGTGGTATGCCCGGTGCCGTCGTGCGGCGTCAGCGGGCCGAGCCGTCCGTCTCGGACGGGAAGCGGTGAACGGGCGTCGGCGCGGCGGAGCCGCGACGGCGGGCAGGATCGGGGTCCGGGTCGTGTGTCCGGGATGCGCGACCAAGGCGCCCGGTCGGCGACCGGGCGATCGTCGCCTCTACGCCGGTCGTAGGCGGTGGAGAAGTCCTGTCATCAGGCCTCCTTTGCAGTCGCCGGAATGGTGGTGGTCAGTGGGCGGGCGTGGTCGACGGTGTGCCGGGGACGGGGTCCTCGGACGGGGAGCGTGTGTCGGGTTCGGCCGCTTCGGCGGTCTCGCGGGCCGCGGTGAGAGGGCCGTGGGTGGTGATGACCGTGATCAGTTCGGCGACGCGGTCGGCGAACGCGGTGTGTTCCGCGAGCCCGGCGCCGAGCAGGCCGGTGCGCAGGACCGCGGCGGCGAAGTCGCGGGCACTGCCCCCTGCCAGTGGGGTGAGGGTGGCGCGCGCGGGGTCGGACATGGCCGCGGCGGCCGGTCCCGGGTCGAACCCGGGGGGCGGGGCGATGCAGCACAGGTAGGCGGCGAGGGTCAGCGCGAGGTGGTGGGGCATCCGGCCCGCAGCCAGGTGGGCGAGCGCCGGCTCCGGGACCCGCTGGCGCAGCTTGACCGACCCGTCCGACCCGACCTGGCTGGTCTTGTGGCCCAAGGCGAAGTTGGACCAGCGGGCGGACAGCTCCGCGATGTAGCGCTCGATGTCCATGCCGCCGGGCACGCGGACCGTTGGCAGGTACTCCGTGCGCAGGACGCGGTCGGCGGCCGCGGCGATCTCCGGCCGGGCGATGGCCTCGGGGATCGTGGCGCAGCCGTGCAGCGCCCCGAGGTAGGCCAGCAGCGAGTGCGTGCCGTTGAGCAGCCGCAGCTTGATCAGCTCATAGGCGTCGACCTCGTCGGTGAACACGGCCCCGGCGCTCTCCCACGCCGGCCGCCCCGCGGCGAAGCGGTCCTCCAGGGCCCACATCGTGAACGGCTCGGCCGGAACCGGGACCTCGTCGCGGGCGCCCAGCAGCCGGGCCGCCGTGGCGCGGTAGGCGTCGGTGGTCGCGGGCACGATCCGGTCGACCATGCTGTTGGGGAAGGCCGCGGTGTCGAGGTAGGCGAGGAGTTCGGCGCCCTCCGCCGCGGGCAGCTCGGCGGCGAATTCGCGCAGCAGCCGCCGCGTGGTGGCACCGTTCTGGACGAGGTTGTCGCAGCTGAGCACGGTCACCGGCCGGCCGTGGGTGCGGGCGCGGCGCAGCAGCCCGCGGGCGAGGAGCCCGATGGTAGTGCGGGGCGGCGCGGTGCCGGCCAGGTCCGCGCGCACCAGCGGGTTCGCGAGGTCGAGGCCGCCGCTGCCGGGCGCGAAGGTGTAGCCGTGCTCGGTGACGGTGAGCGTGACGATCGCGGTCGCGGGGGCGGCCAGGGCGTCGAGGACGGCGCCCGGCTCTTGTGCGGCGACGAGGACGCCGGTGTGCACGGCCGGGACGCTCGCGCGGGTGCCCTCCGGGGAGACCTCCAGGACGCTGTAGCGCAGGTCCTGGGCGCGCAGGGCGTCGGCGACCGCCGGGGAGCGGCTGGCCACGCCGAGGATCCCCCACGGTCCGTCGGTGTGGGCGAGCGCCTGCGCGGTGTAGACGGCCTGGTGGGCGCGGTGGAAGTTGCCCAGGCCCAGGTGGACGATGCCGGTCTCGGGGCCGCCGCGGTGGTGCACGAGCGTGCCGGCGGGGGTCGAGGCGGCCCCCAGGCGGGGCGGGTGGGGTCCCGGGGTCATGGGCGTCACCAATCCGTCATCGAGCCGTCGCGCCTGCGGGCGACGGGCAGGTAGGCGCGTTCGTAGGGGTATCTGGCGGCGAGCGCCTCGTCGACCTCGACGCCGAGCCCGGGGGCGTCGCCGGGGTGCAGGTGGCCGTCGGCGTAGGTCCACGCGTGCCCGAAGACCTCGTGCACCGGGTCGGGGTAGCCCATGTACTCCTGGATGGCGAAGTTGGGGGTGGCCAGGCCGAAGTGGAGCGAGCCGGCCAGGGCCACCGGTGAGACGTCGGAGGGGCCGTGCGGGGCCATCCGCACCTGCCAGACGTCGGCCAGCGCGGCGATGCGGCGCAGGTGGCTGATGCCCCCGGCGTGGGACACGGCGGCGCGCACGAAGTCGATCAGCTGCTCGGTGATGAGGCTGCGGAACTCGAAGACGCTCGTGAAGACCTCGCCGATGGCCAGCGGGACGGTGGAGTGCGCGCGGACCAGCCGCAGCACGTCTTGGTTCTCCGCGGGGGTGACGTCCTCCAGCCAGAACAGGTCGACGGGCTCCAGATCGCGCGCGAGGCGGGCGGCCTGGGAGGGGGTCAGCCGGTGGTGGGCGTCGTGGAGGAGGGCGAGGTCGTCCCCGGTGTGCGCCCGGACCTCGGCGAGTGCACCGGGGACGTGGCGCAGGTAGGCGCCGGTGTCCCAGACCTCCTCGGCGGGGGCGGCGCCGCGGCCGGCCGGCTCGTAGGCGGCGCGGTCCCGCGGGACCCCGTAGACCGTGTCGAGCCCGGGAACCCCGGTCTGCACGCGCACGGCCTGGAAGCCGCGGTCGCGCACGGCGTCGACGGCGTCGAGGAGCGCCGGGACGTCCCAGCCGGTGGCGTGGGTGTAGGACAGGATCCGGTCGCGGACGGCCCCGCCGAGCAGCCGGTACACGGGCAGGCCCGCGGTCTTGCCGAGGATGTCCCACAGGGCGAGGTCGACGGCGCCGATGGCGGCCATGGTGACCGAGCCGCCGCGCCAGTAGACGCCGCGGTAGAGGTACTGCCAGGTGTCCTCGATGCGGGCGGGGTCGCGGCCGATGAGGATCGGGCAGACGTGGTCGCGCAGGTAGGAGGCGACGGCGAGTTCGCGCCCGTTGAGGGTGGCGTCGCCCCAGCCGACGACGCCGGCCTCGGTGGTGACCTTCAGTGCCACGTAGTTGCGGCCGGGGCTGGTGACCAGGACTTCGGCGGTTGCGATGCGGTCGGTCACGGTGCCACCGCCACGACGTTGGCCAGCGGTTCTCCGGCGGCGAGCCGGCCGATGTTGGCCGCGATGTCGGCCGCGCGGCCCGCGAAGGTCTGGCGGGTGAGCCCCGAGGAGTGGGGTGTCAGCAGCGCGTTCGGCAGCTCGTGGAAGGGCAGGGCCGACGGGGCGGCCCGGTTGCCGCCGTCGGGGTAGGCGTACCAGACGTCGATGGCCGCGCCGAGGATGCCTCGGTCGGCCAGCGCCTCGTAGAGCGCCCTCTCCTGGACCAGGGGCCCGCGGCCCACGTTGATCAGGATGGAGCGGGGGCCCATGCGGGCGAGTTCGGCGGCGCCGATGATGCCGGTGGTCTGCGGGGTGAGCGGGGCGGAGAGCACGACGACGTCGGAGCGGTCGAGCAGCGCGCCGAGGTCGTCGATGGCCCCGGCCCATTCCAGGCCGTGCGCGGCGGCGTCGGTGGTGCCGCGGCGGGTCACGGCCAGCCCGGTCGCGCCGAACGCGCGCAGGCGCTCCCACGCCCGGGCGCCGATGTGTCCGAACCCGATGAAGCCGACCGTGGCCGAGGACAGCGCCTCGGGCCAGGGCACCGCGGGGTCGTGCGCGGGCGAGGCCCATTCCCCGGTGCGCAGCGCGCGGTCCTGGGCGAGGAAGCCGCGGCGGAGCAGGATCGCCGAGGCCACCACGTATTCGGCGATGGAGTCCTCGTGGTGGAAGGTGTTGGCGACCACGGTGCCCGACGGCAGCGCGCCGATGTCGATCTTCTCGACGCCCGCGCCCGCTGCGTGGACGAGCTTCAGCGCCTTGCCGGCCGCGGCGATGCCCGCGGGGCACCGGCCGCTGACGAGCACGTCGGCGTCGGCCACCGCGGCCTCCAGCCCGGGGTCGGCCATCCGGTCGGCCCAGACGACCTCGGACCCGGCGGGCAGGGCCAGGCCGAGTTCCGAGCGGCACTGGCGCAGGTTGGCGTCGGCGATCACGATCTTCACGGGTTCCCCCTGGTGTCGGCGGGGACGCGGGCCGCGGCGGGGCGGGTGGAGCCCCGGACGACCAGCTGGGTGGGCAGGCGCAGGCAGCGGGGGCCCGCGCCGTCGCCGGCCATGGCCTGGTCGAGCATCCGCAGGGCGAGCGAGCCGGCCCGGCCCATGGGGACGGCGATGCTGGTCAGGGTGGGCTGGGACACGGCGGCGAAGGGGATGTCGTCCATTCCGACCACGGAGAGGTCGTCGGGGACCCGGACGCCGAGTGTGCGGGCGCCGGTGATCACGCCCAGGGCGACGAGGTCGTTGTGGGCGATCACCGCGGTCGCCCCGCTGGCCACCACGCGGGCGGCGGCGGCCGTGCCGCCGGCGACGGTCTCGGCCTGTGAGCCCAGCAGCTCCAGTTCGAGGTCGTGGGTGTCGGCGAGGTGGCGGACGACCTCGACGCGGTGGGCGTTGGACCAGGACCGGGGGGAGCCCTGCACGTAGGCGATGCGCCGGTGGCCGAGCGCGGTCAGGTAGTCGAGCGCCTGGCGCAGGCCGTCGGTGGCGTCGGCGAGGACGGTGTCGGTCCCGGTCGCCTCGCGGTTGACCAGGACGACGGGGACGCCGCCGCTCAGGGCCTCGATCTCGGCGGCGTCCAGCCGCGGCGAGCAGACGACGAGGCCGTCGACCCGGTCGCGCAGGTGCGCGATGACCTCGCGCTCGCGGTCGGGGTCGAAGTCGGTGTCGGCGAGGACGACCGTGTGGCGCCGGTGCCACCCCTGGCTCTGCGCGGCCTTGACGAACGCGGAGAACACCGGGTTGGCGACGTCGGGGACGACCACAGCGACGGTGACGGTCCCGGTGTCGGGGCGCGGCTCGGCGGCCCGGGGGGCGGGGGGCTCGTAGCCGAGTTCCCGCGCGGTGGACAGCACCTTGCGCAAGGTGTCGGGACCGAGGCGGTCGGGGTCGCTGAACGCCCGTGACGCGGTCGACAGGGCGACGTTGGCCTTCTTGGCCACGTCGGTGAGCGTCGGACTCACGGAACCCTCCCAGCAGGAACGATGACGTTACGTCGATCACACGCGATGACGTGGGTCACATCGTGACAACCTTGCGCAAGATTGTCAATGTTTCGGCAAGATTGACGCGGATCACCAAGGGGGCGCTGGGGTCCGACCGCGGTCGCGGACGCGAAAAGCCCCGGCCGCAGGCCGGGGCTTCGGGGCGGAGCAGGGCGGCGGCCGGGGCGGATCGGGGCGCATAGAAGGTCGTCGCGGATGGGCGACGGTGGATGCCACGGCGGGCCGGAACCGCCGATTCCGGCCCGCGCGCGCGGCGGTCTTGCCAGCGGAGGACCGGGAACGGCTCCCCGTCGGCGACGGTGCGTGATCATGATCATCGGCGCGCGCCCCTGGCGCAACAGCCGTCCCGCCCGCAACCCCCCGACCGGCGTGGCCGGAACCGCCGGTCCGGTGCGAGCGGCGCACCCGCCTCGGGACGTTGAGGGTTTTCTGCTCGCTTCGATCCACCACGTGCCGTTTTTCCGCCTCACATCGGGAAAACCCTGCACATCCACTTCAATGAAATAATTGAAGCCCCGACCGCGCTCCGATGAGAGCCCCGGGACACCCCTCTCTGCATCCGTCCTCCTCGGCGTCGCACGCCCGTGCGACGTCCCACGACCATGTGAAGGGTCCCCATGGAGCATCCGCCGATCCGCACCGAGAGCACCTCCCCGTCCGGCGGCCGGCACGTCGCCGACAGCCACGACGTGATCCAGGTCCGCGGCGCACGGGAGAACAACCTCGCCGACATCTCCCTCGACATCCCCAAGCGCCGGCTGACCGTCTTCACGGGGGTGTCCGGGTCCGGCAAGTCGTCGCTGGTGTTCGGCACCATCGCGGCGGAGTCGCAGCGCCTGATCAACGAGACCTACTCCGCGTTCCTCCAGTCGTTCATGCCCAGCCCCGGCCGCCCCGACGTCGACACGCTGCGCAACCTCAGCGCCGCGATCGTCGTCGGCCAGGAGCGGATGGGCGCCAACTCCCGCTCCACGGTCGGCACCGCGACCGACGCCTACGCGATGCTGCGGATCATCTTCAGCCGCCTGGGCACCCCGCACGCCGGAGGTGCGGGAGCGTTCAGCTTCAACCTGGCCGAGGGCATGTGCATGGAGTGCGAGGGGCTCGGCCGGGTGTCGACGATCGACGTCGGCCACGTCGTCGACGTCGAGCTGTCCCTGAACGAGGGCGCCATCACCGCCCCCGGCTTCCCGGTGAACTCCTGGCACTGGCAGACCTACGCCAATTCGGGGTTCGTCGACCCCGCGGTGAAGCTGAAGGACTACACCGAACAGCAGTGGGCCGACCTCATGCACCGGCCCGCCGGCACCGTCAAGATCGGCAACAGCAACATCACCTACGAGGGGCTGATGCCGCGGGTCCAGAAGTCGTTCCTGGCCAAGGACCGCGACGCATTGCAGCCCCGCATCCGGGAGTTCGTGGACCGCGCGGTGACGTTCACCGCCTGCGCGGCGTGCGGCGGTGCGCGGCTCAACCCGGCGGCGCTGGCCGCCCGGATCGACGGCCGCAACATCGCCGACTGTTCGGCCATGCAGGTCAGCGACCTCGCCGAGTTCATCCGCGGCATCGGGGACCCGTCGGTGGGGCCCATGGCGGCCGGCCTGCTGGAGCTGCTGGACGCGCTGGCCGAGATCGGGCTGGGCTACCTGAGCCTCGACCGCGAGGCGGGCACCCTGTCGGGCGGCGAGTCGCAGCGCGTGAAGATGGTGCGCCACCTCAACTCCCCGCTCACCGACCTCACCTACGTCTTCGACGAGCCCACCATCGGCCTGCACCCGCACGACATCCAGCGCATGAACGACCTGCTGCTGCGGCTGCGCGACAAGGGCAACACGGTCCTGGTGGTCGAGCACAAGCCCGAGACCGTCGCGATCGCCGACCACGTGGTCGACATCGGCCCGGGGGCCGGGACCGCGGGCGGCCGGGTCTGCTACGCCGGAAGCGTCGGCGGGCTGCGCGACTCCGGCACCCTCACCGGCAAGCACCTCGACCACCGCGCCGCGCTGCGCCCGCGGGTGCGCACCGCCCGCGGGCGGCTGCCGATCACCGGCGCCAGCCTGCACAACCTCCGCGACGTCAGCGTCGACGTCCCGCTCGGCGTGCTCACGGTGGTCACCGGTGTGGCGGGCTCGGGCAAGAGCTCGCTGATCCACGGCGCGCTGCCCGGGCGCGAGGGGGTGGTGGTCGTCGACCAGTCGGCCATCCGCGGCTCGCGCCGCAGCAACCCCGCCACCTACACCGGGCTGCTCGACCCGATCCGCACCGCCTTCGCCAAGGCCAACGGGGTCAAGGCGTCGCTGTTCAGCGCGAACTCCGCGGGGGCCTGCCCCACGTGCAAGGGCATCGGGCTGGTCTACACCGACCTCGCCATGATGGCGGGGGTGGCGTCGGTGTGCGAGCAGTGCGGCGGCAAGCGGTTCACCGGCGACGTCCTCGCCCACACCCTGCGCGGCAAGAACATCAGCGAGGTCCTGGCGATGTCGGTCGCCCAGGCGCGCGACTTCTTCCCCTCGGGGAAGGCGCGGGGCATCCTGGACCGGCTCGCCGATGTGGGGCTGGGCTACATCGGGCTGGGCCAGCCGCTGACGACCCTGTCCGGCGGTGAGCGGCAGCGGCTCAAGCTGGCGATCCGGATGAACGAGCGCGGCACGGTCTACGTGCTGGACGAGCCGACGACGGGCCTGCACCTCGCCGATGTCGACCGGCTCCTGGCCCTGCTGGACCGGCTGGTCGACGACGGCAACACGGTGATCGTCATCGAGCACCACCAGGCCGTCATGGCCCACGCCGACTGGATCATCGACCTCGGCCCCGGTGCGGGGCACGACGGCGGCCGGGTGGTCTTCACCGGCACCCCCGCCGACCTCGTCGCCGGAGGCGACACCCTCACCGCCCGCCACCTGCGCAGCTACCTCGCCTGACCTCCGGGTCCGCCGACCCGTGCGCGGGCCGGCGGACCGGGGCCGCGGGCACGGGTCGCGGATCTTAACGGATCCCTATCGGCTGAACTTTCAGAAAATACTGAAAGTTCGGATTTTCGCTCCTACTGTGTGTGACGAGAACACGCACAAGGAGGGGCACGATGCCCGAAACCCCCGACGACCCCCTGCGCCCGGAGCGCGAGGCGTTCACCGAGGAGCTGGCCCAGTACTGGGAGAACGAAGGGCTGCCGCGCATGGACGGCCGGGTCCTCGGCCACCTGATGGTGTGCAGCCCTGCGCTCCAGACCGCGGAGGACATCGCCACCGCGCTCGGGATCAGCCGAGGATCCGTCAGCACGTCCATGCGGATGGCCGTCCGCGCCGGCGCCGTGGAGCGCGTCACCGTCCCCGGGTCGCGCCGCCACCACTACCGCGTCCGCCCCGGCATGTGGCGCCAGGAGATCGACAACCGCGTCCGGCAGGCCACCGCGGTCCGGCAGCTTGCCGAGGACGGCCTCAAGCGGCTCGCCGGCGCCCCGCCCGAGGACCTGGACCGGCTGCGCGACCTCTACGAGATGTACGACTTCCTCGTCGGCGAGTACTCGGCGATCCGCGACCGCTGGCACGAGCGCGAGAGCGACCGCGACTCCGGGAAGGGGACGGGACGGTGACCGTCACCCATCCGGCCGGCGGCACGGGCGCCGCCACCGCCCAGGACACCGTGATCCGCGTCGGGGGCCTGGAGTACACCTACCCCAAGGCGGCCGGGCCGGCCGTCCGCGGCATGGACTTCGAGGTCCGCCGGGGCGAGGTCTTCGGCTTCCTGGGCCCCAGCGGCGCCGGGAAGTCCACCACGCAGAAGATCCTCATCGGCCTGCTCACCGGAGCGCAGGGCACCGTCGAGGTCTGGGGGCGCCCTCCGCGGGAATGGGGCGGCGCCTACTACGAGCGCATCGGCGTCTCCTTCGAGCTGCCCAACCACTACCAGAAGCTCACCGCACTGGAGAACCTGGAGTTCTTCGCCTCGCTCTACAGCGGCGCGACGGAGGACCCGATGGCGCTCCTCACGCGGGTGGGCCTGGCCGGCGACGCCCGCACGCGGGTGTCGAAGTTCTCCAAGGGGATGCAGTCGCGCCTCACCTTCGCGCGCGCCCTGCTCAACCGGCCCGAGCTCCTCTTCCTGGACGAGCCCACCACCGGGCTGGACCCGCGCAACGCCCGCAATGTCCGGGACATGATCGCCGAGCTGCGCGCCGAAGGCCGCACGGTCTTTCTGACCACACACGACATGGCGACCGCCGAGGAGCTGTGCGACCGGGTGGCGTTCGTGGTCGACGGCCGGATCGCGATCCTCGACTCACCCGCCGAGCTGCGGATCGCCCGCAGCCGCCGCACGATCCGCGTCGACTACCGCGCCGATGGCGGGGACGCGCTGGAGCACGCGGAGTTCCCCCTCGACGGGGCGGCCGACGACGCCGGGCTGCACGCGCTGCTGCGCGGCCACCGCATCGAGGCGATCCACAGCCAGGAGGCGTCCCTCAACGACGTGTTCGTCGAGGTCACCGGCCGGAGCCTGACATGAGCGGGCTGGCCGCCACCATGCGCCTGGAGCTGCGCCTCCAGCAGCGCTACGGCTTCCTGTACGCGGCGGTGTTCTCGGCGGCGGTGTGGCTCGCGATCCTGCTGCCCATCCCCGCCGGCTACCGCGATGTCGCGGCGCCGCTGGTGCTCTTCGGCGACCTGCTGATCGTGGCGTTCTTCTTCATCGCCGGGTCGCTGTTCTTCGAGAAGGGCGAGCGCACCTTGTTCGCCTTGGTGGTGACGCCCCTGCGGTTCGGCGCCTACATCGTGGCCAAGCTCGTGACGCTGACCGCGCTGACCGTGGTGCTGAGCTTCGCCATCATCCTGCCCGTCCACGGAGTCGGCTTCGACGTCCCGCTCGTGCTGCTGGGGGCCGTGACCGGGGCCCTGGTGATGCTCCTGGTGAGCTTTTCGAGCGCCGTCCCCTACGTCTCGATCACGGACTGGGTGCTCCCGTCGACGTTCTGGCTCGGCCTGCTCAACGTGCCGCTGATCCACTACTCCGGGCTGTGGGAGCACCCCGTCCTCTATCTGATCCCGACTCAGGGGCCCCTGCTGATGTTCGGCGCCGCGTTCGGGCAGATCGAACTCACAGGGGCGCAGCTCGCCGCCTGTGTCCTGGTCCCGTTGGTGTGGACGGGCGTCCTGCTGGTCATCGCGCGGCGGGTCTTCCAGCGCTACATCGTCGCCGGGGAGGGCACATGACCGCGCCGGCAGCACCGCCCCGGCGGTCCGCGCTCCGGGCCGTCCGCGCCTTCGGCCGCAACGACCTCGCCGGGGTGCGGCGGGATTCCATGCTGCTGTTCCTCATGGTGGCGCCCTTCACCTACGTCGCCATCCCGCGGTACGCGTTGCCGCCTCTGACCGGCCTTCTCCGGGACCGCTACGCCTTCGACCTCGCCCCCTACCACGACCTCGTCGTGTCGATGTTCATCATCGCCGGCGAGCCGATGCTGCTCGGTGCCCTGGCCGGGCTGCTCCTGCTGGATGAGAAGGACACCGGGACCCTGCACGCCCTGCGCGTCACCCCGGTCCCGATGGTGACCTTCGCGGCCTACCGGGTGGCCACCGTCGTGGGGGTGAGCTTCGCCTACGTCGTCATCGGGATGGCGTTGAGCGGCCTGATGCCGGCCCACGCGGTACCCGGGATGCTCGGAGCCTCGCTCTGCGCCGGCCTGGTGGCGGCGCTGGTGGCCGTGGTCATGGCCCTGGTCGCGGGCAACAAGGTGGAGGGGCTCGCCGTGGTGCGGGCGATAGGGCTGGTGATCGCCGGCGTCCCGATCCTGCCCTACTTCCTCCCGGCACCGTGGGACCTGCTGTTCGGCGTGCTGCCGTCGTACTGGCCGGTCAAGGTCTACTGGCTGTCCGCCGAAGGCGCGGCCTTCTGGCCCTACCTGCTGGCCGGGCTCGCCTGCAACGCGGCCCTGCTGCTGTTCCTGCTCCGCCTCTACGGCCGCCGCCGGTTCGGTTGAGCACCATCGGGGCCGAAGGACCGGCTCCTGGCCGGCCCTTCGGCCCCCGGACTTCCCTTCCCTCGACTGGGACAGTAGGTTAGGCGAGGCTTGCCTAATCCTTGTCTCCGTCGTCGCGTATGGGAGAGCCTGTGTCTGCGGTGCGCCGTTACCACGAGTTGAGAATCCCCGGCCGGTTCGAGCCGCTGGCGCTGGCCGGGCGGCTGGCGGGGTCGGGGCTGTTCGAGGGGTACGTCGTCTACGAGCGCGGCGGGGACTGGTGGTTCGCCGGCGACCCGCTGGCCGATGTCGTCCTGGACGGCGCGTCCGTGCGCAGCACCGTCGACGGCAGCACCCGGGTCGAACCTTGGGCGGGGCCGTCGCTGGCGCAGGTCGGCGACGCTCTGGCCGGCGCGGGCGTGCAGGGCTGGCGCGCCTTCGGGTGGGCCGCCTTCGAGCTCGCCTACGCCATCGCGGGGCAGCCCCTCCCCGCCCCCGGGACGCCGCTGCTCCACCTCTTCGTCCCGCGGACCGAGGTGCGGATGGGCGCCGACGAGCTCGTGGTGCGCACCCTCGACGAGCACCGGCTCGCCGACGTCCGCGAGCTGCTGCGGGACCCCGCCGGCTCCCCCGGGGCCGCTGCCCCCACCCCGGTCGCCGTCGACGCGGCCGCGGGGCACGACGCCTACCGCGCCGCCGTCGCCTCGGCGGTGGCCGATATCCGGTCCGGGCGGCTCGGCAAGGTGATCCTGTCCCGTGAGGTGGAGGTGGGCTTCGACGCGGACCTGGCCGCGACCTACGCGCTGGGCCGCGCCAACAACACCCCGTCGCGGTCGTTCCTGCTCGACCTGGGTGGCTGGCAGGCCGCCGGGTTCAGCCCCGAGACGGTGGCCGAGGTCTCCCCCGACGGCGGGGTGGCGACGCTGCCGCTCGCGGGCACCCGCGCCCTCGGCGGCGACGGCGCCCCCGATGCCGCCCGCCGGGCCGACCTGCTCTCCGACCCCAAGGAGGTCTACGAGCACGCCGCGTCGGTCAAGCTGGCCTGCGAGGAGCTGGAGGGCCTGTGCGCGCCCGGCAGCGTCGCGGTCACCGAGTTCATGCGGGTGAAGGAGCGCGGCAGCGTCCAGCACCTGGGCTCCCGAATCGACGGCCGGCTCGCGGCCGGCCGGCCGGCGCTGGACGCGTTCGCCGCGCTCTTCCCCGCGATCACCGCGTCGGGCATCCCCAAGCGCGCCGCCTACGAGCGGATCCGCGCGCTGGAGGAGCGGCCGCGCGGCCTGTACGCGGGGGCGGTGCTGATGGTGTCGGCCGACGGTGCGCTCGACTCCGCCCTGGTGCTGCGCGCGATCTACCGCCGGGGCGGGCGCACCTGGCTGCGCGCCGGAGCGGGGATCGTCGCCGACTCCACGCCCGACCGGGAGTACGAGGAGACCTGCGAGAAGCTGGGCAGCATCGCGCCGTTCGTGGTCCGCCGCGCCCGCGAGGCTGCACGGGCGGAGCCGGTCGCGGCGCGCTGAGCCCGGCGGGCCGGGCGCGCGGGAGCGCCCGGCCCGGGGCCCGCCCGAGCGGGTCGCCCCGCAGCGGGCCGCGGACGGACCACGGCGGGCGGCGACGCCGCCCGGGGCGCGGGTCACCCCGCAGCGCGGCGGGCGAGGGCCTTCCTGCTGACCTTGCCCACCGCCGTGTAGGGGAACGCGGCCAGCACCTCCAGGCGGTCGGGCAGCTTGTAGTCGGCCAGCCCGCGGTCCTTCAGGAAGGCGGTCAGGTCGGCGTGGGAGGGCGCCGCGCCGCGCGGCAGCACGAACGCGCAGGTGCGCTCGCCGAGCAGGTCGTCGGGCACCCCCACGAGCGCCGCGTCGTGCACAGCGGGGTGGGCGAGCAGGTGGCCCTCGACCTCCTCCGTCGACACCTTCTCGCCGGCCCGGTTGATGACCTCCTTGACCCGGCCCTCCACCACGAGGTGGCCGGTGGGCAGGGCGCGGACGAGGTCGCCGGTCAGGTAGAAGCCGTCGTCGGTGAACGCCCGCGCGTTGTGCTCCGGCGCCCGGTGGTAGCAGCGCAGCGTGTAGGGGCCGCGGGTGAGGAGCTGGCCGGTGGCGCCGGGCTCGACGTCGATCCCGTCGGCGTCGACGATCCGGACCTCGTCGTCGGGGCACAGCGGGCGGCCCTGGGCCGTGGCGACGATCTCGCCGGGGTCGTCGAGGCGGGTATAGCAGAGCAGCCCCTCGGCCATGCCGAAGACCTGTTGCAGGGCGCAGCCGAGCTCGGGGGCCACCCGGCGGGCCGGCCCCTCCTTGAGCTTCGCGCCGCCGACCTGGAGCAGCCGCAGGGACGACAGGTCGCGCCGGGTCGCCTTGGCGGCCTCCAGCCATAGCAGCGCCAGCGACGGCACCAGGGCGGTGACCGTGACGCGCTCCCGCTCGATCAGCGGGAACGCGTCGGCGGGGCTGGGGCTGGCGGTCAGCACGACGGTGCCGCCCGCGTGCAGGGTGCCCAGCACGCCGGGGCAGGCGAGGGGGAAGTTGTGGGCGACCGGCAGCGCCGCGAGGTAGACGGTGTCCGCGCCGAGGCCCGCGACCTCGGCGCTGGCGCGCAGGTTGTAGGCGTAGTCGTCGTGGGTCCGCGGGATCAGTTTGGGCAGCCCGGTGGTGCCCCCCGAGAGCAGGAACAGCGCGACCGCCGAGGGGTCGGGGTCGGGCAGCGGCACCGGGTCGGCGTCGACGCCCGACAGCGCGGTGAAGGGGCCGGGGTCGCCCGCGACGAGCACGTGGCGCAGGGCCGGCGCCCCGGCCTGGATCTCGGTCGCGAGGTCGCGGAAGTCGTAGCCCGCGTGGCGGTCGGGGATGACGTAGGCCACGGCCTCGCTGAGGGCGCACAGATGGGCGATCTCGCTGCGCCGGTGGGCGGGTAGCGCGTACACCGGCCGCGCCCCGATGCGGAACAGGGCGAAGGACAGGCCGACGAACTCGGCGGTGTTGGGGAGGTGCATCACCACGTTGTCGCCGGCGCCGATGCCGAGGCGCAGCAGCCCGGCGGCGGTGCGGTCGGCCCACGCGTCCAGGGCGGCGTAGTCGTAGCGCCGGTCGCCGCAGACCAGGGCGGTGCGGTCGGGGTGGCGTGCTGCGCCGCGGCGCAGCACGTCGCCGAGTACGGTGCCGGTCCAGTAGCCCCGCTCGCGGTAGCGGGCGGCGAACTCCTCAGGCCACATCGGGGTCGGCCCCCTCGATGGTCTCCGCCAGTTCGGTGACCACGGGCGTGAGCTTCTGGTAGGACATCGGGGTCTCGGCGTGCCAGAGGCCCAGCTGCTCCTCCTGGACCGCGGGCAGCTCGGTCCAGGTGGGGATGTCGGCGAGGTCGTCCTGCGGCAGGGCGATCTCGCGGTCGTCGGTGAGGATGAGGTCGGCGTCGTAGGTGGAGGCCCGCTCCCAGCTCAGCTCCTCCCAGTTGGGCCCCTCTCCGCCGTCGGGGACGACGATGTCCACCCCCTTGGCCTGGAAGTACGCCAGGTCGCTGTAGAACTCCGGCTTGGCGATGTAGAGGGTGTCCGGGGTGCCCTGAACGACCAGGGTCGACAGGTCGGGCTGGGCCTCGGCGGCCTCGGCCAGCGCGTCGCCGGCGGCCTCGAACTGCTCGCGCGCCTCGGCCAGTTCGGCGGAGTCGAGGTCGGCGCCCAAGGATCCGGCGAGGTCGGCGAACTTCTCGACCGCTTCGTCGGCGGGCACCCCGGCGAGCTGGACGGCGACGATCGGCGCGGTCTCCTCGATCTCCTCGATGCCCTCCTCGGGCAGGTACCACAGCGTTTCGCCGTACATGATGGTCACGACGAGGTCGGGTTCGGCGGCGAGGTAGGCCTCCATGTCGAACTCGCCGAACTCGGTGCCCACGGACGGGGTGTCGGCGGGGACGTCGCCGGCCTGCGGGGACGGGCTTCCGTCGCCGAGGGTGCGCGGGCCGAAGACCGCGGCGGGGTCGACCCCGAAGTCGACCAGTGCGGCGGCGGCGTTGACCTGCATGACGACGTTCTCGGGGCGCTCGGGCAGGGAGATCGTCTCGCCGCGGTCGTCGGTGAACTCCCAGCCGCCGCCATCGGCGCCAGCTTCGTCGTCGGCGGACCCGCCGGGGGCGGTGCCGCCGCAGGCGGTGAGCAGGGCGAGGAGGGCCGTTGCGCCGGCGAGGGCGAGCGGGCCGCGGCCGGCGGCCGCGGCGGGCCGGGCGAGGAGCGTTCGTGGCATGGCGCGTTCCATTTCCTTGGGGGACGGGTTCGGGTGCGGTGCGGGGGGTGGTGTGGCGGGTTCGGGGGCCGGGAGGGGGCGCGGGAACAGGCGGTCAGGCGGGGTCGGCGCAGCGGTGCCGGCCGAAGGGCACCACGAGCGGGGTCCCGCTGAGGGGGTCCTTGATCACTTCGCAGCGCAGGCCGAACACGTCGGCGATGAGGGCGGCGCTGAGGACGTCGGCGGGGTCGCCCTCGGCCACGACGCCGCCGTCCTTCATGGCGACGACGTGGTCGGCGTAGCGCCCGGCGTGGTTGAGGTCGTGCAGCACCATGACCACGGTGCGGTCGCCCTCGCGGTTGAGGTCGGCGATGAGGTCGAGGACGTCCATCTGGTGGGCGAGGTCGAGGTAGGTGGTGGGTTCGTCGAGCAGCAGGACGGGGGTCTCCTGGGCGAGCGCCATGGCGATCCAGGCGCGCTGGCGCTGCCCGCCGGAGAGCTCGTCGACGGCGCGGCCGGCGAGGCCGTCCGTCCCGGTGGCCTCCAGCGCGGCCCGCACGGCGGCGCTGTCGGCCGCCGACCACTGCCGCCACAGGGTCTGGTGCGGGCTGCGGCCCCGGGTGACCAGTTCGAGGACGGTCATCCCCTCGGGCGCCTTCGGCGACTGCGGCAGGATGCCCAGCCGGCGGGCCAGCTCGCGCGTGCGCATGCGGTGGATGGAGGCGCCGTCGAGGTAGACCGCCCCGCCCGCCGGGGAGAGCAGCCGGGACAGCCCACGCAGCAGGGTCGACTTGCCGCAGGCGTTCGCGCCGACGATGACGGTGGTCCGGCCGGGCGGGATCTCGATGTCGACGCCGTCGATCACGGTCCGGCCGTCGTAGGCGACGCGCAGCCCTTCGGCGCGCAGGCGGTTCTCATCGGTCATCTCCGAGCCTTCCGGTCAGGTGCGGTTCGCGCGGGCCAGCAGCCACAGCAGGCCGAGCGCGCCGACGATGCCGGTGACGACACCGACGGGCAGGTCCCACGGCTGGGCGGCGAGGTCCCCGGCGAGCACCACCACGGCCCCGGTCAGCGCGGAGGCGAACAGGGGCGGCGCCGACGGCGGCCCGCCGGTCAGCCGCACGGCGATCTGCGGGGCGATGAGGGACACGAACGCGACCGGCCCGGCGGCGGCGGTGGCGAACCCGACCAGGCCCGCCGCGACCGCCAGCAGCCCCGATCGCGCCCACTGGACGGGCACGCCCAGGCCGCGGGCGGTCTCGTCGCCCAGGGAGAGGGTGGACAGGGAGCGCGACAGCGCCAGCGCGGCGGGGACCAGCACGGCCACGGCGGCGGCGAGCGGGGCGACGTGCCCCCAGTCGCGCAGGTTCACGCTGCCGGTCAGCCACACCACTGCCCGCTGCGCCTGGAACAGGTCGGCGCGTTGCAGCAGGTAGGCGGTCGCGCTCGTGGACAGGGCCGATATGCCGATGCCGACCAGCACGATCCGGTAGCCGGTGGTGCCCTGCCGCCAGGCGAGCACGTGGATCGCCGCCGCGCCGGCCGCGGCGCCGAGGAGCGCCAGGGTCGACACGCCCAGCCCGGCGCCCAGGCCCAGGACCATCCCGGCGACGGCGGCGGTGTTGGCGCCGCCGGTCACGCCGATGACGTCGGGGCTGGCCAGCGGGTTGCGGGCGAGGGTCTGGAACACCGCGCCCGCCAGGCCGAACGCCAGCCCCGCGAGCAGGGCGACGAGGGCGCGCGGCAGCCTCAGCCGGTAGACGACGTCGACCGTCGCCTGGTCGCCGTACCAGAAGACCGCCCGCAGGGCCTCGGCCGCTGTGACGGGGTAGGAGCCGGTGCTCAGCTGCGCGCAGAACGCCGCGGCGGCCAGCACGACGAGGACGGCGCCGACGGCCAGCGCCCGCGGCCGCAGCACGCCGGAGGGGCCGAGGCGCCCGGCGACGCGGTACATGGTGAGCGGACCGTTGCGCTCGATGTGCAGGAGGGCCATCACAACTCCGGCGTTCCACGGCGGCGGACCAGGGCGATGAAGAAGGGGGCGCCGACGAAGGCGACCACGATGCCGACGTGGATCTCGGCGCGCCCGCCCAAGACGCGGCCGACGGCGTCGGCGGCCAGCAGCAGGGTGGGGGCGAGCACGGCGGAGTAGGCGAGCACCCACCGGTGGTCGGCTCCGGTGAGGGCGCGGGCGATGTGCGGGACGACCAGACCGACGAAGGCGATGGGACCGCACACCGCGGTGGCGCCGCCGGCGAGCAGGGTGATGGCGGCGATGCCGCGGATGCGCACCCATCGGACGTTCTGGCCCAGGGAGCGGGCGACGTCGTCGCCGAGGGAGAGGTTGTTGAGGGCGGGCGCGGTGGCCAGAGCGAGGGCGGCGCCCGCGGCGAGGAAGGGCAGCACCTGGGCGAGGGTGGTGCGGTCGGGAACGTTGAGCGAGCCGACGGCCCAGAACCGGTACTCGTCCAGGGTCGCGGCGTCCAGCAGCAGCATGGTCGCGATGACCGACTGGAGCAGCGCGGAGACGGCGGCGCCGGCCAGCGCGAGTTTGGCGGGGTCGGCGCCGCCCTGGCCGAGGCCGCCGAGCAGGTAGACGACGACGGTGGCCGCGAGCGCGCCGGCGAAGGCGAACCAGATGTGGCCGTAGAGGGCGGTGACGCCGAACACGCCGCTGGTGAGGACGACCCCGAGGGCGGCGCCCGCGTTGACCCCGAGCAGGCCGGGATCGGCCAGGGGGTTGCGGGTCAGCCCCTGCATGAGCGCGCCCGCCATGCCCAGGGCGACCCCGACGGCCAGCCCGAACAGGGTGCGCGACAGCCGCATCCCGTTGACGATGGCGGAGGTCTCGCCGGCCTCGGGACGCCCAGTGAGCCGGACGACCTCGTCGAGCGGGATGTAGCGGTTGCCCACCGCCATCGACAGCACCAGCACCGCCGCAAGCACCACGAGAGCCCCCGCCAGCCCCCCGATCCGGGCCGGATCCCGGCGCTCGGCACGCATGGTCCGTTGCATCACGGGGGAGATCATAGCGAACGAATTAGGAGAGGCTAACTTAAGATCCCCCTTGCCACCGGAACCCACCCGAGGGGACCCGATGCCCGCTGATCACCCCGAGCGCCGAGCCCGGGAACCGGGGACCCGCGGGGGGTGCATGGCCTCCCGGGCACCGCGGTCGAGTGGCCCACCCCACCGTTGATCGGTAAGGCTTGCCTAAGCTAACATCCCAGCGCGATGGCAACCGAAGTGATGGAACCGACCGAGGGGCAGGGCCGCCGGTGACCGACGAGGGCCGCGTGCGGGATGCCCGTGCGCGTAAGCGGGAACTGCTGCGCAGGAAGCTCGCGGAGTCCGGGCTCAGCGGGGAGTCCCCCGCCGGGGCGCCGATCCGGCCGCGGGCGGCCGGGGCGTCGGCTCCGTTGTCGGCCGCCCAGCGGCGGATGTGGACGCTCCAGCAGCTCGACCCCGACGGCACCGCGTACAACATCTGCGCCGCGGTCGGCCTGTCCGGCCCCTTGGACGCGGCCGCGTTCACCGCCGCCGCGGCGGCCGCCTGCGCGCGCCACGAGATCCTGCACACCGTCTACCCCGATGGCGAGACCCAGGTCGTGCGGCCCGATCTCGCTCCGTCCCCGCTGCTCCTCGACCGGACGGCGGTGCCCGCTGCGGCGCGCGAGCGCGACCTCGCCGAGACCGCCGCCGATGTCGGTGGGACCCCCTTCGACCTGGGGGCGGAGGCGCCACTCCGGCTGCGGCTGCTGCGCTACGCCGACGACGAGCACGTACTGCTGATCGTCGCCCACCACATCGCCTGGGACGACGCGAGCTGGCAGATCCTGCTCGGCGACATCGCCGCGGGCTACCCCGCCACGACGGTCCCGTATGCGCCCGCCGCCCGCACGGTCCCCGATGCGTCCGCCGCCGGACAGGCGCCGACGGCCGGTCCCGCTGCGCCCGGCGCGGCCGGCTCGTCTTCGGCGGCCGCATCCCCCATCCCGTCGACGACGACGCCCCTCGGTTCGCCGGAGACCGCGCCCCCCACGCCGCCTGCGACCGCGCCTTCCGCCCTGCCGGCGGCCGGTCCCTCCACGTCGTCGGACACCGCACCGGGCTCCCCAGGGGCTCCGGGCGCCGCTTCGCGGGTGCAGTACGCCGACTACGCCGTCTGGGAGAACGACCGGCCCGACCCCGTCGGCGAGCTCGGCTTCTGGCGGGAGCGGCTGACCCCGCTGCCCGAGCCACTCGCCCTGCCCCGGGACCGGCCGCGTCCGGCGGCGCCCGCTGAGGCCGGGGACCGGCGGACCCGCTCCCTGCCCGCCTCCGTCGCCGCGCGGCTGCGCGAGGTCGCCCGCGACGAGGGGGTGACCCCGTTCATGCTGACCGCCGCCGCCGTGACCGCCGTGCTGCACCGCCACACCGGCTCCGCCGACATCGCCCTGGGCACGCCCGTGGTCGACCGGTCGCGGCCGGAGGCCGCCGGCCTCATCGGCAACTTCGGCAACACCGTCGTGCTGCGATCGGCGGTCGACGGCCGCCAGACCTTCCGGGATCTCCTCGGCCACCTGCGCGACGTGTGCACCGGGGCCTACGCGAACACGCGGCTGCCCTTCGACCGGCTCGTCACCGAGCTGTCCCCGGAACGGGCCGCCGGACGGCCGGTCCTGTTCGACGTGCTGTTCTCGCTGCGCACCGACGTGCTCCAGGGCTTCGCGCTGCCCGGGATCGCCGCGCGCGACATCCCGGTGTCCAATGGCACCGCCCAGTTCGAGCTGTCCCTTGCGGCCGTGCTCACCGACGACGGCCTGCTGCTGGAGGCCGCCCACCGGACCGAGACCTTCGACGCCGAGACCGTCGACGCCCTGCTGCACCGCACCGACCGCCTGATCCGCGCCGTGCTCGACGACCCCGGCCGCACCGTCTCGGACGTGGACATCCTCGGCGACGTCGAACGGCACCGCATCCTCCGCGACTTCAACGCCACCGCCGCCGACGTCCCCCGGACCACCCTTCCGGAACTGCTGGCGGAGCAGGTGGCGGCCGCCCCCGCCGCGACCGCGCTGGTCGTCGGGCACCGCCGGCTCGACTACGCGGAGTTCGGCCGGGCCACCGACCGGCTCGCGGGGGTGCTGCGCTCGGCCGGCGTCGGCCCGGAGCGGACCGCGGCGCTGCTGCTGCCCCGCTCGGTGGAGCTGGTCGTGGGCCTGTGGTCGGTGCTCAAGGCGGGTGGCGCCTACCTGCCGGTGGACCCCGACTACCCCGCCGACCGGATCGGCTACATGCTCGCCGACGCCGCGCCCGCAACGGTGCTCACCGTGTCCGCGCTGGCCGACCGCCTGCCCCCCGATGTGCCCCGGATCCTGCTCGACGAGCTTCCCGCCACCGACGGGACCGGATCCGGCGACGTGCCCGCCCCGCCCGGCCCCGACCCGTTGCACCCCGCCTACGTCATCTACACCTCCGGCTCCACCGGCCGCCCCAAGGGGGTGGTGGTCCCGCACGCGGGGATCGTCAACCGGCTGCTGTGGATGCAGGACACCTACCGGCTCGCGCCCGGCGAGCCGGTGCTCCAGAAGACGCCGTCGAGCTTCGACGTCTCGGTATGGGAGTTCTGCTGGCCGCTGATCACCGGGGCCACCCTCGTCGTCGCCCGGCCCGACGGCCACCGCGACCCCGCCTACCTGGCGGAGCTCATCCGGGTGGAGGGCGTCACCACGGTCCACTTCGTCCCCTCGATGCTGCGGGCCTTCCTCGCCGACCCGGCGGTGCCCGCGCAGTGCACGGGCCTGCGCCGGGTCCTGTGCAGCGGCGAGGCGCTGCCCGCCGACCTCGCGGCGGAGTTCCACGCGCTGCTGCCCGGCGTCGAGCTGCACAACCTCTACGGCCCCACGGAGGCGTCGGTCGACGTCACGGCGCTGGAGAGCGTCCCCGGCCGGGCCGGGCCGACCGTGCCCATCGGGCGCCCGGTGTGGAACACCGCCATGTACGTGCTCGGCCCGGACCTGGCGCCGGTGCCCCCCGGGGTCGCCGGCGAGCTCTACATCGCGGGCGCCCAGCTCGCCCGCGCCTACCTCGGCCGCCCCGGGCTCACGGCGGAGCGCTTCACCGCCGACCCCTACGGCCCGCCGGGGGCGCGCATGTACCGCACGGGCGACATCGCCCGCTTCGACCGCGACGGCGTGCTGGAGTACCTGGGTCGCGCCGACGACCAGGTCAAGCTGCGCGGCCTGCGGATCGAGCTCGGCGAGATCGAGGCGGTGCTCGGCGGCCACCCGCAGGTGCGCGCCGCAGCCGTGGCCGTGCGCGACGACCGGCTCGTCGGCTACCTCGTCGGCGACGGGGCCGACCACGCCGCGGTGCGCGAGCACGCCGCCGCCGCGCTGCCCGAGTACATGGTCCCCGGCGCCTTCGTCGGCGTCGGCGCGCTGCCGCTGAGCCCCAGCGGGAAGCTGGACCGCAAGCGCCTGGCGACGGCGCCGGAGTTCGCCCCGGCGGCCCCCGCGGGCCGGGCCGCCCGCCGCGCGCCCGCGACCGACCGCGAGCGGCTGCTCTGCTCCCTGTTCGGCGAGGTGCTGCGACTGCCGGAGGTCGGCGCCGACGACCGCTTCTTCTCCATCGGCGGCGACAGCATCCAGGCGATCTCCCTGGTGGGCCGCTCGCGCGCGGCGGGCCTGGAGTTCACCGCGCGTGAGGTGTTCGAGCAGCAGACCCCGGCCGGGCTCGCCGCCGTGGCCCGGGAGGCCGCCGCCACCGCCGCACACGCCACCGACGGGACCGGCCTGGTCCCGGCGACGCCCATCATGGAGTGGCTGCGCGGCCGCGGCCCGGAGATCGGCCGGTTCAGCCAGACCGTGGTCGTGCGCACCCCGGCGGGGGCGTCCGCCGACACGATGACGGCCGCGGTGCAGCGGCTGCTGGACCACCACGACGCGCTGCGGGCGCGGCTGGACCGCACCGGCGCGGGGCCGTGGCGGCTGGACATCGCCGCCGCCGGCCGGGTCGCCGCCGCGTCGGTGCTGCACCGGGTGGACGCCGCCGGGCTGGACGCGGAGGCGCTCGCCGCCGCCGTCGACGCGCAGGCCGACGCCGCCCAGGCCGGGCTCGACCCCGACACGGGGTCGGTCCTGCGCCTGCGGTGGCTCGACACCGGCCCGCACACTCCGGGCCGCCTGGTGTGCACGGGGCACCACCTCGTGGTCGACGGCGTGTCCTGGCGCATCCTGCTCGCCGACCTCGCCGCCGCCCACACCGCCCTGGCATCGGGAGAGGAGCCCGTCCTCCCACCGGTCCCGACGTCCCTGCGCGGCCATGCACTGCGCCTGACCGACCGAGCGGCCCTCGCCGCCGCCCGCACAACGGACCCGGCCGCCCCCTCCGGTTCCGTGTGGGATGACGACGGGATCGGGGCCGTGCGGGGGCTCGATTCCGCTCGGGATACGGCCGGGTCGACGCGGCGGGTGACGTGGACGCTCGATGCGGACCGGACCGTCCCGCTGTTGGACGAGGTGCCGGCGGCGTTCCGTACCGGTGTCGAGGAGGTGCTGCTCACCGCGCTGGTGATCGCCGCGGCCGATCGGCGGCGGCATCGCGGGGCGCGCGGCACCGCGCTCACCGTCGATCTGGAGGGGCACGGCCGGGACGGCGCCGACGACCTGTCGCGCACCGTCGGCTGGTTCACCGTGCTGCACCCCGTCCGCCTCGATCCGGGTCCCATCGACGCCGACGAGGCGATCTCCGGCGGGCCCGCCGCGGGCCGGGCGCTGCGCCGGGTCAAGGAGGCGCTGTCGGCGTCCCGGGCCGGGGCGCAGGAGTACGGCCTGCTGCGCTACCTCGCCCCGCGTTCGGGGGACGCCCCGGCGGCCCCCGCGGCCCCGGCCCCCGAGGTCGGCTTCAACTACCTGGGGAGGTTCGGCACAGCGGGCGGCGACTGGGACCTGGCCGGTGAGGACGGCGCCCTGCGGTCGGGCGCCGACCCGGGGCTGGCCGCCGTCCACGCCCTGGAGGTGGACGCCGACGTGCGCGACCACCCCGACGGCCCCCGGCTGTCGGTCACCTGGTCGTGGCCGGCCGGGGTGGTGGCCGACGCCGAGGTGGAGGCGCTGGCCGGGGCTTGGACGCGCGCGCTGGCGGCGCTGGCCGCCCACGCCGCCGACGGCACCGCCGGCCTGACCCCCAGCGACGTGCCGCTGACCGGCCTGGACCAGATCGCCATCGACGAACTCACCGCCGGCGACCCCGGTGTCGCCGACATCCTGCCGCTGACCCCGCTGGCCGAGGGCCTGCTCTACCACGCCGAGACGGACCCGGGCGCCTACATCGTGCAGTTCGCGGTCGACCTGGCCGGCCCGGTCGACACCGCGGAGCTGCGCCGGTGCGTGCAGGAGGTGCTGCACCGGCATCCGGTCCTGCGCGGGGCCTTCCGCACGGCCGCCGACGGCCGGTCCTTCATGGTGGTCATGGACGACGCCGCCGACCCGCTGCGCACCGCCGCCCACACCGGCACCGCGGCCGGGCTCGCCGCCGTGGAGCAGGCGGAGCGCGAGCGCCCGTTCGTGCTGGGGACCGCGCCGCTGCTCCGGTTCGTCCTGGCCCCCACCGGCCCCGGCGCCCACCGGCTCATCCTCACCTGCCACCACCTGCTGCTCGACGGCTGGTCGCTGGCGCTGCTGGCCCGGGAGCTGCTGTGGCTGTACGGCCGCGCCGACGGCCTCCCTCACGCGCCGGCCCCGCACGCCCACCTGGCCTGGCTGGCCGGGCGCGACACCGGCGCCGCGTTCGCGGCGTGGTCGGCCGCCCTGTCCGATGTCGCCGCGCCCACCCTCGTGGCCGGCCGGCCCGCGGAGGGCGCCCCCGAGCGCATCGGCGCGGAGGTGGCCGATGCCGGCGCGCTCGCCGCCGCGTGCGCGGACCGCGGCTGGACCGTGAACACCCTGGTCCAGGCCGCGTGGGGCCTCCTGCTGGCCACCCTGACCGAGCGCGACGACGTCCTGTTCGGGACCGCGGTCGCGGGCCGCCCCGCCGAGCTGCCCGGCTCCGGGTCCATGGTGGGGCTGTTCACCAACACCGTTCCGGTGCGCGTGCGGACGCTGCCGCGCGAGACCGCCGCGGAGCTGGTGGGCCGCCTCCAGGGTGAGCAGGCAGCGCTGCTGGACCACCACCACCTCGGGCTGGCCGACATCCAGCGGGCGGCCGGGCGGGACACTCTGTTCGACACCCTCCTCGTCTTCGAGAACTACCCCGACGCCGGGCTGGACCCCGGCGGCGGGCTGACGGTGACCGGCGTGCACGGCCGCGATGCGACGCACTACCCGCTCGCGCTCACCGTCGTCCCGCGGGGCGACCGGCTGACGGTGCTGCTCGACCACCGCGCCCCCGCGTTCGGCGCCGACGCCGCCCGCCTGGTGCTGGACCGCTTCCTGGAGCTGCTGGGCCGGCTCGCCGAGGACGCCGACCGCCCGGTGGCGGACCTCGACCCGTGGTCGGCGGACGACCGTGACTTGGTCGCGCCCGCCCGCCCGCTCCCGGCGGCGGACGAAGGCCGCGCCGCGGTGCCCGGCGCCGGCCGCGGGTCCCACGCCGCCCGCGATCCCCGCGAGGAGATCGTCCGCACGCACTTCGCTGACGTCCTCGGGGTGGCGGCGGTGGGCGCCGACGACGACTTCTTCGCCCTGGGCGGGCACTCCCTGCTCGCCATCCGCCTGGTCACGCGTCTGCGCGCCGCCCTGGACACCGACGTGCCGATGGCGGCCGTGTTCGACGGCCGCACCCCGGCCCGGGTGGCGGCCGCTCTCGGCCACGGCCGCCCCGGCGCCTCCGGGCCCTCGGCCCCCGCGGCGCCGCAGGGCGGGAGCGCGCCGGACGGGGCGGTACCGCTGTCGTTCGCCCAGCAGCGGCTGTGGTTCCTGCACCGGCTCGAAGGCCCCTCCCCCGCCTACAACATCGCCGCGGCCCGGCGCCTGTCCGGGCCGCTGGACGAGGCGGCGCTGCGGGCCGCCCTCGCTGATGCGGTGGCGCGCCATCCGGTGCTGCGCACGGTGTTCCCGATGGTCGACGGCGTCGCACGCCAGGTCGTGCGCGCGGCCGCCGACACCGGCCTGGAGGTGCGCCCGACGTCGGCGGAGATGCTGGACGCCGACCTGACCGAGGCGGCCCGGCACCCCTTCGTCCTGGCCGCGGAAACCCCGCTGCGCGCGACGCTCTTCGCGCTCGGCCCCGATGAGCACGTGCTGCTGCTGGTGGTGCACCACATCGCGGGCGACGGGTGGTCGTTCACCCCGCTGCTGCGCGACCTCGGAGAGGCGTACGCGGCGCGGCCGGCCGGGCGGGCGCCCGACCGGCCGGACCTGCCCGCGCGCTACGCCGACTACGCCGTCTGGCAGCGCGGGCTGCTGGGCGAGGACGGCGGCGCCATCGCCGACACCCCGCTCTCCGCTCAGGCGGAGTACTGGCGGACGGCGCTCGCGGGCCTCCCGGCGGAGACCCCGCTGCCCGCCGACCGCCCCCGCCCGGCCGAGACCGGCCACGCCGGCGACCTGGCCGAATTCGCCGTCGACCCCGGGCTCGCCGCCGACGTGCGCTCCACCGCCGTCGCGCTGGGCGTGAGCCCGTTCATGGTGTGGCAGGCCGGCCTCGCGGCGCTGCTGACCCGGGCGGGCGCGGGGACGGACGTGCCTGTCGGCACGCCGGTCGCCGGCCGGGCCGACCCCGCCTTCGACGACGTCGTCGGCCTGTTCGTCAACACCCTGGTGCTGCGCACCGACACCTCCGGCGACCCGACGGCGCGCGAACTCCTGGGCCGGGTGCGGCGCACCGCGCTGGCCGCCTACGACCACCAGGAGCTGCCGTTCGAGACGGTGGTGGATCTGCTCAACCCGCCGCGCTCGGTGGCCCGGCACCCGCTGTTCCAGGTGATGCTGGCCTACCAGAACACCGCCCCGGCCCGCCTGGACCTGCCCGGCCTGCGGGTGCGCCCGCTGGTGGTGCGGACGGGGGTGGCCGCCGTCGACCTGACGTTCACGGTGGTGGACGACCCCGAGCAGGGCATGGCGGGCTTCATCGAGTACAGCACCGACCTGTTCGACGCGGAGACCGCCCGAGCCCTCGGCGAGGGGCTGACCCGGCTGCTGCGCGCGATGACGGCCGACGTGGACGCCCCGCTGTCGGCCTGGGACGCGGGCCCCCTCCCCCGCCACCGCGCGCACCCGCAGGCGGCCGCACCGGCGCCCCGGCCGGCGCCGGAGCCGGTCGCGCCCGGCGACGCCGGACGGCCGCCCGCCGACGCCGAGCACCTGCTGCGCGCGGTGTTCGCCGAGGTCCTGAAGGTGCCCGAGGTCGGCCCCGATGACGGATTCTTCGAGCTCGGCGGCGACAGCATCGCCTCCATCCGCATGGTGGGCCGCGCACGCGCCGCCGGGCTGCTCATCGACCCGAAGGACGTCTTCCGCCACCGCACGCCCGCCGCGCTCGCCGCCGTCGCCGTCCCGCTCGCGGCGGGCCCGGCAGCGGCGGGCGAACCGCAGGGCGCCGCCCTGGGCACCGTCCCCGAGACGCCGATCATGGCGTGGCTGCGGGAGCGCGGGGGCCCCATCGGGAGGTTCAGCCAGGCCATGGCGGTCCACGTGCCGCCCGCCGCCGGGGGGCGGCGGCTCGCGCTGGCGCTCCAGGCGGTCCTCGACCACCACGACGCCCTGCGCGCCCGCCTGGTGCGCGGCGACCGGTGGTCCCTGGATGTCCCGCCGCCGGGTGCGGTGTCGGCCCACGCCTGCCTGCGCCGGGTCCCCGCCGAGGGCGACCCGGCGGAGCAGGCCGCGGCCGAGGCCGGGCGCGCGCAGGCCGGGCTCGATCCCGACGCCGGCCGCATGGTGCAGGCGGTGTGGATCGACGCGGGCTCCGACGCGCCCGGGCTGCTCGTCCTGGTGGTCCACCACCTGGTCGTCGACGGCGTGTCCTGGCGGATCCTGCTGCCGGACCTGCGCGCCGCTTGGGAGAGCGGGGCCGTGGAGTCGTCGCGGCCGGCCACCTCGCTGCGCGGCTGGTCGCGCGCGCTCGACGCGCGGGCGGACCGCCCGGCCGCCCTGGCGCAGCTTCCGGCGTGGACGGCGGTGCACACCGGCGCCGCCCCGCTGCCGGTCGAGCGGGTCCCCGACCCGGCCCGCGACACCGCCGCCACCACGCGGCACCTGACCCTCACCCTGGCGGGCCCCGACTCCACAGTCCTGCACACGGCGGCGCCCGAGGCGTTCCGCGGCGGGATGGACGACGTCCTGCTGGCGGGCCTCGCCCTGGCACTGCGGGAATGGACCGGGGGCGCTCCCGGCGGCGTCCTCATCGACCGAGAGGGCCACGGCCGCGACCATGAGTCCGGCGACGCCGCAGGTGGAGGCACCGGCGACGTCGGAGGTGGGGACACCGGCGGGGGCGCCGACGTCTCCGGCACCGTCGGCTGGTTCACCGCCGTGTCCCCCGTGCGCCTGGACCCCGGACCCGTCGACCTCGCCGACGCGCGGGCCGGCGGCCGGGCCGCGGGCGACGCGGTCAAGGCGGTCAAGGAACAGCTGCGGGCGCTGCCACCGGGCGGCCACGGGTACGGGGTGCTGCGCCACCTCAACCCGGAGACGGCCCCCGGGCTGGCCGCCCTGGACGCGCCGCTCATCTGCTTCAACTACCTCGGCCGACTGGCGGTCGGCACCGGAGCCGAGCCCTGGTCGGTCGCCGATCACGCCCTCCCACGGGGCGCCGACCCCGCCCTGCCCGCGCGCTACGCGATCGAGGTGGACGCGGTCACCCGTGACCTGCCGGGCGGCCCCGAACTGGTCGCCACCTGGTCCTGGCCCGAGGGCGTCGTCCGCGCCGACACGGTCCGAACCCTGGCGGAGGCATGGTTCGCCCACCTCCGCGGAGTCGCCGAACACACCCGCCACCCCGAATCCGGCGGCCGCACCCCCTCCGACCTCGGCCTGGTCTCCCTCAGCCAGGACGAGATCGACGAATTCGAAGCGGAATGGACCCTCGATGGCTAAGGCCCCCACTTCCGGCATCCGTTCCGGACGAGAACGCGGTTCCCTCTCCCCTACGCCGACGACCCTGTGGAGTTGCCCGTGAGCCGGTCCGGACTGGACGACATTCTGCCGCTGTCCCCGCTGGCCGAAGGCCTGTTGTTCCAGGCCGAGGCCGCGGGGGACGGGCCGGATGTGTATACCGTGCAGCAGGTGCTGGAGGTGGACGGGCCGCTCGATGCCGGGCGGTTGCGGACGGCCTGCCGGGCGCTGCTGGAGCGCCATCCGGCGCTGCGGGCCTGTTTCCGCAGGCGGCGCAACGGGGAGGCGGTGTCGCTGATCCCCTCCTCGGTCGAGCCGCCGTGGCGACACGAGGACCTTTCCGCGGATCCCGACCCGCTGCGGCGGGCCGAGGAGATCGCCGACGCCGAGCGCGGCCACCGGTTCGACCTGGCGCAGCCCGGGCTGGTGCGGTTCGCCGTGCTGCGCACCGCGCCCGAGCGGCACCGGCTGGTGGTCACCCACCACCACATCCTGCTCGACGGCTGGTCGCTGCCGCTGCTGGTCACGGAGTTGTTCGCCCTCTACGCCGCCGACGGCGGCCCCGCGCCCCTGCCCGCCCCCGCCCCCGCCCCCTACCGGGACTACCTGGCGTGGCTGGCCCGCCAGGACCGGGGCGCCGCCGAGGCCGCGTGGGGCAAGGCCCTGTCCGGCCTGGCGGAGCCGACGGTGGTGGTGCCCGGCGACGCCGCGCGCGCCGCGGCCGTCCCGGAACGGGTCGCCGTGGACCTCGCGCCCGAGGCGGCCGGGGCGCTGGAGCGGTTCGCCCGCGCCCAGGGCGTCACCGTGAACACGGTGGTGCAGTTCGCCTGGGGCCTGCTGCTGGCCCGGGTGCTGGGCCGGGACGACGTCGTGTTCGGCACGACGGTGTCGGAGCGCCCCGCCGACCTGCCCGGTGCGGACTCCATGGTGGGCCTGCTCATCACCACCGTCCCGGTCCGGGTCCGGGTGGACCCGCGCGAGCCGGTCGCCGGCGCGCTCGCCCGCCTGCGCGATGAGCAGGCCGACCTGCTGGGCCACCGCCACCTGGGCCTGGCCGCCATCCAGCGGGCGGCCGGCGGCGGCGAGCTGTTCGATACCCTCGCCGTCTTCGAGAACTACCCCTTCGACCCGGACACGGCGCTGGCCCCCGCCCCCGGCCTGCGGCTGACCCCGCTGGCCGGCCGCGACGCCACCCACTATCCGCTCACGCTGAGCGCGGTCCCCGGCGAATGCCTCACCCTGCGCCTGGACTTCCGCCCCGACCTGCTCGGCCGCGACCATGTGCGCCGGCTCGCCGACGCCACCGCGCACCTGCTCACCGAGATCGCCGCCGACCCCGCCCGCCCGGTGGGCCGGCTCGGGCTCCTGGGCGGCGAGGACGCCCGCACGGTGCTGCACGCCTGGAACGCCACCGGCACCTACCCCCGCACGACCCTGCCCGCCGAGTTCGCCCGCCGCGTCGCCGCGGCCCCCGGCGCCGAGGCGGTGGTCTGCGAGGACGACGCGCTCACCTACGCCGAGCTGGACGCGCGCACCGACCGCGTCGCCGCCGCCCTCCAAGCGCGCGGTGTGGGTCCCGAGAGCGTGGTCGCCGTGGCCGTCCCCCGTGGCGTGGACCTGATCGTCGCCCTGCTGGGCGTGCTCAAGGCGGGCGGCGCCTACCTGGCGCTGGACCCCGACCACCCCGACGACCGGCTCGCGTTCATGCTCGCCGACGCCCGGCCCGCCTGCACCCTGGCGACCACGGAGCTGGCCGCCCGGATCGGCCCGCTGGCCCCGGAGGTGCCGGTGGTGGTCCTGGACGGCCCGCTGGGCGACCATGCGCCCCGCCCCGCCGGCCTGCGGCCCGAGCACCCGGCCTACGTCATCTACACGTCCGGCTCCACCGGCCGCCCCAAGGGGGTGGTGGTCCCGCACGCGGGCATCGGCAAGCTGATCGGCACCCACACCGAGCGCCTGAAGGTCGACTCCCGCAGCCGGGTCGCCCAGTTCGCCTCGCCCGGCTTCGACGTCGCCTGGTGGGAGCTGGTGCAGGTGATGTGCACGGGCGGGACGCTGGTGGTGGTGCCGGCCCACCTGCGCGTCGCGGGCCGGGCGCTCACCGATCACTTGCGCGACCAGCGCGTCACCCACGCCATCCTGCCGCCCGCCCTCCTGGCGGCGCTGCCCGAGGACGCCCGGCTGCCCGAGGGCATCGGTCTGCTGGCCGGCACCGAGGAGGTCACCCCGGCCCTGGTCGACCGCTACGCACCGGGCCGGCGCATGTTCAACGCCTACGGCCCCACCGAGGTCAGCGTGAACTCCACCCTCGGCGCCTGCCGGGCGGGGATGGCCGCGCCGGTGCCGATCGGCCCGCCGGACCCGGGCACGCGCGCCTACGTGCTCGACGCGGGCCTGTCCCCCGTTCCCGTGGGCGTGGTGGGCGAGCTGTACCTCGCCGGCGACGGCCTGGCCCGCGGCTACCTCGACCGCCACGCCCTCACCGCCGAACGCTTCATCGCCGACCCCTACGGCCCGCCCGGCACCCGCATGTACCGCACCGGCGACCTCGTGCGGTGGAACGCCGAGGGGGCGCTGGAGTTCATCGGCCGCTCCGACGACCAGGTGAAGATCCGCGGGTTCCGGGTGGAGCCGGGCGAGATCTCCGCGGCGCTGCTGCGCCGGCCCGAGGTGGCGGCGGCCGTGGTCGCGGTGCGCGAGGACCGGCCCGGCCGGCGCTCGCTCGCGGCCTACGTCGTCGCCGCCGAAGGGCATGCCGTGGACCCGGCCGAGCTGCGCCGGGCGCTCGCCGACGAGCTGCCCGCCGCGTTCGTGCCGTCGGCATTCGTGGTCCTGGACGAGATCCCGGTGCTGCCCAGCGGGAAGCTGGACCGCGCCGCCCTGCCCGCCCCCGACATCGGGGCCCGCGCGGAGGGGCGCCGGCCGCGCGACCCGCGCGAGGAGCTGCTGTGCGGCCTGTTCGCCGAGGTCCTCGCGGTGCCCTCCGTCGGCATCGACGACGACTTCTTCGGCCTGGGCGGGCACTCGCTGCTCGTCCCGCGGCTGACCGGGCGCATCCGCGCCGTCCTCGGCGCCGACCTGCCGCTGCGCGCGGTGTTCGAGGCGCCGACGGTGGCGGAGCTGGCGGCCCGCGTGGACGGCGCGCGCACGCCGGTGCCGCTGCGCCGGGCCGAGCGTCCCGACGTGCTGCCGCTGTCCTTCGCCCAGCAGCGGATGTGGTTCCTGTACCGGATGGACGGCCCCAACCCGGCCTACAACATCCCCTTCGCGGTCCGGCTCACCGGCGCGCTCGACCCCGGGGCGCTGCGGGCGGCGCTGGCCGACGTGGCCGCGCGCCACGAGAGCCTGCGCACCGTCTACCCCGACGACAACGGCACCCCCCGCCAGGAGGTCCTGCCGCCCGCCCCGCCCCCGCTGCCCGTCGTGGAGGCGGCCGGGGAGGAGGGGCTGCGCACTGCTCTGGAGGCCGCCGCGCGCCACTGCTTCCGGCTGGCGGAGGAGCCTCCGCTGCGCGCCACCCTGTTCCGGGTGGGCGCCGACGAGCACGTCCTGCTGCTGCTCGTGCACCACATCAGCGCCGACGGCGCCTCGGTGCTGCCGCTCCTGCGCGACCTGGACGCCGCCTACCGGGCCCGGCTGGCCGGGGCTGCGGCCCCCCGGTGGCCGGACCTGCCCCTCCACTACGCCGACTACACGCTGTGGCAGCGCGAGCTGCTCGCCGAGGGCCACGGCGGGGTGCTCGCCGAGCAGGCCGGGTTCTGGTCCGATGCCCTTGCCGGGCTGCCCGAGGAGCTGCCGCTGCCCACCGACCGGCCGCGCCCCGCTGTGGCGGGCCGGGTGGCCGGGGAGGTGGGCCTGCGCATCCCCGGCGACCTGCACCGCGCGCTGCGCGAGCTGGCGGCCGCGCATGACGCGAGCCTGTTCATGGTGGTCCAGGCGGCGTTCGCCGCGCTGCTGACCCGGCTGGGCGCGGGCACCGATGTCCCGATCGGCTCGCCGGTCTCGGGCCGCACCGACGACGCGCTCGACGGCCTGGTCGGCTTCTTCGTCAACACGCTGGTGCTGCGCACCGACACCTCCGGCGACCCCGCGTTCCGCGACCTGCTGCGCCGGGTGCGCGACTTCGACCTGGCAGCCTACGCCCACCAGGACATCCCCTTCGAGCGGCTGGTGGAGGAGCTCAACCCGGCGCGCTCTCTGGCGCGGCACCCGCTGTTCCAGGTGATGCTGGCCTACCAGACGCTGCCGGCCGACGCGCTGCGCCTGGGCGACCTGGGCGTCGCCCCCGAGGACGCCTCCACCGGCGAAGCCAAGTTCGACCTGTCGCTGGACCTCATGGGGGTGGAGGGCGCTGACGGCCTCGACGGCGTGCTGCGCTACCGCGCCGACCTGTTCGACGCCGCCACGGCAGAGGGCATGGCCCGGCGCTTCACCGCCGTGCTGCGCGCCGTCGTCGCCGACCCCGCCCGGCCGATCGGGGCGCTGGACCTGCTCACCCCCGACGAGGAGCGGTCGCTGGAGGCGGTGTGGAACGGCCCGGCCGCCGCGGCCCCCGGCGCGGCCACCCTGCCGGAGCTGTTCGCCGCCCAGGCCGCGCGCACGCCCGACGCCGTGGCCCTGGTGTGCGGCGACGAGCGCCACACCTTCGCCGGACTCGACGCGCGCGCCAACCGGCTCGCCCACGAGCTGCGCGCCCGCGGCGCCGGCCCGGAGCGGCGCGTCGCGCTGCTGCTGCCGCGCGGCGCCGAGACCGTGGTGGCGATCCTGGCCGTGCTGAAGTCGGGCGCCGCCTATGTGCCCATCGACCCGGAGTACCCCGCGGAGCGCCGCGCCCTGCTCGTCGCCGACGCCGCCCCGGTGCTGGTGGTGACGGTGTCGGGCCTGGAGCCGGGCGGGGACGCGCCGGTGCTGCTGCTGGACCGGACCGGCACCGGCGGCCACCCGCCGACCGCGCCGGCCACCGGCCTGACCGGCCGCCACCCGGCCTACGTCATCTACACGTCGGGCTCCACGGGCACGCCTAAGGGGGTGGTGGTCGAGCACCGCAGCGTGGTCAACCTGTTCGCCTCCCACCGCGAGACGCTGTACCGGCCGGCGGTGGCGCGTGCGGGCGGGCGGCGGCTGCGGGTGGCGCACGGCTGGTCGTTCGCGTTCGACGCGTCGTGGCAGCCGCAGCTGTGGATGTTCGACGGCCACGAGCTGCACGTGCTCCCGCAGGAGGTGCAGCGCGACCCCGAGGCGCTGGTGGGGCTGATCGAGCGGGAGCGGATCGGCTTCATCGAGGTGACCCCATCGCACGCGGCGCAGCTGGCCGCCGCCGGGCTGTTCCGGGACGGCGCGTGCCCGCTGCTCGTGCTCGGTGTCGGCGGCGAGGCGGTGCCGCCGACACTGTGGCGGCAGGTGCGGGCGCTGCCCGCAACGGAGGGCTACAACCTGTACGGCCCCACCGAGGCGACCGTGGACGCGCTGGCCGCGCGCGTGGGGGCGAGCGAGCGCCCGCTCGTGGGGCGGCCGACGGCCCGCACCCGCGCCTACGTGCTGGACCAGGGGCTGCGCCCGGTGCCGCCGGGCGTGGTGGGCGAGCTCTACCTCGCCGGCGACGGCCTGGCCCGCGGCTACCTCGACCGCCACGCCCTCACCGCCGAACGCTTCATCGCCGACCCCTACGGCCCGCCCGGCACCCGCATGTACCGCACCGGCGACCTCGTCCGGCACATGCCGGGCGGCGAGGTGGACTATGTGGGGCGCGCCGACGACCAGGTCAAGGTGCGGGGCTTCCGCATCGAGCTGGGCGAGGTCACCGCAGCGCTGTCGCGGCTGCCGGGGGTCGCGGGCGCGGCGGCCGACGTCCGCGAGGACACCCCCGGCGACCGGCGGATCGTCGGCTACCTGGTTCCCGACGGCCCGCTCGACCTGGACGCGGTGCGCGCCGCCCTCCTGGCGGAGCTGCCCGCCTACATGGTGCCGGGCGCGTTCGTGGAGCTGGAGGCCCTCCCGCTGACGGCGCACGGCAAGCTCGACCGGCGCGCGCTGCCCGCCCCCGAGGGATCCGGCGCTTCGGAGGGGTCCCGCGAGCCCGCGACCCCGCTGGAGGCGCTCGCCTGCCGGCTGCACGCCGCCGCGCTGGACCGGCCCGCTGTGGGCGCCGACGACGACTTCTTCGCGGGCGGCGGCCACTCCCTGATGCTGGTGCGGTTGCGCGACCGCATCGAGCAGGAGACCGGGGTCCGCCTGCCCATCGCCGACCTGTTCACCCACCCCACCCCCGCGGAGCTGGCCCGGCGCCTGGCCGCCGCCGGCCCCGCGGTCGCGACGACCGGGACCGCCCCGTGACGGAGCAGACCTGATGGCGCCCCGCCGCCCCGCAACGCCCCACCCCACGGCGAACGCCGCCCTGGAGAAATAGGAGGACCTGATGGCGCCCCGCCGACCCGCGTCGCCCTACCCCCGGGCGGTCGCCGACCCCGCCGGCCGGTTCGAGCCGTTCCCGCTGACCGACCAGCAGCAGGCCTACCTGCTCGGCCGCACCGGCGTCTTCGAGCTGGGCAACGTGTCGACGCACGCCTACTACGAGTACGAGGGCGAGCTCGACGTCGAGCGCTTCACCCTGGCCTGGCGCCGTGTCATCGAGCGCCACGACGTGCTGCGCGCGGTGGTGCTGCCCGACGAGGGCCGCCAGCAGGTGCTCTCCGACCCGGGCGAGTTCACGCCTGAGATCCTCGACCTGCGCGGCGCCGACCCCGCCCCCGCCCTGCGCGAGGTGCGCGACCGGCTGTCCCACGAGGTGCGGCCGGCCGGCGTGTGGCCGCTGTTCGCCGTGGTGGTGAGCCGGCTCGGCGACCGGCGCTGCCGGGTCCACGTCAGCTTCGACGCGCTGATCCTGGACTACTTGAGCTGGCAGCTGCTCATCGCCGACCTCACCCGGTTCTACGCCGACCCCGGGCTCGTCCTGCCCCCGCTGGAGATCGGCTACCGCGACTACGTGCTGGCCGAGGCCGCCATGGAGGGCACCGGCCGCTACCGCCGCGCCGAGGAGTACTGGCGGGGGCGGCTGCCGGGGCTGCCCCCGGCCCCGCGCCTGCCGCTCGCCGCCGACCCGGCCACGGTGCGCCACCCCCGGTGGTCGAGCCGCATCGCCACCCTGCCCGCCCCCGAATGGGCGCAGGTCAAGGCACGCGCGGCGGCGGCCGGCCTCACCCCGACCTCGGTGTGCCTGGCGGCGTTCGCCGAGGTGCTGGCGGTGTGGAGCGAGTCGGCGCACTTCACCCTCAACGTCCCGCGGATGAACCGGTTCCCCCTGCACCCGCAGGCAAATCAGCTGCTCGGCGAGTTCGCCTCGTTCTCCCTGCTGGAGGTGGACCTCCGCGACCCCGCGGCCACGTTCACCGACCGGGCCCGGCGCCTCCAGCGCACGTTCTGGGACGACCTCGCCCACCAGGAGTACTCGGGCGTGCGGGTCCTGCGCGAACTCGTGCGTGCCTCGGGCGGCACCAGCGGGGCGCTCATGCCGGTGGTGCTCACCAGCACGATCGGGTTCACCGCCGGGGAGCGGCCCCTGCTGGGCGACGTGCTGCCGCGGGTGTTCGCGATCTCCCAGACCCCGCAGGTGTACCTGGACGTGCAGATCGAGGAGGCCCCGGCGGGCCTGGTGTACAACTTCGACGCCGTGGCCGGGCTCCTGCCGCCCGCCCTGGCCGACCGGCTCTTCACCGCGTTCGGCACGGTCCTGGGCCGCCTCGCCGGCGCCGAGGGGTGGTCGGCCACGGGCTTCGACCTCGTCCCGCCCGGCGACCACGCGCGCGGCGGCGTCCACGGCCCCGCGCGGGAGATCCCCGGCGAGCTCGTCCAGGACGGCTTCCTGCGCCACGCCGCGGCGAACCCGGATGCGACCGCCGTCGTCACCCCCACCGAGGAGCTGACCTACGACGAGCTGCACCGCCGCGCCGCCGGGCTGGCGCGGGGGCTGCGCGCCGGCGGGGCGCGGGCCGATACCCCCGTCGCGGTCGTGCTGGACAAGGGGTGGGAGCAGGTCGTGGCCGCCTACGGGGTGCTCCTGGCCGGCGCGCCCTACCTGCCCGTCGACGCCGACGCCCCCGAGGCGCGGATCCGGGCACTCGTCGAACAGGCGGGCGCGGAGCAGGTGATCGACGCCGCCGCCTTCGCCCGGCTCACCGCGCAGGCCGAGACCGCGGACGCCCCCGACGGCGACGCGGCACCCGGCCACCGGGGCTCGCCCGGCGACCTCGCCTACGTGCTGTTCACCTCCGGCTCCACCGGCCGCCCCAAGGGGGTGATGGTGGAGCACCGGGGCATGGTCAACGCGCTGCACGCCACCCGCGAGGAGTTCGGGATCGGCCCCGCCGACACCTGCCTGGCGGTGACCGCCCTGCACCACGACATGTCGGCGTTCGACCTGTTCGGCGTGCTCGGGGCGGGCGGGACCGTGGTGGTCCCCGACGCCTCGCGCAGGCGCGACGCCGCCCACTGGGCCGAGCTGATCGACGCCCACGGGGTCACCCTGTGGAACTCGGTGCCCGCCATGATGGAGATGCTGATGGAGTCGGGCGCCGCGCCGCGGAGCCTGCGCACGGCCTTCCTCGGCGGCGACTGGGTCCCGCCGCGCCTGGTCGCCACGCTCCGCGAACGCGCCCCGGGCGCCGAGGCGGTGAGCGTCGGCGGCCCCACCGAGACCACGCTGTGGAACATCTGGCACCGCGTGCGCCCCGAGGACCTGGAGCGCGCGTCGATCCCCTACGGCAGGCCGATCGCCAACACCGCCTACCACGTGCTCGACGAGCGCGGCGGGGACCGGCCCGACGGCGTCGTCGGGGAGCTGTACTGCTCCGGCCCCGGTGTGGCGCGCGGCTACTGGGGCGACCCCGAGCGCACCGCGGCGTCGTTCGTGGTGCGCGGCGGCACGCGCCTCTACCGCACCGGCGACCTCGGCCGGGTCCTGCCCGACGGGTCCATCGAGTTCGCCGGCCGGGCCGACGCCCAGGTGAAGGTGCGGGGGATGCGCATCGAGCCCGGCGAGGTCGAGGCCGTCCTCGGCGCGCAGCCGGGGGTGGAGGCCGCCGTCGTCGTGGGGGTGCCCCATGAAGGGCGTCCCGGCCACCGGGCGCTCGCCGCCTACGTGACCGGGACCGCCGACCCCGAAGCGGTGCGCGCCGCGGCCCGCGCCGCCCTGCCCGAGCACCTGGTGCCCGCCACCGTCACCGCGCTCGGCGCCCTCCCCCTGACCGCCAACGGGAAGGTCGACCGGGCCGCGCTCGAATCGGGGGCGCCGGCGCCGCAGGGCACCGCCGACGGCTCCTTCGCCGCGCCCCGTTCGGCGCTGGAGGCGACCATCGCCCAGGAGTGGGCGGAGGCACTGGGTACCGGCCCCGTCGGCGCGTTCGACGACTTCTTCGTGCTCGGCGGCGACTCGGTGAGCGCGACCCGGGTCCTTGCCGGGCTCCGCGACGCGCTGGAGAGCCCGGACCTGCCGCTCATGGCGCTGTTCGCGGGCCGGACCGTCGCGGGCATGGCCGCGGCGCTGCTGTCCGCCGAGGCCGGGCCGGGGCGCCTGGCCCGGGTCGCGGAGCTGTACCAGCAGGTGCTGGCCCTGTCCGACGACGAGGTCGCATCGGAGCTGGCCACATGAGCGGGGCACGGGTCCCGGCGCCGTGGGTGCGGCGGTTCGCGGCGCCGCACAGCGGCACGCAGGACGGCCACGCCGCCGCCCCCGCCCGCACCCTGCTGTGCTTCCCGCACGCGGGCGGAGCCGCGAGCGCGTACCGGGGGTGGGCGGCCCTGGTGCCCGAGGGCGTCGAGGTGTGGGCCGTGCAGTACCCCGGCCGCGAGGACCGGGTGGGCGCGCCCCTCATCGACGACATGGCCGCGCTCGCCGGCGCCGCCGTTGCGGCCATCGGCCCGGCGCTGCACCCGCCCGTCACGGTGTTCGGGCACAGCATGGGCGCCTCGGTCGCCCACGAGTTCACCCTCGCGCTGGAGCGGCGGCGGCCGGGGCTGGCCGACCGCCTCGTCGTCTCCGGCCGCCCGGGCCCGGCGGCGCAGGCGCCACCCGCCGACCCCGTTCACCTGCGCGACGACGCGGGCGTCCGCGCGGCGCTCAAGGTGCTGGGCGGCGGCGGCCTGGACGCGCTGGCCGACCCGCAGCTGGCGGCCCTGCTCATGCCGGTGATCCGCAACGACTTCCGGCTCATCGAGCGCTACCGGCCCGGGACCGCGCCGCTCGGAGTCGACGTCGTCGGGGTGACCGGCGACGCCGACCCGTCCATGCCCGCCCGCCTCATCGACGCGTGGGGCTGGGCCACGACCGGGGCGTTCACCCCGATCGTGCTGCCCGGCGGGCACTTCTACCTCAACGACCACCTTCCCGCCGTGATCGACACGGCACTCACCCCCACCCGGCACAAGGAGCAGCAGATGAGCGGTCAGGACCCGGCAGTGGACGCGGCGCAGGCGGCCGAGGCGGCGGAGGCGGTCAGTGTGGCCGGGCTGCGCGCCACGATCGCGGAGGTGCTGGGAGTGGAGCCCGGCGAGGTCGATCCCGACGCGAGCCTGTTCGAGCTGGGCCTGAACTCGATGTCGATGATGTCGCTGTCGGTGCGCTGGCAGGCCCTCGGCGTGGAGGCGCCCTTCGGCGAGCTCGCGGAGCGGCCGACGGTCGCCGCCTGGTCCGAGCTGCTGACCGGGATCCTCGCCGCCCAGGGCGAGGCGCCCGCGGGCGGGGACACCGCACCCACACCGCCCCTTGTGTGATTAGGCAAGCCTTGCTTTACTTAACGCCGCTGTCGTGAGCCGAGGAGGGCATTTCATGCGGATCGTCATGTTCGGGTACCAGACGTGGGGCCACCGGACCCTGCGCGCGCTCCTGGACTCCGAACACGAGGTGGTCCTCGTCGTCACCCACCCCGAGTCCGACCACGCCTACGAGCGGATCTGGTCGGACTCGGTGGCCGGCCTCGCCGCCGACAACGGCGTCGACGTGCTGCTGGCCAACCGGCTCGACGACGACCCCGGCCTGCTCACCCGCCTCAAGGAGGCCGACCCCGACCTGATCGTCGCCAACAACTGGCGCACCTGGATCCCGCCGTCGATCTTCGGCCTGCCCGCCAAGGGCACGCTCAACGTGCACGACTCCCTGCTGCCCGCCTACGCCGGCTTCTCCCCGATCATCTGGGCGCTGATCAACGGCGAGGAGCAGGTGGGCGTGACCGCCCACATGATGGACGAGGAGCTCGACGCGGGGCCGATCGTGACGCAGCGCGCGGTCGCCGTCGGACCCCGCGACACCGCCACCGACCTCTTCCACGCCACCGTCGACCTCATCGAGCCGGTGGTGTCGGAGTCCCTGGCCCTGATCGCATCGGGGCGCACCGACTGGACCCCGCAGGACCGCTCGAAGGCGTCCTTCTTCCACAAGCGGTCGGTCGAGGACGGCCGGATCGACTGGACGTGGCCGGCCGAGGACATCGACCGGCTCATCCGCGCCCAGTCCGACCCCTACCCCAGCGCCTACACCTTCCACCGCGGGCGGCGGCTGCGGGTGACCCGGGCGTCGGTGTCGCAGGCCCGCTACGGCGGCACCCCCGGGCGGATCTTCATCCGCGAGGGCGAGGGGATCGTCATCGTCGCGGGCGCGGGCGCCCGCGACGGCCGCCACCGCGGGCTGGTCGTCGAACGCGTCCGCACCGAGGACGGCGCCGACCTCGCCGCCACCGAGTACTTCCGCACGATGGGCGGCTACCTGACCGCCCACCCCTGAGCGGCCGCCCGCGCTCCCCGCCGGATCCGCCCGGACCCATACGGAACCCTTACGGCGTCCTGCTATCCCAGCGGGGTCGGAGAGTCCTAGTGTGACCTGGGACGATGATCGCTACCTCTGGGACGGGGGCCGATGGGCACGGCAGGATGGGGCGGACCCGATGAGGAGCGCGGGGCCACCGGCCGGCGGAGGCGCTTCCCGGCCCCCCGGTCGGTGTTCTACCGGTGGGCGCGGCCGCCGCAGCTCACGGTCGCGGCGTTCGCCCTGGTCGTGGCGGCCGGAACGGTCGCGCTGATCCTGCCGGGCGCGTCGGTGGCGCGGGTGGAGACCGCGCCCATCGAGGCGCTGTTCACCGCGGTCTCGGCGGTCTGCGTGACCGGGCTCATCGTCGTCGACACGCCCACCCACTGGTCCCTGTGGGGGCAATGGGTCATCCTCATCCTGATCCAGGTCGGCGGGGTCGGCATCATGACGCTGGCCTCGGTGCTCATCCTGACCGTGCGACGCAGCCTCAACCTGCGGCTCCAGGTCACCACCGGCGGCGAGACCAAGGCGCTCGCCCTTGGCGACGTGCGCCGGCTCGCCCTGGGGATCATCGGGTTCAGCCTGCTGTTCGAATCGGCGACGGCGATCGTGCTGACACTGCGCTTCTGGGCCGGCTACGGCTACCCGGTGGGGCGCGCGGTCTACCACGGCGTCTTCCACGCGGTCTCGGCGTTCAACAACGCCGGCTTCGCCCTCTACTCCGACTCGCTCATGGGCTTCGCCACCGACCCGTGGATCGCCCTCCCCATCGCGTTCGCCGTGACCGCCGGCGGGCTCGGGTTCCCCGTCTGGGTCGAGATCTGGCGGCATCGCCGGCCCCAGCACCGGCGCTGGTCCCTGCACACCCGCATCACAGTATGGACGACGGCCGTGCTCCTCGTGGCCGGCACGGTCCTGGTCTCCGCACTGGAGTGGAACAACCCCGACACCCTGGGGCCCATGAGCGACGGCGACAAGCTCCTCGTCGGGTTCTTCCACTCGGTCATGCCGCGCACCGCGGGCTTCAACAGCCTCGACGTCGCGGCGTTCAACACCCAGACCCTGTTCGTCAACGACATGCTGATGTTCATCGGCGGCGGCAGCGCCGGCACCGCGGGCGGCATCAAGGTCACGACGTTCGCCCTGCTGGCGTTCGTGATCCTCGCCAACATCCGCGGCGAGATGTCGGTGCACGTCGGCGGCCGCAAGATCGGGGTGCGGGTGCAGCAGCAGGCGGTGACCGTTGCGCTGCTCGCGCTCGGCCTGGTCGTGCTCTCGACGCTCTACCTGATCACCATCACCCCGTTCACCCTCGACCAGGTGCTGTTCGAGGTGATCTCCGCCTTCGCCACGGTCGGGATGTCCACGGGGATCACCGCGGACATCCCGGCCGCCGGCCAGATCGTGCTGATCCTGCTCATGTTCATCGGCCGGGTCGGCCCCATCACCCTGGCCACCGCGCTGGCGCTGCGCAGCCGGGTCCGCCAGTACGACTACCCGGAGGAGCACGCCATCGTCGGCTAGAGTGCCTGGCCGGCCCCCAGGAAGGTGAACAGCGGGCTGTCCGGGGAGATGCGCTCCACCCGGTGCGGGGCGGCGTCCATGCGCTTGAGCATGGGCTGGAGGTTCTCGGGTGCGCCGAGCTCCACCCCCACCAGGGCGGGGCCCCTCTCACGGTTGTTGCGCTTGACGTACTCGAACAGGGTGATGTCGTCGTCGGGGCCCAGGATGTCGTCGAGGAACCGGCGCAGCGCGCCCGGCTCCTGGGGGAAGTCGACGAGGAAGTAGTGCTTGCGGCCCTCGTGGATGAGCGCGCGCTCCACGATCTCGGCGTACCGGCTGACGTCGTTGTTGCCGCCCGAGAGGATGCACACGACCGTCGCGCCCGCGGGCAGCCCCAGGTCGGGGCCGAGCGCCGCGGCCGCCAGTGCGCCGGCGGGCTCGCTGATGATGCCGTCGGACTGGTACAGGTCGAGCATCTCGACGCAGATGCGGCCCTCGGCCACCGCGACCATGGCCGGGTGCTCCCCCGCCGCGGCGATGGCGTGGGTGTGGCCGCCGACCTTGCGCACGGCGGCGCCGTCGACGAAGGGGTCGATGTGCTCCAGCTCCACGGGGTGCCCGGCGGCAAGGGCGGCGGCCATGCTGGCCGCGCCCAGCGGCTCCGCCCCGATGACCCGCACCCCCGGGTGGGTCTCGCGCAGCCAGGTGAGGGTGCCGGCGAGCAGCCCGCCGCCGCCCACCGGGACCACCACGGCGTCGGGGGCGCGCCCCAGCTGCTCGATGACCTCCTTGACGACGGTGCCCTGCCCGGCGATGGTGCGCGGGTCGTCGAAGGCCGGGAGCAGCGTCATGCCGAGGGCTTCGGCGTCGTCGCGCGCGGCGGCCGCGGCGTCGTCGTAGGTCTCGCCGGTCACGACGGTCTGCACGCTGGCCCCGCCGAGCCGGGCCACGCGGTCGCGCTTCTGCCGCGGCGTGGTCCGGGGCAGGTACACGCGCGCCTGGATGCCCAGCGAGGCGCAGGCGAAGGCCACGCCCTGGCCGTGGTTGCCCGCGCTCGCGCAGACCACGCCCCGCTCCCGCTCATCGCGGCCGAGCGACTGCACGAAGTTCAGCGCGCCGCGCCCCTTGTAAGAGCGGACGGTGTTGAGGTCCTCGCGCTTGACCCGCACGTCGAGGTCGTGGCGCACCGACAGCCGCTCGTTGCGCTGCAACGGGGTGGGCGGGATCACGCCGGTGAACCGGGCCGCGGCCATGGCCACGTCGGCCGCCGTCACCGTCGGGGGTGTCGCACCTGTGTCCGGGGCGTTCTCAGTCAACGCCGTCCTCTTTCCGTAGGGTCGGGAGCGCCTTCGCCGCGGGCGATCGGCCGCGCTCCTGTCGTATCTTCAACCGTATGAGCAACCGCGACGCGAGCGGGCGCGGTCCCGCCAAGGAGAAGGGCGCTTCCGGGCAGGCACCCCTGCTCGTGCTCGGGAAGATCACCGAGATCCTCAACGCCTTCACCCTGCACCGCCCGTCGCTGACGCTGCGCGAGATCCAGCAGGAGACCGGGCTGCCCACCTCGACGGTGCAGCGGCTGGTGACCAACCTGGTGGCCCACGGGTTCCTGGACCGCGCCGACGACCGGATCCGGATCGGTGCGCGCATGGCGTACTGGGCGGCGGCCGGGACCAAGGACCTCGATGTGCTGGCCGTGGTCAACCCCGTTCTGAAGGACCTGCGCGATCTGACCGGCGAGACCGCGTGCTTCTTCCGCGCCGAGGAGGAGTACCGGGTGTGCATCGCGGTCGCGGAGACCCGCCACGCGCTGCGGCGGGAGATGGCGGTGGGCAGGATCGCGCCGGTGACCGTCGGATCGTCGGGCCGGGTGATCCTGGCGTGGAACCCCGGCCTGGCCGATCAGGCACTCGGCCACGAGCTGCCGCAGCTGACCGAGAGCACCGTGACCGACCGGGATGAATTGCGCGAGCTGATCAAGCAGACGCTGGTCGAAGGATACGCCATCACCGTCGGCGAGCGCGTCGACGGCGCCTCCGGGCTGTCGGCGCCCGTGTTCGACTCCGCGGCCGACCTCGTCGGCGCGCTGACCGTCCAGGGGCCCACTCTGCGGATGCCCCGTGAGAAGTGCTTCGAGTGGGTCGACGTGCTGGTGGAGCACGCCGAGCGGATCACCCGGGCGCTGGGCGGCCGCTACCCCGCCTGACCCCCGGCGGGCACCCGTCGGCCGCCCGGCGCACGGGTCCACCGGGCGCCGGGCGGGCGGCACCCGGCCCGAGGCCGGGCGGGGCCTCACCCCTCGGCCCCCGGGGCGCCGGACGCCAGCGCCCACGGGAACGCGGTGGCGCTGGAGTGGGCGCCCTGCACCGCGCGCGAGCGGTTGGGCTCGCCGAGGTCGGCGAGGAGGCCGTCGGTCAGCCGGACGATCGCGGCGAAGGCGTCGGGCGTGAGCCAGCCGGGCCGCAGCGCGAACAGCAGGTCCTCGGTGGCGGCGTTGCCGCTGGCGCCGGGCGCGAACGGGCAGCCGCCGAGCCCGCCCAGCGAGCCGTCGACCTCGGCGGCCCCGGCGGCCACCGCCGCCAGGGAGTTCGCCACGCCCAGGCCCCACGTGTCGTGCCCGTGGTAGACGATGCGCCGGGGCGGCGTGCGCTCGGCGACCTGCGCGATCAGGCTGCTCACCTGCGCGGGGACGGCCTGGCCGAGGGTGTCGCAGACGACGATGTCGGCGGCGCCGCGGGTCCGCTCGTCGGCGGCGATGGCCAGGACGCGCTCCTCGGGGACCGCGCCCTCGAAGGGGCAGGTGAAGGAGGTCGCGATGCACAGCTGGATGCGGCCCTGGACCGAGCGGGCGTGCTCGACGGCGGCGGGCATGGCGTCGAGGCTGGCCTCGGTGGGGCGCCCGATGTTGGCCCGGTTGTGGGCGTCGGACGCCGACAGGCAGTACTGGAAGTTGACCGCACCGGCCTGGGCGGCCTTCTCGACGTGGCGGGGGGTGGCCACCCAGACCCAGCAGCGGGCCAGCTCATCGGGGTCCAGCCGCTCGATCACCTCCAGCGTGTTCGCCATGGAGGGGACGAGGTCGGGCCGCGCCAGCGAGCCGATCTCGATCGCGGGGACGCCCAGCTCCAGCAGCTCGCGCACCACCGCGACCTTGCGGTCGGTCGCCAGCGGCTTGCCGGTGAGCTGGAGCCCGTCGCGCAGGGTGACGTCGCGCAGGGTCGCCTGCGGGGTGAACGCCGTGGGGGTGGTGGTCATGCGCGCGCCTCCGTGTGCCCGGTGATCTCGTCGATCTCCGCGTCGCTCCGGCCCAGGACGGTGGCCAGGACGTCGCGTGTGTGCTCCCCGAGGTCGGGGCCCAGCGAGCGGATCGGCAGCGAGGCCGGGCCCATCAGCGGCACGATGCCGGGGAAGCCCACCTCGGCCGGTTCGCCCGTGCCGGTGTCGACCGGCAGGTGCTGGATCATGTTCCGCGCGCGGTACTGGTCGTCGGCGGCGATGTCGGCGGCGGTGTAGATCGGCCCCGCCGGGACGCCCGCCTCCTCCAGCCGTGCCAGGACCTCGTCGCGGGTGAGGGTGGCGGTCCAGTCGCCGATGGCCCGGTCGAGTTCGTCGCGCCGCTCCCAGCGCTGGGCGTTGGAGCCCAGGCCGGGGTCGGCGGCGAGGTCGGGCCGGCCGATGGCGGCCATGTAGCGCTGGAAGATCGAGTCGCCGTTGCCCGCGATGACGACGCTGGCGCCGTCGCCGCACTCGTAGGCGTTGGAGGGGGCGATGCCCTCCATCCGGCCGCCGACACGCCGCCGGTCGACGCCGTAGGCCAGGTGGTCGGGCACCAGCGACTCCATCATGGAGAAGACCGCCTCGTGCAGCGCGACGTCGACCACGCGCTCGGCCGAGGGCTTCTTCAACGCCCGCTCGAACAGGGCGACCATGACCCCGAACGCCGCGTACAGGCCGGCGATGGAGTCGCCGATGGACACGCCCACGCGCGACGGCGGCCGGTCTTCCTCGCCGACCAGATGGCGCAGGCCGCCCATGGCCTCGGCGACGGCCGCGAACCCGGGCCGGCCGGCGAGCGGGCCCGTCTGCCCGAACGCGGAGATGCGGGCGAGCACGATGCCGGGGCTGGCCTCTTCCAGCACGTCGGGGCCCAGCCCCCACTTCTCCAGCGTGCCGGGGCGGAAGTTCTCGATGACGACGTCGCAGTGGCGGGCCAGGTCGAGCACGGTGGAGCGGCCCAGGGGGGTCTTCAGGTCCAGCACGATCGACTTCTTGTTGCGGTTCACGGTGCGGAAGAGCATCGACACGTCGCCGGCGTAGAGGCGCCAGTTCCGCAGTTCGTCGCCCCGCCCGGGCCGCTCCACCTTGATCACCTCCGCGCCGAAGTCGGCGAGCAGCCGCCCGGCCGTCGGCCCGGCGATGTAGTTGCCGAGTTCGAGCACCCGGACGCCCTCCAGCGGCAGGCGTGTCGGCTCGTTGCGCATGCGTTCTCGTTCTCCTTGCTTCTGCGGTCAGAGGAAGAGGCTCAGGGCGAGGATGGGCCCCATGGCGACGACCGAGGCGAGGGACACCCCCACCGAGCAGGTCTTGAGGGTGCCGCGCGTGGTCTGGCCCATCAGGGACTGGAGCAGCCAGAAGGTGTTGCTCGTCAGGTGCACCATGAACAGCGATCCGGCACCGGCGGCCAGGGCGATGAGCACGGGTTCCAGGCCGAGCGAGGACGCCACCGGCGCGAGCAGGCCGGCCGCGGTGATCGCGGAGATCGTCACGGAGCCGACGGCGATGTGCAGCACCGCGGCGATCGCCCACACCACCAGGAGGGGCGCCCAGGAGCCGGCGGACAGGTACTGGCCGAGGATGTCGCCGAGCCCGATGGCGTCGATGGTCGCGGCGAGGGAGCCGCCGACACCGCTGAGCAGCAGGATCTGGCCGCTCTGCCGGAGCCCGCTCTCCAGGGCCTCCTCGACCTTGGGCTGGCCCATGAACCGGCGGCCGATGAGGCAGGTGCCGACCAGGCCGATGAGCAGCGCGACCATGGGGGTCGACAGGAACGCCACGACCGGGTTGCTCCACTCCAGCGTCTCGGTGACGGCGCCCGAGGCGACCAGCACCAGGGCGGCGATGAGCGGGGTGAACAGCAGAAGCAGCGGGGGCTGAGGACGGTCCGCGGCCTCGGCGGGCCGCCCGGCCGCGCCGTCCGTGTCGGCCGAGTCAGCCGTGTCGGCCGCGGAGCCGGCCGTGCCGGTGCCGGCGTGCCCGGAGCCGCCCGCCGCGGAGGTGGTGGAGGTGGTGACCGGCTCGGCCTCGGCGGTGGCGGTGACCCCGGCGGGCTCCTGCTCGTCCAGCTCCGGCTTCCACCAGCCGCGGGTCAGCACGGCGCTCATGATCGAGATCGAGATGGCCACGGTCGGGATCACGACGATGAGCCCGTAGACCAGGTAGGTGCCCAGCGAGACGCCCAGCAGCCCGGCCAGCGCGAGCGCGGCGACGCCGGGGACGGTGAAGACGATGCCGCATTCGAGGCCGATCGCCAGGGCGGTGGCCATGCGCGCGGTGCCGTAGCGGCCGAGCCGGGGGGCGACCGCCCGGGCGAGGGGGGCCGAGATCACCAGCAGCACGTCGAGGAAGATCGACTGGAGGAAGGTCGCGATCGTCAGGGCCATGGCGTGCGGGAGCCGCTGCGCACCCAGGGTGCGCAGCAGGCCGTCGACCAGGCGCCGGATCGCGCCCATGTCGCTGAGCAGGGAGCCCATCAGCACGCCGAAGGCGATGAGCAGGCCGATCTCGGCGAGGACGTCGCCGAACCCGGTGGCCGCGGTCTCGATGGTGCCCTCGACGCCGAGGCCGGCCGCGAGGCCGAGGTAACACGAGCCCAGAACCAGCGCGATGAGCGGGTTGAGCTTGAACCGGACGATGAGCAACACGATGGCGAGGATCGCCACGGCCGTGTTGACCAGGATCGCAGTGTCTGACATGGGGGTGGTCCTGTTCGCTGATGATCACATGGGGTCGTGCCGTGAATCACACCTCTTCCGGCAGATGGCCTAGATTATGAACACATGTCCACGATGTGAGTCAATGGTTGATTGTGAGCCACGACACGAACGCGCTCCGCAACGGGGCCGACGAGGCCGTCGCGTGGGCGTGTCGCCGCAGGTCAAAGGGGTGAAGGGGTCATGCTCGGGAGGTGCACGCCTCCCCCCGGCCGCCGGACGAGCGACAGGAGCCCCGACATGGCCGTCACCCGCCCCACACCCGGCCGCGAGGACCCGGCGGCGGAGCCGGGCCCCCGGCGCGGGCCGCGGCACAAGGGGACGGTCCTGGTCTCGTGGCTCAGCTCCACCGACCACAAGGTGATCGGCTACCTGTACCTGATCACGTCGTTCGGGTTCTTCCTGCTGGCCGGCGTGATGGCCATGCTGGTCCGCGCCGAGCTGCTGCTGCCCGGGATGCAGGTGGTGACCCCCGAGCAGTACAACCAGCTGTTCACGATGCACGGCACGATCATGATGCTGCTGTTCGCCACGCCCCTGTTCATCGGGTTCGCCAACGTCATCGTCCCGTTGCAGATCGGCGCGCCCGACGTGGCCTTCCCCCGGCTCAACATGCTCGGCTACTGGCTGTTCCTGTTCGGCGGCCTGATCACGGTGGGCGGCTTCCTCTCCCCCGGCGGCGCCGCCAGTTTCGGGTGGTTCGCCTACAGCCCGCTGTCGGACGCGGTGCGCACCCCGGGTCTCGGCGGCGACCTGTGGCTGCTCGGCCTCATGGTGTCGGGCCTGGGGACCATCCTGGCCTCGGTCAACTTCATGACCACGATCTTCTGCCTGCGCGCACCCGGCATGACCCCGTTCCGCATGCCGATCTTCACCTGGAACATCCTGTTCACCGGGCTCATGGTGCTGCTGGCCTTCCCGGTCCTCACCGCGGCCCTGGCCGCCCTGGGGGCCGACCGCATCCTGGGCGCGCACGTCTACGACGCCCCCACCGGCGGGGCGATCCTCTGGCAGCACCTTTTCTGGTTCTTCGGCCATCCCGAGGTCTACATCGTGGCGCTGCCGTTCTTCGGGATCATCACCGAGGTCATCCCGGTGTTCTCCCGCAAAGGGCTCTTCGGCTACAAGGGAATGGTCGGCGCGACGATCGCGATCACCGCGCTGTCGATGACGGTGTGGGCGCACCACATGTTCGCCACCGGCGCGGTCCTGCTGCCGTTCTTCTCCTTCCTGTCCTTTCTGATCGCCGTGCCCACGGGCATCAAGTTCTTCAACTGGATCGGCACGATGTGGCGGGGCCAGCTCACCTTCCCGCCGCCCATGCTCTTCGCGGTCGGGTTCCTGGTGACGTTCCTGTTCGGCGGCCTGACCGGCGTGGTCCTGGCGTCACCGCCGATCGACTTCCACGTCACCGACTCCTATTTCGTGGTGGGCCACTTCCACTACGTCCTTTTCGGCACGGTGGTGTTCGCCATGTTCGCCGGGTTCTACTTCTGGTGGCCCAAGTTCACCGGCCGGATGCTCCACGAGGGCCTCGGGAAGTTCCATTTCTGGACGCTGTTCGTGAGCTTCCACATGACGTTCGGCGTCCAGCACTGGCTGGGCGCCGAGGGGATGCCGCGGCGCTACGCCGACTACCTGCCCTCCGACGGCTTCACCGCGCTCAACGCCGTGTCGAGCATCGGCTCGTTCGTGCTGGGCGCGTCGACCCTGTTCTTCCTCGCCAACATCTGGCGCACATCGATCAAGGGCGACCCGGCCGCCGCCGACGACCCCTGGGGCTACGGCAACTCCCTGGAATGGGCGACGTCGTGCCCGCCGCCCCGCCACAACTTCCTCCAGCTCCCCCGCATCCGCTCCGACCGGCCCGCCTTCGACCTCCACCACCCCACCGCCACCCGGACCCGTGTACATGGACGGTCCGACTGATCAGGCGAGGTCACGGCGGCGCAGTCCCGCCAGGCCCGACGCGGTGAGCACCGCGGCGACCGCGCTCAGGGCGACCGGCGGTGCCGCCGCCGGGGCCGCCACCGGCACCGCCGGTGTCCAGGCGAACGGGGACACGATGAGGACCGCGTGCGGAGCGCCCACCAGCTCCACCGCGAACTCCAGGGCGAACAGCAGGCCCAGCGCCGTGTAGGAGCCCAGGGCGGCCGCCCGCGGCGCCAGCCCGTAGAGCGCGGCGGCCAGGGCCGCCAGGACCCACACCGACGGCACCCGGACCAGCGACCCCAGCAGCAGCGTCGGCAGCTCGCCCCCGATGTCGCCGCTCGCCGCCCCGTAGGCCAGGCCGGCCCCGAGACCGGCACCGGCGAGGACGGCGGCGGAGCCCAGCGCGGCGATGAGCAGGTGGCCGCCGGCCCAGCGGAGCCGGCCGACCGGCCCGGTGAGAATCGGGTCGGCACGGCCCTCGGTCTCCTCCGAGCGCAGCCGCAGCACCGCCTGGATCGCATAGACGCACACGACCTGGCTGATGATGTAGATGATGATCGCGAAGTAGCCGTCGACCGGCCGCCCCCCGCCGTCGACCAGCGCGCCGAGCGCCGGGCTCGCGGCCACCAGATCGGCGGCGCTCCGGGCGACCGCGCCCAGGCCGGCGCCGAAGAGGGTGAACGCGACCAGCCAGCCCAGCAGTGCCCCCCGGTGCAGCCGCCAGGCCAGGGCGATCGGGGTGCGCAGCCGCGGCGCGGCCCCAGCGGGCCCCGGCCGTGACGGGAGCAGGCCCGAGCCGAGGTCGCGCCGGGCCGAGAGCAGGTAGGCGGCCCCTGCTATCGGGACGCACATCGCGGCGGTGAAGGCGACCGGCCACAGGTGATCGCCGGCGAAGGGCCGGACCTGCTGGGTCCACCCGAACGGGGTGAGCCAGGCGAGCCAGGTGACGCCGCTGATGTCGGCGGCGGCCCGCAGCGCATAGAAGGCGCCCATGGCGCCGGCGGCCAGGCCGGTCGCGCCCCGCGAGGACTCCGAGAGCTGCGCCGCCACCGCGGCGACGGCGGCGAAGGCCCAGCCCACGGCCGCAACGGACAGGCCCATGGCGATCGACCCTCCGGGCGCACGCCCGAGCGCCATGAGCCCGGCGGCGATGGCGGCGCCGCACGCCAGGCCGGCCCCGGCGACGACGGCCAGCGCCGCGGTCAGCGGTGCGTGCCGGCCCAGCACGGTCGCGCCGAGCAGCTCCCGGCGGCCCGCCTCCTCGTCGGCGCGGGTATGGCGGATCACGGCGAGGATCCCGGCGAGCGCGACGAGGAGCGCGGCCTGCCCGCGGACGCGCCACGCGGCGACGGCGCCCTCGCTGTCGCCGTAGACGGGGCCGATCGCCAGGATCTGGGTGGGGTCGGTGTTGGTGTGGCGGACGAACGCCTCGCGGGCGGCCTCGCCGGGCAGGGTCGCCGGCATCGCCGCGGCGACACCGATGACGAGCAGCGCCGCGATACCGAACCACCCCGCGAGCCGGATGCGGTCGCGGCGCAGGATCAACCGGATGAGGGCCGGGGTGCCCGTCAGGGCGTTCACCGCCCCGCCTCGTTCCGGCCGGCGTAGTGCCGCATGAACAGCTCCTCCAGGGTCGGTGGGCTGCTGGTCAGGGCGCGCACCCCGGTCGCGGCCAGGCTGCTCAGGACGCGGTCGAGGGCGTCGGGGGACACGTCGCAGCTCAGGCGGGAGCCGTCGACGCGGACGTCGTGCACGCCGGCCATGCCGGAGAGGTCGGGGGCGGGGCCCGCGAGGTCGGCGGAGATGGACGTGCGGGTGAGGTGGCGCAGGTCGGCGAGGGTGCCGGCTTCGACGATCCGGCCGTCGCGGATGATGCTCACGCGGTCGCAGAGGGCCTCGACCTCGGAGAGGATGTGGCTGGAGAGCAGGACCGTGCGCCCTTTGGCGCGCTCCGCCGCGACGCTCTCGCTGAACACGGCCTCCATGAGCGGGTCCAGGCCCGAGGTGGGCTCATCGAGGATCAGCAGCTCGGTGTCGGAGGCCAGCGCGGCGACCAGGGCGACCTTCTGCCGGTTGCCCTTGGAGTAGGCCCGCCCCTTCTTGCGCGGGTCGAGCCGGAACCGGTCGAGGAGTTCGACCCTGCGGCGGGGGTCCAGCCCGCCGCGCAGCCGGCCGAGCAGGTCGATCACCTCGCCGCCGGTCAGGTTGGGCCACAGGGTCACGTCGCCGGGGACGTAGGCCAGGCGCCGGTGGAGGTCGGTGGCGTCGGCCCACGGGTCGCCGCCGAGCAGGCGCACCGAACCGGAATCGGCGCGCAGCAGGCCGAGCAGGACCCTGATGGTCGTGGACTTGCCCGCCCCATTGGGTCCGAGGAACCCGTGGATTTCGCCGGTGCGCACGGTCAGGTCGAGGCCGTCCAGCGCCCGGTGCCGGCCGAAGGTCTTGACCAGGCCGGACACGGAAATCGCATTCGTCATGCCCGTCACGATACAATAAGTTCATGAAATTCGTGAAATATGAGAATCCTCCGAAGCTGGGACCATGGTGCGCGGATGGAGAGGAGCGGTCCACATGACCCACGCGCCCGGGCCCTCGGGACAGCACGATGAGGAGGTGCTGCGCTACCTGGAGCGCTTCGCCATGGTGATGGCCGACTCCGGCTACCCGCGGATGGCGGCCCGCGTCTTCGCGGCGATCCTCGTCTCCGATGAGGGCCGCAGGACCGCGGCGGAACTGGCCGACCTGCTCGGCGTCGGCGCGCCCGCCATCTCCGGGGGTGTGAAGTACCTGATGAACGTGGGCATGGTGGTCCGGGAGCGGCTGCCGGGCGAGCGGCGCGACTCCTACCGGGTCCGCGACGGCGCCTGGTATTCGACCATCAGCGAGACCGACGTCTTCCGGCAGTGGGAGGAGGTCAGCCACGACGGCGTCGAGATCCTCGGCCCCGGAAGCCCCGCCGGATCCCGGCTCCACGAGACCGAGCGCTTCTTCGCGTTCCTGCGCAAGGAGATCCCGGCGCTGATGGCCAAGTGGGACGAGCAGCGCCGCACCGTGTGACCTCTCCCGGCCCCGGCGAGGCCGTGAGAGGGCTCAGCCCTGCCAGACGAACTCGAAGGTGGCGGCCTCGCCGGTGTGTTCGACGTAGGTGACGGTGTAGCCGCCCACCTGGGTGGTATCGCCCGGGAGGAGGGTCGCGTCCTCGCTGTCGTGGCCGGCCCGCTCGCGAACGGTCACCCGGACGTCGGCCTCCTCATCGTCCTCGGCCAGCCGGACGCGGTACTCGATCGTCGTCCTGCCCTGCTCCCACAGCTCGCCCTCTCCCCCGGTCCCGCTGACGGTTACCGCACAGTCCCGGTTCTCGCAGGAGGTACTCGCGGTCCCCGCCCCGCTGCTCGAATTCACCTCACACGAGGCCGACGACGCCAGCACCAGCAGTGCGTTCGTGCCCATCACAGCCAGGCTCCGGGGGATCATCATGGGGGTCCGCGCTCCTTCCGCGCCGCCGGGTCGGATACCGGCGCTGGCGGCCGACACGTCGCCGGCCACCAGGTAAGACGCCGGAGAAGCCTATTCGGCTCCGTGTGATCCGGGCCGCCCCGGGGTTGCGGCGGCGAGCGCGGCGAGACCGGCGGCCAGCGCCGGGGCTCCGGAACGGGTGTGCAGGGCCGGGGCGGTGACCGCGGGCCCGTCGGTGCGCACCTCGACCCGATGCCCGTCCAGGCGCACGGCCGTCGCGGGCGGCAGGTACACCGTGAGGCCGGGCGGGACGAGCCCCGATGCGCGCATAGCGGCGCCCCAGACGGCGACGGTCTCCGCCGGGATGTCCGCAGGCAGGCGCGCCCGCGTCTCCGGGCCGGCGTCCGGCGTCGCCGCGGGATCGGGCGCGCCGTCGCGGCCTGGCACGAGCGGCCCGTACTTGCGGGTGAGGTGCGTGATCGCCGCCTCCAGGGACGGTGAGAACGACCAGCCGCCCTCGTCCCAGAGCCGCCATCCGCCGCCGTGCCAGGGCATCGCCCGCGCCCGCCGGGCCCGCTCCGCGGGCGCGAGGGCCAGCAGCGCGGCCAGCGCCGCGCCGCGCCGGGCGGCCCCGCCGCCGGTCAGCGGCGCGACGCGCTCGGTCCAGCCGGCGATGGGCCCGCCACAGGCTCCGCACATCGTGTTCCCTCCCGTCCTGTGTGATTGCGGGCGCGGCCGCAGCCTCACGAATGCATGACGTCGCCGCTGTTGGGCCCCAGGGTCTGGCCGATGTAGAGGTTGCCGCCCGGGTCGCTGGCCAGTAGGACCGCTGTAGGGGCGACCTCCTCCGCGCGGCCGAAACGGCCCAGCGGCAGCTCGGCGCCCTTGGCCGCCTTCCACTCCGGGGAGAGCCCGTCGATCAGCGGGGTCTCGATCGGCCCGGGGGCGATCGCGTTGACCAGCACCCCGTGCCGCGATACCTCACGCGCCAGGGCCTTGGTGAAGCCGATGGCACCGGCCTTGGCCGCCGAGTAGTGGGTCAGCCCCTCGCCGCCCTTCTGGCCGAGCTGGGAGGCGACGTTGATGACGCGTCCCCCGCCCGCCGCGATCATGTGCGGCACGGTGTAGCGGCAGGTGAGGAAGACGCTGCGCAGGTCGACGTCGAGCATCCGGTCCCAGGTGGCGGGGTCCATCTCCACCAGCGGGACCTCGGTGAGGATGCCCGCGCAGTTCACGAGGGCGTCGATCCGCCCGTGCCGGGCGACGGCGTCGTCCACGGTCGCGCGTACCCGCTCGGCGTCGGTGACGTCGAGGGCGTACTCGCCGGCGGCGCGGCCCGCCGGGAGCGACGCCGCGGTCCGGGCCAGCCGGTCGCCGTCGAGGTCGGTGAGCACCACGTCGGCGCCGGCCTCGGCGTAGGCGCGTGCGATAGCGGCGCCGATCCCGCTGGCCGCGCCCGTGACGAGCGCGACCTTCCCGGCGAGCGCCCCCGCGGGGGTGGTGGTCGTGGTCATGGCGGGCCCCTTTCTCAGTCCGGGAAGCGGACGGTGAGACCGCCGTCGACGGTGATGTGCTGGCCGGTGATGTAGGCGGCGTCGTCGGAGGTGAGGAAGCGGATGACCCGGGCCACCTCGTCGGCGCGGCCGACACGGCCCGCGGGGATCCCGGCGCCCGCCGCGAGCAGCCCTTCGGGGCCGAGCGAGTTCTCGGCGTCGAGCGACTGCGGGGTCTCGATCAGGCCCGGGATGACCGCGTTCACGCGGACGCCGCGCGGGGCCAGCTCCACGCCGAGGGAGCGCACGAGCCCGAGCACGCCGGACTTCGCCGCCGCGTAGTGGGCGTGGTCGGCCCAGCCGTAGACGCCGCCCGCGATCGAGGACACCGCCACCATCGCGCCGCCGGCCCCGATCTCGGCCGCCGCGGAGCGGAAGACCCGCAGGACGCCGGTGAGGTCGACGCTGAGCATGTCGTCCCAGCGCTCGTCGGTCAGCTCGGCCAGGGGCGCCCGGCGCAGGATGCCCGCGTTGGCCACCGCGATGTCCAGGCGGCCGAACTCGCGCACCGCCGCCGCGGCCAGCGCATCGGTGGCCGCCGGGTCGCGGACGTCGACCGGCACGGCGACGGAGCGCCCGCCCGCCGCCTCGACCTGCGCGACGGCCGCGGCCGGGTCGTGCGGGTCGCCCGGGTGGTAGCCGATCACGCTGGCCACGCCCGCGCGGGCGTAGGCGATGGCCAGGGCCAGTCCGATCCCGCTGGCGCCGCCGGTGATGACGGCGGCCCTGCCGGGCAGCCCGTCGTCGCGTGGCAGTGCGGGAGCCGTGTCGCTCATCGGTCCCTCGTCCCTTCTCTCTGTCTCTGTGCATTGCGGTGGTCGGGTGGTGCCAGGGGCGTGCGGATCTTCTTCGCGCTCAGGCCGCGGCGCCCTGGTCCACCTTGCGGGTTCCCAGCATCGCCAGGCCCGAGCCGAGGATGCCCAGCGCACCGGCGAAGAACGCCGCGCTCCCCATGGGGATGCCCGCTGTGAGCAGGGCCGACAGCACGGCCGAGCCGGCGATCGCGCCCACCGGGCCCATGATGTGCGCGGTGTTGGGCCCGATCCCGCGGACGTGCGCGGGGAACGACTCCCCCATGTAGAACAGCAGCGCCGCGTAGGGCCCGGTGAGGAAGAACAGGCCGAGCGCGTACATGGCGATGACGAAGCCGGAGTCGGCCGGGCCGAACAGCATGGCCGTGAAGACCGCGCCGCCGATGAGCCAGCCGCCGGTGATGGTGGCGCGGCGGCCGATGCGGTCGCCGATGTAGCCGTGGAACAGGTAGCCGAGGAACCCGGCGGCGTTGGCGAGGATGAGGACCAGCAGCGCGCTGTCGAACGACACGCCCTTCGCCTCGATCAGCACGGTCGTGCCGAGCACGGAGAACACCTGGATGCCCATCCAGTTGAGCAGCCACGCGGCGGACAGGCAGAGCGTGTGCCTGCGCAGCTCCGGCGCGAACACGTCGCGCAGCCGCCCCTGCCGCTCGTCCTGCACGCCGGCCCGCTGGGCGAGCGCGTCGGCTTCGGCGCCGCGGCCCTCGGCGCGCAGCCTGCGGATGTGGCGGAGGTTGACGAAGACGGGCGATTCCGGGATGCGGTAGGCCAGGGCGACGATGATGATCGCGGGCACGGTCGCGAAGAGGAAAACGCCGCGCCAGCCGATCTCGGTGAGCAGCAGCGCCGTGACCAGGGCACCCAGCAGCGCACCGACGGGCCAGCCGCTCTGCACGAAGCTGTACATGAAGCCGCGGCGGCGGCTGTTGCCGTACACCTCGTTGAGGTAGACGCCGTTGACGACCTCCTCGGAGTAGCCCAGGCCGGAGAAGGACCGGACGAGGACCATCGACGCCTTGCCGCCCACCAGGGCGCTGACGCCTGAGGTGAGGGCGGCGCCGGCGGTGGTGATCATCAGGGACGGCTTGCGGCCGAGCCGGTCGAGCATCGGGCCCACGGCGAGGGAGACGACGAAGGTGCCCGCCGTGACCCAGGTGGCCACAACGGTGCTCTCGCTCGCGCTCCAGCCGAGGTCGGCGGAGATCTCCGGCAGCAGGGTGCCGAAGAGGGTGTGGTCGAAGACGCTGAAGACCCAGGCGAAGAAGCAGACGATGGAGATGCGGCGCACCATCGCGGGCGACAGTGGCGCCCCGCCCGGCGGGAACGGGGTGTCGGTCGTTGGACGGGACGGCGTGGGCTGTGTGGAGGACACGGTCGGACCCCTTTACGGATCGATCAGGGAAGGCGCGGGATGCGGGTGCGGGATGGCGGTGGGTGGCCCGGCGCGGGGTGCGCCGGGCGGGGGTCGGACGCCGGTGTCCGGACAGCGGTGCGGTGCGGTGCGAGTCGGAGCGCGGAGCGGCGGTGGCCGCGGGTGCGGGTGCTGGCTCAGGGCGGGGCGCCGGGCCGGGAGCGGGATCGCCGGACGGCCGCCACGGGTGCGCCGCGCGGGTCCGGGCGGCGCACCCGGCCGGTTCAGGCGCGCGGGTTGCGGCGGGTGAAGTCGTCGGCGATCTCGTCGAAGGTCACCCAGCGCACGTCGTCGTGGCCGCTGATGTGCTCGATGATCCGCTCGTGCATGAGGAGCGTCTGCGGCCGGCCCGACACGTCGGGGTGCACGGTCATGGTGAACACCGGGTCGTCGATGTTCTCCCGCTCCCGGTAGAGCCAGTCGAACTGGTCCAGCCACATCCGCTCGACGTCGCGCGGGCTGACGAACCCGTGGCTGTTGGGGCTGGCCTTGACGAACATCATGGGCGGCAGGTCGTCGAGGTACCAGGACGCGGGGATCTCGACGAGGTCGGTCTCGGCGCCGCGCTCCAGGGGCTTCATCCAGTCCTGGGCGGGGCGCTCGTAGTCGATCTTGGTCCAGGTGTCGCCGACGCGCACGTAGTAGGGCTCGAAGTCGCGGTGCATCAGGGAGTGGTCGTACTTGATGCCGCGCTCGATCAGCAGCTCGTTGGTGACCGGGGAGAACTCCCACCACGGGGCGACGTAGCCGGTGGGCCGCCGCCCGGTGCGGGTCTCGATCAGGCCGATGCAGTGGTCCAGGATGGCCGACTCCTGCTCGCGGCTCATCGCGATCGGGTTCTCGTGGCTGTAGCCGTGCACGCCGATCTCGTGGCCCGCCGCCGAACACGCGTCGAACTGCTCCGGGAACGTCTCGATGGAGTGCCCCGGCCAGAACCAGGTGGTGCGCATCTCGCGGCGGCGGAACAGCTCCAGCAGCCGGGGGACGCCCACCTCGCCCGCGAACAGGCCGCGGGAGATGTCGCACGGGGAGTCCTCCCCGCCGTAGGACCCGAGCCAGCCGCCGACCGCGTCGACGTCCACGCCGTAGGCGACCAGGATTTCCTTCGTCATCGTCCATGCCCTTCGTGTGTCTGGTGTCGTTTCCGTACTGGTGAGGGGGTCGGTCGGGGTGGTCAGCCCTCTGCCGCCGCGCCGACGGCGCGCAGGAAGGCGGTGCAGCGCTCCCGGATGCGGTCGAGCCGCTCCGGTCCGGGCGGCTCGGGCGATCCGGCGAGGACCGCGGCGAGCAGCAGCCGGGCCTGCCACGGGGAGAGGTCGCCGGCGAATATGGCCCCGGCCGCGGCGAGGTCGGTGCCGCCGCCCGCGTAGAGGCCGACGACGGGCCCTTCGAAGGTGCGGCTGGCGATCGCCACCGGCACGCCCTCGCCGAGCACGTCGGCGACGGCGCGGGTGACGCCGGGGGCGGTGTTCCCGGCGCCGAACGCGGCCACCGCGATGCCCCGGGCACCTGCGTCCACGGCCGCGCGCAGGGCGCGGGCGTCGACGCCGAGGTACTGGGGGACGACGTCGACGCGCGGCAGGTCGTCCAGGCCGGCGAGCCCGGGCAGGGCCGGCGCGAGCGGCGGGCGGTGGTGGCGGCGCAGGCCGGCGTCGTCGATGCGGGCGATGGGTCCGCGCCCGGTCGCTGCGAAGGCGGAGAGGGCGAGGCTGTGCGTCTTGCGGACGCCCACGGCCGGCCAGATCTCGTCGTTGAACGCGATGCTCACGCCGGTGCCGCGGGCCTGCGGCGCTGCGGCCCAGCGCAGGGCGGTGGCGAGGTTGCGGGCGCCGTCGCCGCCGGGGGCGTCGAAGGGGCGCTGCGCGCCGGTGAACACGACGGGGACGGGGTCGTCGCCGTGGGCGAGGGCGACGAGGAAGGCGACCTCCTCCATGGTGTCGGTGCCGTGGGTGACCACGACCCCGTCGGCGCGGGCGGCGGCCTCGCGGACGGCGCGGACGAGGTCGAGGGCGTCGGCCGTGGTCGCCGCGAAGCTGACGACCTGCCGGACCCCGCGGACCTCGACGTCCACGCCGGGGTCCGGCCACACCGCACGGGCGGCGGCGAGGAGTTCGCCCGGGGCGACCTCGACCCGCCGGCCCTGGTCGGAACCGCGGGTGGCGATGGTGCCGCCCGTTCCGATGTAGACGAGATGGCGCACGTAACCGACCTCCGCTAACGTTAGCGCTAACGATTGCGAACATGGTGCACGCCACACGCCCGCTGGTCAAGCCCCTGGTCGGCCGACTCCCCGGTCAGCGACGGACGGGCGGCGGCGGTACGCAACAATGGCTTAACCGCCACGATGTCCGGAAGCGAACGTGATGCCACCCAGCGAGCCACCCGAACCCGCCCGCGGGGACCCCGCCGATCCCGCCGAGGCGCACCGCCCGGCCCGGCTGGCCGACGTCGCCCGCGCCGCGGGCGTGCACCCCACGACCGTTTCGCGCGCATTGCGGGGAAGTGACGGTGTGGGCTCGGCCACAGTGCGCCGGGTCCGCGAGGTCGCCGACCGGCTCGGCTACCTGCCGCACCCCATGGCGACCAGCCTGCGCACCGGCCGGTCCTCGCTCATCGGGGTGGTCGTCCCGCGCCTCACCGACATCGTGCTGGCCACCATCTACGAGGGCATCGAGGAGGGGTCGGCGCAGGCCGGCTACCAGGCGGTCGTGGCCAACAGCGGCGACGATGCCCACGCGCAGCGCACGCGCGTCGACACCCTGCTCGGGCTGCGCGTCGCCGGCCTCATCCTGGGCGATGCCCGCACCGACTCCGGGCTGGTCGCCGACCTGGTCGCCAAGGGCGCCGAGGTCGTGCTGGTGTCACGGCGCCTCCCGGACGTCACGTCGGTGACCTGCGACGACGTCGCCGGAGGGCGGCTGGCCGCCGAGCACCTGTTCGCGCTGGGCCACCGCACGGTGGGCGTCATCGCGGGCGAGCCCTACGCCTCCACGGGCATCGAGCGGACACGCGGGTTCCGGGACCTCTACGCGCAGGCGGGCAACCCCGTCCCCGACGCCTACGCGCCCAACTCCCGGTTCGACACACGGGGCGGGCGCGAGGCGGCCGAGTACCTGCTGCGGCTGGACCCGCGGCCCACCGCGCTGTTCGCCGCCAACGACTTCGCCGCGATCGGGGCCATGGGCGCCATCCGCGACGCGGGGCTGCGCGTGGGGGCCGACGTCGCCGTCGTCGGCTACAACGACGTCCCGCTCGCCGCCGAGCTGCCGATCCCGCTGACCTCGGTGCGCTCGCCCATGCGCGAGATGGGCCGCATCGCCGCCGCCACCCTCGCCGACGCCCTCAACGGCCGCCCCACGCGCTCCACCCTGCTGCCCCCCGAGCTCCTGGCGCGCGCATCCTCCGTGACGGGTTAGGGCGCCCGCTCCGCCGCCCGACATCCCGACACGCCCCGGGAACGCCGCTTCCGGCGCCGGTCCGGAGATACTGAGCGGGAGCGCCCGCCCCGGGGCGGCGCGCTCACCGACCCTGGGCCGATCGAGACCGAGGAGGCCGTGTGCGACGCTCCGACCGGCGACCGGCGCGCCCCTGCACGGCGGTGGCCGGGAGCGCGCGATGATCGGCGTCCCCAAGGCGGAGCTGCACGTGCACATCGAGGGCACCCTCGAACCCGAGCTCGTGTTCGACCTGGCGCGCCGCAACGGTGTCCCCGCCCCGGCCGCCTCGGTCGAGGAGCTGCGGGCCCGCTACCGGTTCACCGGCCTGCGGTCGTTCCTGGACGTGTACTACGCCAACATGGCGGTGCTGCTCACCGAGCAGGACTTCCACGACCTGGCCGCGGCCTACTTCGCGCGCGCCGCCGAGCAGGGCGTGCGCCACGCCGAGGTCTTCTTCGACCCCCAGGCGCACCTCTCGCGCGGGGTCTCCATGGCCACCGTCGTCCAGGGCCTGGCCGCGGCGGCCGACGAGGCGCGGCACCTGGGGATCTCCGCCGGCCTCATCCTGTGCTTCCTGCGCGATGAGCCCGCCGCGTCGGCCGCGGAGGCGCTGCGGCTCGCCGAGCCGTTCCTCGACAGGATCGTGGCCGTGGGCCTGGACTCCGCCGAGGCCGGCCACCCGCCCTCCGGGTTCGTCGACGTCTTCGCCACCGCCCGCGACATGGGGCTGCACGCGGTCGCCCACGCCGGCGAGGAGGGCCCGCCCGAGTACGTGCGCGAGGCCCTGGACCTGCTGCGGGTGGAGCGCGTGGACCACGGTGTCCGGTCGCTGGAGGACCCCGCTCTGATCGCGCGGCTGCGCGACGAGCAGGTGCCGCTCACGGTGTGCCCGCTGTCCAACGTCCGGCTGCGCTCGGTGGACACGATCTCCGAGCACCCGCTGCCGCGGCTGATGGACGAGGGGCTGCTGGTCACGGTCAACTCCGACGACCCCGCCTACTTCGGCGGCTACGTCGCCGACAACTTCGCGGCCGTGCGCTCGGGGCTCGGGCTCTCCGACGCCGACCTGCGGCTGCTGGCCGCCAACTCCTTCGAGGCGTCGTTCCTGCCCGAGGACCGCAAGACCGAGCTCATCGCCGAGGCCACCGGCTGGTCCCCGGCCTAGGGGCGGGCGGGACGATCAGCGGGGAGCGGGCGGGGCGGCGATCCCGGCCTCGTGCGCCATCAGGCCGGCCTGGGTGCGGTTGGCGCAGCCCAGCTTGGTGAGCATCCGCGACACGTAGCTCTTCACCGTGGTCTCGGCGAGGAAGAGCCGCCGGGCGATGTCGGCGTTGGACATCCCCTCGCCCAGGCAGCCCAGGATCTCGCGCTCGCGCTCGCTCAGGCCCGCGGCCCGGCGCCGGGCCTCCTCGGCGCGGTCCCGTTCGCCGCCCGAGACCGCCAGCAGCCGCCGGGTGGCCTCGGGCGACATCACCGTGTGGCCGTCGGCCGCCACCCGCACCAGGTTGATCAGGTCCTCGGCGGGGGTCGACTTCACCAGGAACCCGATCGCGCCGGCGCTGAGCGCGCGCACCACGTGGGTGTCGTCGTCGAAGGTCGTCAGCGCCACCACGACCGGCGGGTCGGGCAGGACGGCGATCCGCTCGATCGCCGCGATCCCGTCGACCCCGGGCATCCGCAGGTCCATCAGCACCACGCGGGGCCGGTAGCGCAGCACGGCCTCGACCGCCTCGGCGCCGTCGCGCGCCTCGCCGGCCACCTCGATGTCCTCGGCCGACCCCAGGATGGTGCGCAGGTGGGCACAGACCATCGGCTCATCGTCGGCCACTACGACACGGATCACCCAAGCGCCCCCGCTCCACCCTCCAGGACACGGATCATCGGTGCGGGCCCGCCTTGCGCTCCGGGGTGGTGTCGTTGGGCAGTATCGCATTGACCTGGAACCCGCCGCCGGATGTGGGCTCGGCGTTGAGGGTGCCGCCGAGGAGCTCGACCCGCTGGCGCAGCCCGGCCAGCCCCGCCCCGGAGCCGCCCGCGGCCAGCAGCGGGTCGGGGTCGGCCGCCGCCGGCCCGCTGGCCACCCCCACCAGGACGCCGTCGGTCCGGTAGCGCAGGTCGACCCGGGTCGCGGCGCCGGGCGCGTGCTTGCGGACGTTGGTCAGCGCCTCCTGCACGATGCGGTGGACCGCGCGCGCAACGTGCGGGGCCATCCCGCCGGGGTCGCCCGATACCGCCAGCTCCACCGGGAGCCCCACCGACCGCGACTGCGCCACCAGGTCGGCGACGTCGGGGACGGGGTCGGGCGCGCCGGCGGCCGGCGGGGCATCGGGGTGCTCGGCGGGGAGCGCCGCCCGGTCATCGCGCAGCACCCCGATGATGTCGCGCAGCTCGGCGATCGCCCGGCTGCCCGCCGAGCGGATGTCGTCGGCCGCGGCCCGCACCCGGGGGTCGGCGGTCGCCACCCCGAGCGCGCCCGCCTGGAGCACCATCAGGCTGACCTGGTGGGTGACGGCGTCGTGCATCTCGGCGGCGAGGCGGCGCCGCTCCTCGATCCGGGTCCGCTCCGCGAGCAGTTCGCGCTCGCGGGCCTCCTGGGCGATCCGGTCGCGCCGGGCCCGCCGCAGCCGCCCGGACAGGCTGACGACCGTCCCGCCCAGCACCGGCGCCATCGCGCCGAGCGCGCTGTAGAGCACGGAGCCACCGGCCGGCGTCGTCAGGACCCCGGCCACCACGACGTACACGGCCAGCGCGAGCCCGCCGACCGCCCACTGGAGCGGCGAGCGCGCCTCGCGCACCAGGTTCGAGCCGGCCCACGCCAGGGCGAGCGGGATCCAGACGACGCCGCCCGCGCGGGCGAGCTCGCTCCACGCCGGGTCGGTGGTGAACAGCAGCAGGCTCACGGCGACGATCGCGAGCGTGGCCGTGACCGGCCGCTTCCGGTCGGCCAGGACCACCATCGAGACAAGGACCTGCGCCGCCGTGCCGACCGCCAGCGCAACGGGGTCGGCGCCCGGCAGGACCAGCGCGCCGAACACGCCGCCGAGCACGGCCAGGACCGCGAGCCCGGCGGCGAAGCCCACGCGCACGCGCGAGATCCGGCGCGCGTCCTGAGGGACATCGGGGTCCGGGGGTGCGCCCGGCACACCGGATCCGTCCGGGGCGCCCCACTCCCCCTCGGCGCTGCCGGTGCCCAGGGCACCGCGTGGTTCGGCCATGCCCCAACGCTAGGACCTGCGCGCGGCTCCCGGGCACGATCGGGGCTTCCGGGGCGGAGGTCGCAACTTTTGTTGTCGCCGCCGACCACCTTCCGCCCTCGCGGCGCCGCACCGCCCGCCGGTTGGCTGGAGTCGAGCCGGTCCGCAGGGGGCCGGGAGCCGATTGCCCACCGAGGTGACCCGCATGATCGAGGTAGCAGAGCTGTCGAAGTCCTATGGCAGGGCGAAGGCGGTGGACAAGCTGTCGTTCACCGCCCCCTCCGGGCGGGTGACCGGGTTCGTGGGACCGAATGGGGCGGGCAAGTCCACGACCATGCGGATGGTCCTCGGCCTGGACCGGCCCTCCGGCGGGACGGCGCTGATCAATGGGCGCCGCTACCGGGATTTCCCCGTCCCCCTGCGTGAGGTCGGGGCGCTGCTGGACGCGGGCGCCGTCCACCCGGGCATGACGGCCACCGCGCACCTGTCGTGGCTCGCGCATGCGGGCGGCATCCCCCACCGGCGCGTCGCCGAGGTCCTGGACACGGTCGGGCTCGCCGACGCGGCGCACCGGAAGGTCAAGGGCTTCTCCCTGGGCATGCGCCAGCGCCTGGGGCTCGCCGGCGCCCTTCTGGGCGACCCCGCGACGCTCATCCTCGATGAGCCGGTGAACGGGCTCGACCCCGAAGGGGTGCGGTGGATGCGCACCCTCATGCGCGGGCTGGCCGCCGAGGGCCGCACCGTGTTCGTCTCCAGCCACCTCATGAGCGAGCTGGCCGACACCGCCGACCGGGTTGTCGTGATCGGCCGCGGCCGGCTGATCGCCGACATGGCGACCGAAGAGCTGATCCGCCGCGGCTCCGGCGGGCACGTGCGGGTGGCGAGCCCGCACGCGGCGCTGCTGGCCACCCTGCTCACCGACGCCGGGCTGGCGGTGGAGCAGGCCGGGGGCGACGACGCGCTGACGGTCCGCGGCGCCGACGCCGCACAGGTGGGCGACCTCGCCGCCCGCTACAACGTCACCCTCCACGAGCTGACCTCCCACCGGGCCAGCCTGGAGGACGTGTTCATGGAGCTCACCCGCGACAGCGCCGACCACGCGTTCACCCGGCCGGCCTGACACCGCGCCGTACCGACCGACCCCGGAAGGGAACATCCGCCATGACCGCCACCGTCTCCACCACCCCCGCCCCGCCCGCCGCGGCCCCGGAGGCCCGGCCGCCCGGCTTCGGATCCGCCCTGCGGTCGGAGTGGCGCAAGTTCCGGGCCGTGCCCTCCAACCGGGCGATCCTGGCTGTGACGGCCGCCATGACCGTGGGCGTCACCGTCCTGATGTGCGTCCTCGGCGACACCGCCGCCCTGGCCCGCGAGCAGGCCCAGGGCGAGTACAGCGTGGTGTTCTTCGGCAGCTACTTCGGCATCTGGGGGGCCGCGGCGCTGGCCGCCAACGTGGTGGCCGCGGAGTACCGGTGCGGGATGATCGGCCACACGCTCACGGCGACACCGCGCCGGTGGCGGGTCCTCGGGGCCAAGCTCCTCGTCATCGCGGTGGTCGCCTTCGGTTCCGGCCTCGCGATCTCCCTCATCGGCTTCGGCATCACCCAGGGGGCGCTGGCGTCGGCCGGCGAGCAGGCGCTCGACCTGGCGGCGCCCGGGATGCTGCGCGCGGTGCTGCTGTTCATCCCGGTGTCGATGCTGGCCCAGTCGATGCTGACCGCCTGCACGGCGGTGCTGGTGCGCAGCGCCCCGGCGGCCGTCGTGCTGGTCGCCCTGCTCGGCGCGCTGCCGGTGCTGATCTCCCGGTTCCTCGGCCCGTGGTGGGGCGAGAACGTGCCCCGCTACATGACCGGGGCCGCGGCCGAGAGCGTGTCCGGCGTCGCCACCCCCGGCACCCCGGGCTACCTGCCGGCCCTGCCCGCCGTCGTGGTCATCGCGGTGTGGATCGCGGTCTTCGCGGCCATCGCCTTCGCCAGGTTCGAGCGCCGCGACGCCTGAGGGGGGCGGCCGGCACTGCTCCACAGGGCCGCAGATTCTTGTACGGGTCTTTACCCCCTTGGTCCGAGGCACGCGGAGAGTTTGCGCAAACCTGCTCCGCAACCCCCTCGACCTGCACGGACTCCATGCGTCAGGCTCGGGTGGACGACCTCTGTCACACCGTCCGCGGCCCGTCCGCGGCCCGCCGGGAACGGAGAGCCATGCAGCACCGCGTCCGCGTCCACCGCAGCGCCGACGGCCCCGCACCGGCCGACGAGCTGGCGTACCGGATCGCCGAGTGCGCCGCGGACCTCGTCGAGCCGGACGAGGAGGTCGTGCAGATGGTCGTCAACCGCATCATCGACGACGCCGCGGTGGCCGCGGCCGCGCTGTACCGGCGGCCGGTGCGCAACGCCCGGGCCCAGGCCGAGGCGCACCCCCACGCCCCGGGCGCCACCGTGTGGGGCACCCCGCTGACCGTGCGGGTGTCGCCGGAATGGGCGGCGTGGGCCAACGGGGTGGCCGTGCGCGAGCTCGACTTCCACGACACGTTCCTGGCCGCCGACTTCGCCCACCCCGGGGACAACATCCCGCCGATCCTGGCCGTGGCCCAGCACACCGGGCGCACGGGCGTGGAGCTGGCGCGCGCCATCGCCACCGCCTACGAGGTCCAGGTGGCCCTGACGGAGGGCATCGGCCTGCACGGCCACCGGATCGACCACATCGCCCACCTGGGCCCTTCGGCCGCCGCGGGGATCGGCGCCCTGCTGGGCCTGCCGGTGGAGACGATCTACCAGGCGGTGCAGCAGGCGCTGCACGTCACCACGACCACGCGGCAGGCGCGCAAGGGCGCGATCTCCAGCTGGAAGGCCTACGCGCCCGCGTTCGCCGGGAAGATGGCGGTCGAGGCGGTGGACCGGGCGATGCGCGGTGAGGGCGCGCCCTCGCCCGCCTACGAGGGCGAGGACGGGTTCGTCGCCTGGCTGCTCGACGGCCCCGACGCCGACTACACCGTCGACCTGCCCGCCCCCGGCGAGCCCAAGCGCGCCATCCTGCGCACCTACACCAAGGAGCACTCCGCCGAGTACCAGAGCCAGGCGCTGATCGACCTCGCCCGGCGGATGGGGTCGCGGATCGGCGACACGTCGCGGATCCGCTCGGTCACCATCCACACCAGCCACCACACCCACGACGTGATCGGCACCGGCGCCGGCGACCCGCAGAAGTCCGACCCCGCGGCGAGCAGGGAGACCCTGGACCACTCCATCCTGTACATCTTCGCTGTCGCCCTCCAGGACCGGGCGTGGCACCACGAGCGCTCCTACACCCGCGAGCGGGCGTCGCGGCCCGACACCGTCGACCTGTGGCACCGGATCACCACGGTGGAGGACCCGGAGTGGACCCGGCGCTACCACTCCACCGACCCCGAGAAGCAGGCGTTCGGCGGGCGCGTCGTCATCGAGCTCGACGACGGCACCGAGATCTGGGACGAGATCGCCATGGCCGACGCCCACCCCTTGGGGGCGCGCCCCTTCACCCGCCCCGACTACATCGCCAAGTTCCGGGAGCTGGCCGGGGACGTGGTGTCGCGCGCGGAGCAGGACCTCTTCCTGGGCCTGGTGGAGCGCCTGCCGGAACTGACCCCCGAGCACGTGGGCGACCTGTCCTTCGCCGCCGACCCCGCCGCCGATCCCGGCGGCCCGCCCCTCGCGAAGGGACTGTTCTGACCGATGCTGCACACCACCGCCACACCGCACGAGCGCCGCGCCGCGCTGCGCGCCGCCCTGGCCTCGGGCCGGCTGCTGCGCTTCCCGGGCGCGTTCAACCCGCTCAGCGCCCGGCTCATCCAGGACCTGGGCTACGACGGGGTCTACATCTCCGGCGCGGTGGTCTCGGCCGACCTCGCCCTGCCCGACATCGGGCTGACCACGCTCACCGAGGTCGCCGCGCGCGGCGGGCAGATCGCCCGCGTCACCGAGCTGCCGGCGATCATCGACGCCGACACCGGGTTCGGCGAGCCGATGAACGCCGCCCGCACCGTCCAGGTCCTGGAGGACGCCGGCCTGGCCGGCTGCCACCTGGAGGACCAGGTCAACCCGAAGCGGTGCGGGCACCTCGACGGGAAGTCGGTCGTGGACACCGCGGAGATGGTGCGGCGCATCCGCGCGGCAGTGCGGGCCCGGCGCGACCCCGACTTCCTGATCTGCGCGCGCACCGACGCCCGCGAGGTGGAGGGCGTCCCCGGGGTCATCGAGCGCGCCGAGGCCTACGTCGCGGCCGGCGCCGACATGGTCTTCCCCGAGGCGATGCGCGACGCCCAGGAGTTCGCGGCGGTCCGCGCCACCGTGGACGTGCCCCTCCTGGCCAACATGACCGAGTTCGGCAAGAGCGAGCTGCTCGACGCCGAGACCCTGGAGTCGCTGGGGATCAACGTGGTGATCTACCCGGTCACCGCGCTGCGCCTGGCGATGGGGGCCGCGGAGGAGGGCCTGCGCGAGATCCGCGCCACGGGCACCCAGTCCGGCGTCCTGGAGCGGATGCAGACCCGGTCGCGCCTCTACGACCTGCTGGACTACCCCGCCTACAGCGAATTCGACGGCGATGTCCACGACTTCACGACCTGACACGACCTGATCGGAGGGTGCGGTTATGGCGAAGGCATCGGAGACATCGGTCCACAAGGGGCTGGCGGGGGTGGTGGCCGGCACCACCGAGATCTCGATGATCGACGAGGCCACCAGCTCGCTCACCTACCGGGGCTACCCCGTGCAGGAGCTGGCGACGTCGTGCTCGTTCGAGGAGGTGGCCTACCTGCTGTGGTACGGCGACCTGCCCACCGAGTCGCAGCTCGAGGCCTTCGGCTCCCGAGAGCGGGCCACCCGCACCCTCAACCGGGGCACGCTGGAGGTGCTGCGCCGCATCCCGGAGTCCACCCACCCCATGGACGTGCTGCGCACGGCGATCAGCCACCTGGGCTCCGACGACCCCGCGGAGGACGACCCTTCGCTGCCCGCCCAGCACGCGATGGCCGAGGCGATGATGGCGCGGCTGCCCACCGTCGTGGCCGCCGACCACCGGCGCCGGCACGGCCTGGAGACGATCAACCCCGACCCTGAGCTGGGGCTGGCGGCGAACTTCTTCCACATGTGCTTCGGGGAGGTGCCCGAGCCCGAGGTGGTGCGCGCCTTCGAGGTGTCGCTCATCCTCTACGCCGAGCACAGCTTCAACGCCTCCACGTTCGCCGGGCGCGTGGTGGCCTCCACGCGCTCCGATATCTACAGCTCGGTCACCGCGTGCATCGGCGCGCTCAAGGGCTCGCTGCACGGCGGCGCCAACGAGCAGGTCATGTTCATGCTGGAGGAGATCGGCACCGCCGACCGCGCCGCCGAGTGGGTGCAGCGCGCGCTCGACGACGGCCTGAAGATCATGGGGTTCGGGCACCGCGTCTACAAGCACGGCGACTCGCGGGTGCCCACGATGATGGCGGCGCTGGAGCGGATGGCCGACATCAGGGGCGCCGGGGAGCTGATGGACCTGGTGCGGGCGGTGGAGGAGGCGGTGATGGAGCGCACCGGCATCTACCCCAACCTCGACTACCCGAGCGGGCCGGCCTACCGGCTGATGGGGTTCGACATCCCGGCGTTCACCCCGCTGTTCGCGATGGCGCGCATGATCGGCTGGACGGCGCACATCGTGGAGCAGAAGGAGGAGGACGCGCTGATCCGCCCGCTGAGCGAGTACGTCGGCCGCGAACGCCGGCCCGTCCCGGTCCCCGCGCAGCGCGAAGGGGACTGACCGGGGACACGGCGCCGGAGCCGGGGGCGCTCCTGTTCGCTGTCTTCCTCGGCTGTTCACGGAAGTCCACCGGTCGTTTTCGATCTTGCTTCAAACGGACACATGAGGCTTGTGAGCCTTGTGTGTCCGTTTGACGAGATTGGAGCATCCGTGGCCACCCTCCCCCTTTGCCGGAGCGCCGCCGCCGGCGCGCTGGCCCTCGCCGTGCTGTCCCCGGCCGGTCCCGCGCTGGCGGCGCCCGCACAAACGCCGTCGTTCGACCGGATCCAGCAGAGCCTGCTCGACCACTCCCCGAACGCGCCGCTGATGATCGCCGCGCACCGCGGCCAGTGGCGGGATGCGCCGGAGAACTCACTCGCCGCCATCGACGGGGCGATCCGCGACGGCGCGGAGATCGTCGAGATCGACGTCCAGCGCACCGCCGACGGCCACCTGGTGCTCATGCACGACGAGACCGTCGACCGCACCACCGACGGGACCGGCAAGGTCTCCGACCTGACGCTGGCGCAGATCAGGGAGCTGCGGCTCAAGGAGCACATGGGCGGCGAGGAAGCGGAACTCACCGACGCCGGGGTGCCGACCTTCGAGGAGGCGATGCTCGCCGTCCGCGGCCGCGCGCTGGTCAACCTGGACAAGGGGTGGGCCATCCGCGACGACATGTACCGGGTCCTGGAGGACACCGGCACGGTCGACCACGCCCTGTTCAAGGGCAGCCCGACCGTGCAGGAGGCGGCCGACTTCATGGCCACGGACCCCGAGATCCTCTACATGCACATCATCAACGACGACAACGCCGATGTGGTCGGGACCTTCCCCGGGCGCCAGCCCGTGGCCTACGAGGTCGTGTTCGACGAGCTCACCGACCCGCAGATCCAGCCCGGCGTGCTCGATGCGATCCAGCAGGACAGCCGGGTGTGGATCAACACGATGTGGAACGGGCTGGCGGCGACCTACACCGACGAGGCCTCGCGCCGCGACCCGCAGCTGGGGTGGGAGGCGGTCGTGGACACCCACGACGCCACCATGATCCAGACCGATTCGGTCGCGGCGCTGGACTACTGGCGCGACGGCGGCGACATGCGGTACTGGGAGGCCCAGCGCGGCAACCGGACCGTGCGGGTGCAGGCCGAGGACTACGCTCCGGGCGGCGAGGGGGTCGGCTACCACGACCTCGACCCCAACACCTGCGACCTCAAGCCCGAGGGCGACGTCGACGTCTGTGACGTCGAGGGCGCGGTCGCCGTCACCTCCATCGAGGCCGGCGAGTGGCTGAAGTACACCGTCGACATCAAGAAGCCCGGGCGCTATGACGTCTCCGCGCGCCTGGCCTCCGACGGCGCCGACGCCGGCCGGGTGACCCTCGACTGGGGCGACGGCGAGGAATCGGCCTTCGACGTCGTGAACACCACCGACGACGAGCGGGCGTTCGCGACCCAGCAGGTGGCGACGCGCGACTTCGAGCGGGGCACCCACGAGTTCGTCGTGCACATCGACGAGGCGGAGACGTTCAACCTGGACCTCCTCCAGTTCGACCTGCGGTGAGCGGGCGTCCCGGGGCGGGGCGGCGGTGCCCCGCCGCCCCGCCCCGGGACCGCGTCACGCCGGCTCGGTGAAGCGGTGGCGGCCGTGGGCGACGACCTCCTCCCGGCCGCCGGGGGTCTCCACCCGCGCCGTCACGCCCACGGGCACGACGACGTCGAGCGTGAACCGCCCGCCCTCGCGGCGCCAGGCCGTCTCGATGCGGCCGTAGGGCGAATCGTGCACGGCGCGCGCCCAGGTGAGCCCGCCGCCGGGGCGCGGCCGGACCAGGACGGTGCGGTAGCCGGGCGCGGCGGGCGACAGCCCGGCCACGACGCGGTGCAGCCAGTCGGCGACGGCGCCCAGGGCGTAGTGGTTGAACGAGGTCATCTCCCCGGGGTTGACCGTGCCATCGGGGAGCAGGCTGTCCCACCGCTCCCAGACGGTGGTGGCGCCCTGGGTCACCGGGTAGCGCCACGACGGGCACTCGCGCTGGGCGAGCAGGGCGTGGGCGGTGGCGTCGTGGCCGGTCGAGCTGAGGGCGTCGCTGATCACGGGGGTGCCGGCGAACCCGGTCGAGATGTGGTGGCCGCCTGCGGCGACGATCTCGGCGAGCCGGTCCCCGGCGGCCTGCCGCAGCCCCTCCGGGACCAGGCCGAATACCAGCGCCAGCGCGTAGGAGGTCTCGGCGTCGTCGGTGGTGCGGCCGTCATCGGTCAGGTAGGCCTCGGCGAACGCGGCCGCCGCCTCCAGGGAGAGGTCCCGGTAGCGGGCGTGGTCGCGGTCCTCCCCCACCAGCGCGGCCATCCGGGCGAGCACCTCCGCCGAGCGGGCGAAGTAGGCGGTGGCCACGAGGTAGCGGTCGGACTTCGCGGCGGCGGGGTCCTCGGGCGGGGCGTCGGGGTCGAGCCAGTCCCCCAGCTGCATCCCGGTGTTCCACAGCCGGCCCGCGCCGGCCCGCCCGGCGACGCACTCCACCCAGGCGCGGGCCGACGCGTACTGGTCGCGCAGCAGCCCGCGGTCGCCGAACCGCTCGTAGAGGGTCCACGGGGTCAGCACGGCGACGTCGCCCCACACGGCCACGGGCGGGGGAGCCGGCGACGTCCACTCCCCGCCGGGGACCACCGGGACGTAGACGGGGACGGTGCCGTCGGGAAGCTGCTCGTCGGCGACGTCGCGCAGCCACGAGGCGAGCATCCCCGCGCTGTCGAAGAGGAACGACGCAGTGGGCGCGAAGACCTGGATGTCGCCCGTCCAGCCCAGGCGCTCGTCGCGCTGGGGGCAGTCGGTGGGCAGGTCCAGGAAGTTGCCGCGCATGCTCCACACGACGTTGTCGTGCAGCCGGTCGAGCTCGGGGTCGGAGGTGGCGAACCAGCCGGTCCGGGCCATGTCGGTGTGCAGGACCCGGGCGGTGACGTCGTCGGGGTGCACCTCGCCGGGCCAGCCGGTGATCTCGGCGTAGCGGAACCCGTGGAAGGTGAACCGCGGCTCCCACGTCTCGGCGCCGTCGCCGCGCAGGGTGTAGGCGTCGGTGGCGGCGGCGCCGCGCAGGGGCCGGGTGTAGAGCTCGCCGTCCTGGAGGACCTCGGCGTGGCGCAGGCGGACGGTCCGCCCGGCGTCGCCGCGCACGGTGATGCGCAGGCGGCCCACGAGGTTCTGGCCGAAGTCGACCAGGGTGGCGCCCGAGGGCGCGGTCCACACCGCGACGGGGCGGACCTCCTCGGTGCAGCGGACGGGCGGCCCGGTGGGGGCTGCGAGGGTGGCCGGGTCGCGGGGCAGGGTGCGCACGGGCTGCCAGCCGGCGTCGTCGAACCCCGGCGAGGACCAGCCGCGCTGCTCGGCGCGGGCGTCGTAGGACTCGCCGTCGTAGATGCCCGACAGCAGGATGGGCCCGTGCGCGGCCCGCCACGCGGTGCCGGTGCCGAACGTCTCGGTGCCGCCGTCGGCGTAGACCACCTCCAGCTGGGCGAGCAGGCCGATCTCGGTGCCGTAGAGGTCGGCGGTACCGCCGTGGAACCCGAGCCGGCCCCGGTACCAGCCGTCGCCCAGCCACGCGCCGATCGCGTTGTCGCCCTCGCGCAGGAGGGCGGTGACGTCGTGGGTCTGGTAGCGGAGCCGGTGGTGGTAGCTCGTCCAGCCCGGCGCCATGGCATGGTCGCCCACGGGATGCCCGTTGATCTCCGCCTCGTAGAGCCCGTGTGCGCTGGCGTAGAGCCGGGCGCGGGCGACGGGGCCGCGCAGCCGGAACGCGCCGCGCAGCAGCGGCGGGCGCCGGTCGGTCCCGGGGGTCTCGTCCCAATCGGGGGCGACCACGGAGGCGGTCCAATCGGCGGGGTCGAGCAGGCCGGTCTCCAGCACGGTGGGCGGGCTCCACGGCGACGGCGGGCCTTCGGCGCCCCGGACCCGCACCCGCACCGTGCGGCGGGCGCGCGAGGTCAGCGGCGCCGCGGGCCAGGGGACGAGGACCTGCTCGGCGGACTCGACACGGGTGGTGGCGGGGGCACCGCCGTCGGTGTCGGCGACCTCGATCTCGTAGCCGGCCTGGACCCAGCCGGCGGGGGCGTCGTGTACCCGCCAGGACAGCCGGGGCGCGGCTTCACCGATCCCGAACGGCTCCCGGTGGTGTTCCACGGCCGGGGCGCTGCACCGCACTGCGGTGGACGTGGTGGCTGTCACGGCGATCTCCTCGGAATCGGAAGGGACATGGAGCGGAGTGGCTGACGACCGAGCGGACGGATGCCGCCCACTTGCACGGGGCGATGGCGCCGGGAGGCCGCGGGGGAGGACGGGGAGCGGGGGCCGGGGCGCACCGCACCCGGAACCGCGGGTCTCGCGGCCCCGCCCGGCTGCCGGAAGGTCATCGGCGCCCCGCAGAGGCATCGGCGCCGTGGCGGGTGAGGCGGACGGGGCCGTAGAGACCGGCGCGCTCCTGGCCGGCGAAGACGGCGGGGGTGGGCGAGGCCGCCGACAGGTGGCCGGCCAGCGTGTTGCGGACCACCACCTCCACGTCCCGGGGGCCCGCCGGGCCGGCGAAGGCGTCTGTGACGTCGGCCGTGTAGGGGCTCCAGGCCAGGGTCGCCGCGTGTGCGCCGTCGACGCGGACCTCGGCGGTGCCTCGTACTTCGCCCAGGTCCAGGAGGAGCCGCCCGCCCGTGCCCGGCGGCGGCGTGTCCACCGTGCAGCGGTAGCGGACCTCCCCGGCCAGCGCACCGAGCCCGAGGTCGCCCCAGTCGGCGAGCGGAGCCGCGACCTCGGCGGTCTCCACCCGGACGGCGGCGTCCACGAGCGCGCCCGCGCGGCGGCCTCCGGCGGCGTCGAAGCGCAGGACGACGGTGGCGCCCGCGGGGGCGGGGGCCGCCGGCCGGACCGTGCCCCCGGCCGCCCGT
>NZ_JBHSBH010000015.1:254031-313056 GCF_042650565.1 Nocardiopsis sediminis
CCCCCCGACGGTGGCCGTGAAGTCCAGGCCGGTCGGGACGGTGAAGGCGGTGGCGCCCACGGGCAGGGTGAAGCGCAGCAGGCGCGGCCCGGTATCGGCGGGGTCGAGGTCGGGGACGACGTCGAGCACCACACCTTCGGCTCCGGCGGGGCGCTCCAGCCACGATGCCCGCGGCAACGGGTGCGGCCGCGCCTGGAGGCAGGAGAACCGCGGGTCCTGCCACTGCCGGTGGCGGGGGCGCAGGGCGACGGGGTGACCGTCGCGTTCGGCGGTCCAGCCGCCGGCGCCGCTGAGCAGGCCCAGCCCGCCGCGCGAGCGGGGGACGGAGTCGACGAGCACCGCGGGGGTGCGACCGGCGTCGGTGCTGCGCAGGACGAGCCGGTTCGCACCGGCGCGCAGGAAAGGGGCCAGGTCGTAGGGGTGCAGGCGGGCGAAGCGGCGCTCGCCGTAGGGGTCGAACGCGCTCTGGCGGCCGACCTCCACGCCGTTGAGCAGGACGGTGCAGGGCTGCTCCGAGCCGATCTGCACCCGCGCGTCGGTGACCACATCCGGCCCCGCCACGGTGAAGTCGGAGGCGACCTCCAGGGTCGCGGCGGGGATCGAGCCGTCGCCGGGCTCCAGCCATTCGGGCCGCCGGTAGGCGGCGGGGTCGGTGACCAGGGCGAACGAGGCGCGGACGGCACCGTCGTCGGCCGCCCGGAACGCGATCTCCACGGTCCGGCGGCCGGGGGCGATGGGGCTGGTGGTCCAGTAGCCCTCCCCCGCCACCGGGGCCGGTGCGCCGTCGATGCCGACGGTGCGGTCGGCGTTGCCGCCGACGGCGAGCACCACCCCCTCGCCCCCCGGGACCTCGGGGACGTCCAGGACGGTGCGGACCCGGGCCCACTGCCCGCGCCGCAGCTCCGGCCAGGCGAGGAACTCCTCGGGCACGTACCCCTTGGGGCCCAGGGTCGCGCCGTGGGCGGGGTCGTTCTCGATGCCGCGGGACAGCGACCACTCGGCCCGTTCCCAGGCGTCGCCCTCCCCCACCGTGACCAGGGCGAACGGGCCGTACCCGGCGGTGACGGGCCGCCAGTCCGCCGGATCGGGGTCGGTGCCCTCGGCGTGGTCGAACCGCCACACCTCCACCGGGAGGACCTCGCGGCGGTCGCGCGGGCCCGCGTCGCCCCAGGTGTTGTCGAGCGTGGAGCGCGCATCGAGGCGCCAGTCCCGCAGCTCCACGCAGGCCCCGGCGGGGCCGGGCGCCGCGGCGGTCGCCGCGGGCAGGCCGGCGCCCAGGACCAGGATGGCGACCGATCCCTCCGTGAAGCCGGTCTCCACGGCCAGGCCGCCGCCGGGCTCGCGGACGGCCGCGACGTCGCGCCGGGTCCCGTCGCGCGGGTCCCACTGCTGGACGGCGACGTCGCCCAGGCCGTGCACTACGACGCGGGCACGCCGCCCGGTCACCGGCCGGAACGTGTAGCCGTTCTCGGTGGCGGAGGTCCAGTAGGTGTCCCAGGCGCCCTCGATCCAGGTGCCGCCGTCACCTGCGGTGATGATGGGCTGGGCGGTTCCGGTGCGCTCGTCGTGGGCGAACAGGGCCAGCACGTGGGTGTCGCCCACGCGGCGCAGCAGGGCGGGCGCGTCGGCTTCGGCGTGGACGGGGCCGCGCAGCAGCGCACCGGGGACGTCGTCGGCGTCCTCGACGCAGCGCACCGTGCCCGCGGCCAGCGCGGCGCGGAAGCGGGCCCCGGCCGTCCCGTCGTCGCCGGGGAACCGGGCCGGGGGCGCGCCGACGCAGACGACCCGGCCCCCGGCCGCGGCGAGGTCGGCCAGTACCGCGGCGGTGGCCGCATCGAGCGCATCAGCGGCGGGGACGATCACGTTGCGGTAGGTCTCGCGGTGGACGCGCAGCCCGCCGGGGCCGACGGTCCCGGAGGCGAGGGTCGCCTCGTCCAGGACGGCGTGGTCGCGGCCGGCGCGCTCCAGGCTGCCGGGGCGCTCGGCGTACCACGCGGGGGTCCCGTTGACCGCGTGGTAGGCGGCGCCCGCGGCGACCGCCTCGGGCAGCGGGCCGTCGAGGGTGGCGCCGGACTGGGCGGTGGTCGTGGGGAACAGCAGGACGGTGTCGGTGACGTGGTCGCCGGTGCTCAGCAAGGCGCACAGCCGCGCCACGGCGTCGGCGAGCACGTGGTAGGCGGGCCAGTAGGGCTGGCGCCAGCAGGTGGAGGGCGGGGCCCACTCCCACCAGCCGCCGGGGGTGGCGTAGTAGACGGCGTGCGGGTCGTACAGGGTGGCGCCGCGGCGCAGGAACGGGGCCAGCCAGTCGTAGGTCTCCTCCAGGGTGCCGCCCCAGCCCGAGGAGTGGAACGCCTCGATCCAGGTGCGCGGGTGGCCGTTGGCGTGCGCCATCGAGCTGTGCACCTTGGGGTCGCCCCAGTGGTCGCTGCCGGGGGCGCCGAACAGGGCGTGGGTGCCCAGGTAGTCGCCGTAGAGCCGGGCGGACCCGGCGGGGTCGCCCTCGCGCGCGGGGCTCTGCTGGTCGAACCCGCAGATCAGGCCGTTGGCGTCGAACCAGTCGCGCAGCGGGCCGAAGAAGGCGCGGCGCGCGCGTTCGGCGCGGTGGCGGTGGTAGTCCAGGCGCACCTGCGCGCCGTCGATCGCGGCTCCGTCGGCGCGGCCGAGGTCGACGGGGTCGCCCCACAGGGCGGCGAGCGCGCCGGTGAGGTCGTAGCCGTGCGCGCCGGCGAAGGACGCGGCGAAGCCGCGCCCCCAGGTGGGCATGGCGGGCAGCTCGTCCTGGAAGAAGCCGGCGATGACCGACCCGAACCACCGGCGGGCGCGGCGGGCGAACTCGCCGTGCACGGTGTCGATGAGCGCGGCGCAGGCGTCGGGGTCGAAGTAGTCGAAGCCCTGGTCGTGGGCGTAGACGAGGAAGAGCCGTCCCTCCCCGTCCCAGCGCGCGGTGCCTTCGCGCAGTTCAACGGGCACCGCCGCGCCGCCGTCGGCGGGAAGGGCGTAGGCGGCCAGCGGAACGGCACCCTGGGGGCACACCGCCTCCAGCGGGCCGCCGCCGTCACGGCCGCCTTCGACGCGGCCCAGCTCCTGGCCGGCCCAGCCGGGGTCGGCGGTGACCAGCCGGCCCTGGAGGTTGGCGCCCGAGAAGCCGATCTGGTCGTAGGGCCAGAACCGGAAGCCGAGCTCGGCGGCGTCGGCGCAGGCGCCGAGGAACACCTCCCACCACGCCTCGCTGAGGAACGGGGGGTCGTCGGCGAGCGCGCCGTGCAGCGGGCCGGTGGGGGCGAGGTTGAGGATGACGGCCTGGGCGACCCCCTGGGAGAGCAGCCGCTCCATCTGCCAGCGGAGCCGGTGGCGCTCGACGGGGGCGCCGCTCCACCACCAGATGGGAACGGGGCCGAAGGCGGCGGCATCGGGGGTGGCGAACGCGTCCGCCAGGGCGGCGGCCGGGGTGGGGCTGTCGGTCACTGCGCATCCTCACTGGTGCCAACGGGGGCGCCGGAACGGGGGGCCGGTGCCGCGGGGGCACCGGCCCGATCGCCTCGGCCGGGCGGTCACTCCCCTTCGGCGTAGGCCTCGTCCATCCGGGTCAGCGCCGCATCGACGTCGACCGACCCGGACAGCAGCTCCTGGACCACCGCGAAGTGGGTCTGCTGGACGCGGGCGTTGGGCCACAGCTGGTCCATGAACGGGTCGGTGCGGCCGTCGGCCTGGTACTCCGCCAGCGACGCCAGCGCGGGGTCGGCGGTGAAGTCGTCGTTGGGGATCGCGGGCAGCCCGTTGTTGGTCTCGGCGTAGGTGTTCATGCCCTCGGGCGAGGCGAGGAAGTCGATGAACTCGGTGGCCAGCTCGATGTTGGGCGCGTCGGCGTTGATCGCGTAGGAAGACCCCGCCGCCCCGGCCATGCGGGTGTCCTCGGGGTCGTCGGTGGCGGGCACCGGCAGCATGGTGAACTCGGTGTCGGGCGACTGCTCCCCCAGGGCGGTCAGGGAGTCGTTGACCTGGATGACGCCGAGCGCGTCGCCCGAGGCGACCGCCTCGAGGCTCGCCTCGTAGCTCGTCCCCAGCGGCTGGTCCTGGAAGCACCCGGAGTCGGCCATCTCCATGTACTGCTCCATGGTGTCGCGCCACGGGGAGTCGGCGAAGGTGGCGTCGCCCGCGGCCATCTCGGCGGGGAACTCCGGGTCGGGGCCGTAGACCAGGGTCGGGGCGATCGCGTAGTTCACGAGCTGGGTGACCCAGGGCGTCTGGGCGCCGAGGGAGAACGCGGGCACGCCGGCGTCCTGGGCGTCGGCGCAGAACTCCAGCAGCTCGGTGCGGGTCTCGGGCGGCTCCAGACCGGCGTCGGCCACGGCGTCCATGTTGTAGACCGCGCCGATCCCGGAGAAGGTCACCGGGGCGATCCAGGTCTGGCCGTCGATCTCGGTGACGGGCCGGATGCCGTCGGGGATGTCCTCCACCCACGGGCGGTCGGAGAGGTCGTGCAGGAACCCCGCCTCGGCGGCCACCTGCATGGCCATCGGGTTGCCGTCGCCGGGCCAGACGAAGAGCACATCGGGTGCGCTGCCGGAGGACAGCTGGGTGCGGGTGGTGGTCTGGTACTGGTCCACCCCCGAGGTCGTGACCTCGACGGTGACGCCGGGGTTGGCCTCCTCGAACGCGGCCGTGATCGCTTCGAGCACGATCGTCTCGCCGGAAGCGGCGGTGACGGTGAGGGTGTTCTCATCGCCCGAGGAGCTGTTCTGCCCGCAGGCGGCGAGCAGTCCGGACGTGGCAAGGAGCGCTGCGGCGGCGCTCAGTCGGCGGTGCTGCATGGGGGTTCCTTAGGGTCCGTTGAGGCACGGGGAGGGTGCGGGTGCGGCCGCGGGCGGCGCCGCCCGGCGGTGGGCGGGGTGCGGGCTCAGCCCTTCACCTGGCTGGCGAAGCCCTTGATGATGGTGCGCTGCATCAGGAAGTAGACGAGCAGGATCGGGGCGATCGTGATCACCAGGCCGGCGAACACGAGGTTCCACTGCGACACGTACTGGCTGACGAACGAGAACAGCGCCACCGGCACGGTCTGCTGGGTGCTGCCGGTGAGGTAGAGCAGCGGGGTGAGGAAGTCGTTCCACACGTGCACGACGTTGAGGATCGCCACGGTCCCGGTGACCGGGCGCAGCAGCGGGAACACCACCCGGACGAACCCGTTCAGCGGACCGCACCCGTCGATGGCGGCCGCCTCCTCGTAGGCGACCGGGACCGCCCGGATGAACCCCACGTAGAGGAAGATCGAGAAGGGCACCTGGAGCCCGGCGTAGTAGAGGACCAGCGACCAGCCGCTGCCGAGCAGGCCCAGGTCGCGGATGGTCGTGTAGAGCGGGATCAGCGCGAGCTGGAAGGGCAGCAGCAGGCCGAGCATGAACCCGTAGAACGCGAGCCGCGACCAGCCGCGCGCGACCCGCGCCAGGGGGTAGGCGGCCAGTGAGGAGATCACGACGATGATGAGCACGCTGGTGACCGTGACGAAGACGCTGGTCAGCAGCGCGCCGCCCAGGTCGGCCTGGGTCCAGGCGGCACGGTAGTTGTCGAAGGTGGGCGAGGTGGCGGGCGCCAGCGGCGACGACGGGTCGTCGGGCCGCTTGAGCGACAGGTTGACCAGGACGTAGATCGGCACGAAGAAGAGCGCGCCGACGGCGATCATCACGATCTCCAGCAGCAGCGTCCGGCCGCGGTAGCGCTCCATCACTTCCTCCACTGTCGTGACAGCAGCCCGTATTGCGCGCCCGACAGGACCGCCACGAAGCCGGTGAGGACCAGGGCCATGGCGATGCCGTAGGCGAAGTCGTTGAACTGGAACGCGTTCTTATAGATGAGCGTGGAGATGTTGTCGGTGGCGTTGCCGGGCCCGCCGCCGGTCATGACCCAGATCTGGTCGAAGAGCTTCAGCCCGCCGATGACCGACAGCATCAGGTTGATGGTGAGCGCGGGGCCGAGCTCGGGCCGGATGATCCACCAGAACCGGCGGACGGCGCCCGCGCCGTCGACGCGCGACGCCTCGATGATCTCGGCGGGCACGCCCTGGAGCCCGGCCAGGAAGATCACCATGGAGTAGCCGGCGTACTGCCAGATGACCACCCCGACGATCGACCATAGGGCGATGTCGGGGTCACCGAGCCAGTCCTGGCGCAGGGCGGAGAGGCCGGCCAGGTCGAGCAGCCGGTTGACGGCGCCGTTGGGGGTGAGCATGAACTGCCACAGGTAGGCGGCTGCGACCGGGGTGATGACGGCGGGGGCGAACAGCATGACCCGCAGCACGTTGCGGCTCTTGATCTTGGCGTGCACGCCCAGGGCCAAGAGCAGGCCGACGCCGTTCTGCACGATGGTGATCGCGGCGGCGATGAGCAGGGTGCGGCCGATCGCGCTCCTGGCCTCGGGGTCCTCCAGCAGGCGGCGGAAGTTGTCGGCCCCCACGAAGCTGCGGACGGGCGACAGGCCGTCCCAGTCGGTGAACGCGAACCCGGCGCCCTGGAGGCTGGGCCAGACGACGGAGAAGACGTAGAACGCGGCGGCCGGGAGCACGAACCACCAGGGGACCCGCACGGCCGGCCGCACCCGGCGCCGGCGCACGCCCGCGGCCGGGGTCGTCATCTCCCCCGCCGCTGGAGAGGCGTGGCGCGGATCCCTGCGTGCACGTCGGTCATGGGGGCGACCCTCCGGCTCGATTGAGACGTTTCAATTAGAGGCCGAAGTTAAGTGTGACCTAGGGCACAGGTCAAGGGTGCGTAACAGAAACGTGACACGAGAGGTCGGAGGAACACATCCCACCACCGGCCGATCCACCGGCAAGGACGCAGACGACGTCAACCCGCGGGACATTCGGGCAAAGCCTCAGCGGATCAAGGGTTTGAACGATTTAGTAGCGGCGGGATCCACTCTGCACGACCGGCGAAGATCGCGAAGCAAGCGCTTTCCACCCGGGCCGCGGAACCCACCGGGCGGCCGCACGGAGCCCGGCCTCGCGACCGCTCACCGGGTCACCGACATGGACCGGGGGTCGACGGATTCGGGACGTCAGAAATGAGCGCAGTAGAGCAGGCCGTGATAGGGAGTCAATCCGGTCCCGTACGAGCCGATGAAGCCGATGTCAGGAACGGGCTCAGGTTCGGTCCACTCCTGCATGTCCGGGTCGGCCCCCATCTTCGCCCACCAATTCTCCACGAACCCCCCGGCCTCCCGATATCCGATTGCATAAATCAGGCCGTTATAATGGGATATCCGCGTGCGATAGCTGTGATGCGTTCCTTTTATCTCCTCGTGCGGGCGCCACGCATCGGTCTTGGAGTCATAGGACGTCCATCGCGCATTTCCGCCGCCGCAGTACATGACGTACAGCCGTCCGGCATAGGCGGCGATCGACACCGGATATTGCTGGCTGGAGACATCCCAAAGGGGTTTCCACCCGGACCATTCATTCGTCTTCGAGCAATACATGTTCCACTGGAGCCGACCTCCGCGGTCCGGGACCATGATATGCAGAAAGTCGTTGTACGCAGTGATCGACGGGGGGCGATCCGAGGATATTCCGACGAGTTGCCGCTCCGGCCCCCATGAACTCTGCGGATCGGCGCCACGGAATCTCCATTGCACCTTCTTGTCGATATCCGTATAGCACAGGTGCAGGTAATCGTGGTACGGGGCGATCGTCCCCGTACCCATCGCGCCGAGGTTCACCGCCGGACTCCACGTGCCCTGCCCACCACCCTGCCTCGTGTACACGGTCCAGTTCAGCCGGTCGGAGGCATCGTTGTAGACGCAGTGCAGCCCCCCGGCGAAGGCCTCGATCGAGGGGGCCCTTTTCCCGGTGAAACCCAGTTCCTGACCTGGGGTCCAGGACTGCGTCGGCCAGTCGTAGTGGCTGAAGACCATATTGTTCTGACGCGGTCCGGATTTCTTCTTATCGCGATTGTGGACCAGCCGGCCGGCCACATACGTGGCCTCCACCGCACGGTCATCGCCCAGGGTCGCCAGAGCGAACAGCAGTTCTTCGATGCGACCCTCGCTCTTGCGGGTGCGGTTGGCCAGGACGGGGGTGGCCTCGGGGTCGAGGACGATGAAATCGGCCTCATAGCCCGGCTCCAGCTTGCCGATCTTCTTGTGCATGCGCAACGTCCGGGCCCCGCCGAGCGTCGCCAGATAGAAGAGGCGCACGGCGTCGACCGGGTAGTCCTTGAGCGCGGCGATCTTGTACGCCTCATTCATCAAGGCCAGGACCGAGAAGCTGGTACCCGCGCCGACATCGGTACCCAGGCCGACCTCGACCGGCCGGGCCCGACGTTTGGCGTCGCGGAGGGAGAACAGGCCACTGCCGAGGAACAGGTTCGCGGTCGGGCAATGGGCGAGAGCCGATTGCTTCTTGTGGCAGGTGGCGAGCTCCTTCAGCGTCAGATGGACGCCGTGGGCGAAGATCGCCCCCTTGCCGAGCAGCCCGTGCCGCTTGTAGACGTCGAGGTAGCCGTCGGCATCGGGGAAGAGGCAGCGCACTTTGGCGATCTCGTCGGGGTTCTCCGAGACGTGGGTGTGCATCAGGAGCCCCCGCCTGCTCTTCCACAGCTCGCTCGCGGCGTACAGCATCTCGCTCGTGCAGGAGATGGCGAATCTGGGAATGACGGCGTAGACGCTTCGGCCGTTCCCGTGCCATTTGTCGATGAGTTTCTCGGTCTGTCGCTTGGCCTCCTCGACCGACTCGTCGAGCAGCTCCTTTGGCGCATTCCTGTCCATAAGGACTTTCCCGGCCGCGAGGCGCATTCCTCGTCTATTGGACGCCTCGAAGAGCGCGTCGACCGACTGCGGATAGGTGGCGCACATCACCAGCGCGCTCGTCGTCCCATTGCGCAGCAGCTCGTCACAGAACAGATTGGCGACCTTATCCGCATACTCCTTCTTTCGGAATTTCATCTCCTCCGGGTAGGCGTATTTCTCCAGCCACTCGATCAGCTCTTCGCCGTACGACGCGATCATCCCGGTCTGCGTGTAGTGCGTGTGCGTATCCACGAACCCCGGCATGATGATGTGGTTCGGGTAGTGGACGAACGTCGCCCGCGGCGGCACCGCATTGCGCGCGGATTCATAGGGGCCCGCGTAGGTGATCTTCCCGTCCTCACAGACCAGCAGCCCGTCCTCGTAGTAGTGCACGGCCTTGCTCGGACAGGTGAGGAAGGGGTCGTCCCCGAACCACAGCAGCCGCCCCCGAACCGCCGTGAGGGAGCCGGGGACCAGGCTCCCCTCCTCAGCCGGGGTCGGCCCCCGGTCGGCCGGGCGGTCGTCGGCGTACCTCGCGTCCGGGACTTCCGGCTCGTCGTCGAACCCTTCCATGTCCAGCCTCCAGGAGTGGCAACGTCACGTCGAATCGACTGGGGTCCACCACCCGATCCACCGTGACCCGCGATGCCCCCGGTACTCGGCTCCCGGCTACCCGTACCGGATGCGGTCGTAACGCTCGGCGATCATCCGTTCACCCGTATCGACCCCCTGCCCCTACAGCGGCTGCGCCGCGCGCAGCCGTGTGTTGCGCGCCTCGATGGCCTCCCAGGTGGCGGGGACCACGAGGTCGGCCCCGCCGTGCGCGAACTCCTGGGCGGCCGCCGCGTGGGGGCGCCGGCGCTCCTCGTAGGCACTGAAGGCCGCCTCGATGTCGTCGCCGTGCCGGCCGAGCTCCTCGGCGAGCGTCCACGCCCCGAGCAGGGCCAGCGAGGTACCGCGCCCGGCCATCGAGGTCGCGCAGTGCGCGGCGTCCCCGATCAGCACGACCCGTCCCCGGTGCCAGGCCGGCATGTGGATCTGGGCGATCGCGTCGAAGTAGAGCTCGGGATCCTGCTGGGCGGTCTCGATCAGCTCGGGGACCTTCCAGTCCTCGATCCCGGCGAAGGCCTCGGCCAGGATGCGCTTCTGGGCGGCCAGGTCGCGGTAGTCGTGGTCGATCGGGTCGGACCGGAACTCGAAGATCGCCAGCGCCTTGTCGCGGTAGCGGGCCACGCCAGCGAAGCGCCCCGGCAGGTTGAGGATCTCCGTCACGCGGGTGCCGCCGGGCGTCGCCTGGCCGGGCGCGTCCGCGATCGCGACGTACACCCCGAGGGGCTTGGTGAACTCCTTCTCCGGGCCGAAGACGAGCCGGCGCACCCCGGAGTGCACCCCGTCGGCGCCGACGACGATGTCGTAGGCGGCCTCGCGGCCGGAGGCGAAAGTGACCGCCACCCGGTCCCCATCGTCGGCCAGCGTCGCGATGGACTCCTCGAAGCGCAGGTCGACCTCCTCGGGCAGGGCCTGCCGCAGGATGATCATGAGGTCCTCGCGGGGGAGCTCGATGTCATCAGTGCTCTCGTTGATCTCCTGCATCACCAGGGAGGCGACCGTCGCGCCGGACCGGTCGACGAACTTCGTCTCTTCGGTCATCGTGATCCGCCGCTCGTGCACCGCATCCAGGATGCCCATCTGGCGGGCCGTCTCGAGCGCGTCGCCGCGCACGTCGATGGGCGAGCCGTTGACGCGCAGGTGGTCCGAGCGCTCGACGATCTCGACCTCGTGCCCGGCGCGTGCCAGGTCGATGCCCGCACACAGCCCGGCCGCTCCCGCGCCGCTGACCAGGATCTTCATGGTGTCTCCCCTCAGCCCCATACCGATATAGCTAAAGCAACAATAGGTTGCTTTAGAGTCGCCGGACGGTCCCCGAGCATGGTGTGACTCGATCGTTGTGCCCGCGTGCTGACACACCCCGCGGACCGAGAGAGCCACGGTCCGAGGGAGCCGTTCACGTCGCTTCATCCGCATCCGGCTACGCGACCTCACCGCTTCAAAGAGCACCGGCTAAGCCGACCCGACGCGCAGGCGCCACAGTGACGTCGTCTCGGCCGCGCGGGCCCGGTGGAGGGGGTCGGCCGGGTCGGCGGCGCGCCGGTGGCGGGGCCGGGTGTCCGTCCGGCCGGCCACGCGCAGCCCGGCTGCCTCGATCTCGGCGAGCAGGCCGGCGCGGGTCCGCAGCCCCAGGTGCTCGGCGAGGTCGGACAGGATCAGCCACCCCTCGCCGCCCGGTTCGAGGTGGCCGGCGAGGCCGCCGAGGAACCCGCGCAGCATCCGCCCGTCGGGGTCGTATACGCCCTGCTCCAGGGTGCTGGTCGGCTCGGCAGGGACCCACGGCGGGTTGCACACGACCAGTCCGGCACGTCCCTCGGGGAAGAGGTCGGCGGCGACGACCTCGGCCCGCCCGCCCAGCCCGAGGCGGTCCAGGTTCTCGCGCGCGCATTCCCGGGCGCGCGGGGAGATGTCGGTGGCGACCACGCGCCCGGCACCGCGCCGCGCGAGCACCGCGGCGAGCACGCCGGTGCCGGTCCCGATGTCGAACACGGTCAACGGGGCCGACGCCCCAGACGTCCCGGGGGCCGCCCCACCCGAGGGCACCGGCAGCGGGGCGTCGGCGACCAGGTCCACGTACTCGCCCCGCACCGGGGAGAAGACGCCGTAGTGGGGATGGATCGGGTCACCGCCCAGAGCGGGGATCGCGACGCCCTTCCGGCGCCACTCCGCCGCGCCGACCGCGCCGAGCAGGTCCTTCAGGGCGATCATGTTCGGTCCGCCGCCCGGCGGCCCGAACGCCAGGGCACACGCCGGCCCTGTATCGGGGGCCCGGCGCAGAGCGAGGGCGTATCCGGCGTCGAGCTCCACCAGCAGCATGCCGAGGATGCGTGCCCGTCGCGCGCGGTCGCGGCGGTGCCGGTGGAACGCGGCGGCGGGGTCCGCGGCGGGGTCCGCGGCGGGGCCGCCGCCCCGCGCCGCGGGCGCGCGGTCGCAGCGCCGGGCCAGCGCCCGCAGCAGCTGCCGTGCGCCGTGGAAGTCGCCGCGCCACAGCAGCGCGGTGCCGGAGCGAGCGAGGCGGTGGGCGGTGTCGGCCCGCATGCGGTCGTCGGCGACGACGACGCGCCGCGGGGTCGGCCGGGTGGTGGAGAGCCAGCGGGCGGATCGGCGCTCGCCGGCCTCGGTCCAGTGGATTCGGGGCACATCGGCTCCAGGTGTTCGGACGTGGTCAGGGCACGTGGAACACCGATGCGAGAAGCCGGACGGACCGGGGCCGCGGCAGGCCGGAGAGACCGCGGGCGCGGCTCTCGGGATGGGCGGCCGTCCGGGGACGGATCCTGGGGGATCCTCCCGGGAATCACAGAGGACGCCGAAGGACCGGATCGGCCGGACCCGCCCGCCGAAGCGGCACGGGCCGGCACGCCCGGGAAGCTACCGGAGGACTGCCAGCTCCCGCATCGATGCGTGAGCCGGGCCGTCGTACACGACCATGCCGGGGACCATCGTCGTCCGCCTCCTTCTCGCCATCCATCGCCGCCGCGAACCGGGCGGGGAGCCGTGGGCGCCTCCCGGGTCCCGCCGCCTAAGACGGCACCGTCCCGGGACGTCCCTGGATGATAGCCCGCCCCACGGAGGAGAGCCGCGGTCGACGGGAACATCGGGGCTCGGCGGAGGGCGCCGGCCACGACCCGAGCAGCTCCCCTGCCACCGTCCCGGCCCCGAGTAATGTCCGCACCGACTCAGGGGACCAGCACGACCCTGCCGAACACCTCGCCCGCGTCCATCGCCCGGTGGGCCGATGCCGCCTGGTCCAGCGGTAGGACCTCGTGCACCACCGTGCGCAGGTCTCCGCGTGCGGCCTCGGTGAACTGGGACGCGCGCACGGCCTGCTTGTCGGGGCCGGGGACGGTATCGGTGCTGAGCGTGGCGAACGAAACGGACCGGCGGAAGGCGTCCATCAGCCGCACGCCGAAGTCCGTCGGCGGCGGCCCAGCGACCACGCCGAGGGCCACGAACCGCCCATTGGGGTTCAGCTTGTCCAGGAAGAGGGGAAGCAGGGAACCTCCCACCACATCGATCACCACGTCGAAGCCCGCTGGTGTGTCCGCGCCACAGCCCTCGCCTGAACGGTCGACGCCATGGGTCGCGCCCAGCTCCCGCAGGCGGGCGCCGCGCTCCGCCGACGAGGTGGTGACCGCCACCGCGCCCGCGCCGCCCCTGGCCGCGAGCTGGACCGCCGCGATGCCGATGCTGCCCGCGGCGCCGCGCACGAGCACCGACTCGCCGGGCGCGAAACGGGCGCGCTCCAGGGCGAAATGGGCGACCACGCCGGATCCGCCGAGGGTCACCGCGTCGGCGCTGGTCAGACCCTCGGGTAGCGGCAGGACGTCCTCGACCGCGGCGACGGCCTGCTCCGCGTACCCGCCGGACAGGCCGGTGAACGCCCACACCCGCCGCCCCGCCCACGAGGCATCCACTCCCTCCCCCACCGCGGTGACACGTCCCGCGACCTCGCTGCCGAGGAGATGGCCCTTCCGGAAGCCGAGGCCCGCCATCGTTCCCCGGCGGATCACGGCGTCCACGCCGCCGACCCCGATGGCCTCCGTGGCGATCCGCACCTGCCCGGGTTCGGGGACCGGTACGGGCAGGTCGACCACCTCCAGGCCCTCGGGGTCCCCGAACTCTCTGATCACGACGGCTTTCATCTTCACTCCTCGGGTCGGCGAACGCACGGGTCGCGGCCGCGACGGCCGCGGGCGGCGAGCCGACACCACGACCGGGGGCGGCGCCACCGCGACGGGACGCTACCGGACGCCCCCCGTCCGGTTAGCTAAAGTGAGAAGCGATGACCGGTCATTTGCCTCACCCCGTGCGCTCCGATGCCCGCGACAACCGGGCCCGCATCCTCGACGCCGCCCGCGCGGTGTTCGGCGACGAGGGACTGGACGTGCCGATGCGCAAGATCGCCCGGCACGCCGGTGTCGGCCCCGCCACGCTGTACCGGCACTTCTCGACCAAGCGCGCCCTGATCGTGGAGACCTTCGCCGAGCAGCGGCGGGGCTGTCATGCCATCGTCCGCGACGCCCTCGCGGACCCCGACCCGTGGCACGGATTCCAGAGCCTGATCGAGCGGATCTGCGAGCTCCACGCGCACAGCCGGGGGTTCGCCGACGCCTTCATGGCCGAATTCCCCGAGGCCATCGACTTCGCCGCCGACCGGGAGCGGATGGTGCACGCGGTCGCCGAGCTGGCCCGCCGCGCCAAGGCGACCGGCCGGCTGCGCCCCGGCTTCGTCGTCGACGACCTGATCCTGATGCTCATGGCCCACCGGGGCGTCCAGGACGCGCCGCGTGCCATCCGTCTCGCGGCCTCCCGCCGTTTCGCCGCCTACATGATCGAGGGGTTCAGCGCCGGACCGGAGACGGGGGAACACGCGCCGCTCCCGCCGGCTCCGCGGCTGCCCGTGCCCGGTCCCCCGGTACCGGGCCTGTAGCCGGCGTCGCGGTCAGCGGATCGGCGGGGCACCGGCCCCATCGCGCCACGCGAGCACGAGCAGCCCGATGGGGATGAGCACGCCTGCCCCGAGCGCGGCGATCAGGCCCGGCACGTCGACCGGATGCACGTGACCGGTGCTGATCCCGTGGAACAGCAGGTGCGTCGCGGCGTAGGTCAGGTAGCCCAGCAGAGCGGTGATGACCATCCGGCGCTCCATGACGACGGCCGCGCCCACCACGACCACGCCCAGCGCCAGGTTCAGCCCGCCCACGTCGCGCAGGAGATGGTCGTTGTAGGGCGGGTACGCCCCCACCCATTCCAGCGCGAAGAAGGAGCGCGGGAGCAGCGACTGCCAGAGGCCAACAGCGAGGCTGGACAGGCCCAGGAACCACAGTCCCGTACGGAGGAGGAGGGCTGGTGCGCGCACCGTGGTCACCCCCGCCCGTCGGTGCCGGCCGCGGGGACCGCCCGCACGGCGAGGTGGTCGGCGAAGGTGACAGTGCCGCGCTCTCCCCCGCCGGCCAGGTGACGTCCGGCCCGGTAGGCGGCGAAGGCGCGGCCGGGCACGGATACCGGCACCACGGGGCGGCGCCGTCCGGACCACCCCAGGTAGTGGCGCGCGAGGTCGGGGAACCGCTCGACGCGCGGCCCGCCCAGGTCGGGAACGCGCCCCGCCGGGGCGCCGACGGCGAGTCCGGCCAGGCGGTCGGCGACCTCGCCGGCGTCCACGGGCTGGACCGGCACGGCGGGCACCGGCAGCACCGGCATCCGTGACAGGCCCGCGCAGATGCGGCGGACCAGGTCGTGGAACTGGGTGGCGCGCAGCACGGTGAAGCCCAGGCCGGAGGCCTCCAGGGCCTGTTCGATGCGCACCCGGGACCGGTAGTAGCCGATGCCGACACGGTCGCAGCCGACGATGGAGACGGCGACGGTGTGGGGTACCGCGGCGCGGTGGGCGGCGGCGATCAGGTTCGCGGCCGAGCGCTCGTCGCCGCCGGTGTAGGTCGTGGCGCAGTGGACGATGGCGTCGGCACCGTCGACGGCGGCGTCCAGCCCCTCGCCGGTGCGCAGGTCGACCGCCATGTACGCGGGGTCTCCGGCTTCTCCGGCGGCGCCGCCTCCGGGGCGGGCGCGGCGGCTGAGCACACGCACGTCGTGCCCCTGTGCGAAGAGCCGTTCGACGACGGGCCGGCCCACCGTTCCGGTGCCACCGGTGACCAGGATCGTTCTCTTCAAGGCTGCCCTCCTCCGTGGCCGGGCCGGACAGGGCCGGGACGGCCGGATCCGGCGCGACGGCCGGTGTCACCCGCTAAGAACCGGCGGGCCGGCCCGGATGTGACAGTGGAGGTCGCGCGGGGCGCGGCGGAGGGGAGGACTGGCGGCCGAGGAAGCGGAGCTTCTCCGGGTTGAGCACGGAGCGCGGCCGCAAGGTACAGCGGTTCCCGGCCACAACCAGGCCGGAAGCACCCGGCGAAGGCCCGCTTCAGAGGTCCAGGGGACCTCTGAAGCGTCCCGCCGCCGTCACGCTACGCGGCGTGGGCCTTGATGAACTGGGACATGATCTGCTTCGCGGCGGCCCCGGTGATGTGGTCGCCGACGTGCTCCGCGCTGCCCTCGGCCTCACGGGCGGCGATCACCGCGTTGGTGGTGGCGGTGCCATAGTCGCCGTCGATTCCCGCGGCACCGACCGAGTGGCCCGCCTTGACCAGGAGTTCCTGGAGGAACTTCACCCGTTCCCCGGTGTCGCCCTGACGCAGTCCGACCATGTCGCCGTCTCCCGTCTGTGCTGAGCCCGCGGCGATGCCCCACGGGGAGGTGTCGTCGTACGGGCCCGTGGACTGGCCACTCGGCCCGACCCCCACGGACACGTGCATGTGCAGGTCGTGCGGGTTGGCTCCGGTGTAGGGGCGCCACCCCTCGGAGGCGCGCTCCTTGCTCCAGATGCGGCGGTTCCAGATCACGTACTTGACGGCCGGGTGGTTGAACGTGCTCAGCTGCACGGACAGCCTGTCCATGTCGGCACCGGCCCCGGGGTCGTTGGTGAGGTCCATCGCGCACACCACGCCGGCGGCGTTGGGGTTGTGATCGGACGGTCTGGTGGCGTGCGCGGCGTCGCCTATGGTGCCGTCCTCTTTCTTCGATCGCTCCGGCGCGATGGTGTTCACCTCGGTACGCAGCACCTCCAGGCTGCGCGCAAGTCTCCAGTCCATGGGCGGCCTCCAAATGAGAAGCCCCCGCCGAGGCGGGGGTACCCGGACTCTGCTGCCCAGATGACCCACAGGCGAAACCGGCCCGGTGTCCGCCCGTCCGGCCTGGGATCTGGAGCCGCCCGGTTCCGGGGCGGAGGCCGGTGTGTCACCCACTAAGAACCGGCGTGCCGGCCCGGATGTGACAGTTGTGACAGTGGAGGATGCGCGGGGTGTGGCGGAGGGGAGGATTGGCCGCTGAGGAAGCGCAGCTTCTCCGGGTTGAGCACCGACCGCAGGGCGCTGATCCGGTCGCCTGCGATCTCCACGACCAGGACCCCGACGAGGCGTCCGCCGCGGTGGCCGGTGATCGCCGGTGCCCCGTTGACCTCGGCCACGGAGATCTCCACGCCGTCGAGGTACTTGCCGAACCCGCCGGTGAGCAGCCGGGCGACGCGGGCGCGGCCGACGACCGGACGGCGCCCGGCGGTGGCCCGGCCTCCGCCGTCGGACCACGACACGACATCGTCGGTGAGCAGCTCCTCCAGTCCGCCGATGTCGCCCTCGCCCGCCGCCCGGAGGAACCGGTCGACGAGCCGGCGCCACTGCGCGGGGTCGGCGGTGAACCGGGCCCGGTCCTCGCCGACACGGAGCGATGCGCGCCGGTGGAGCTGCCGGGCGTTGGCGGGCGACACGTCGAGGGCCGCTGCGATCTCGCGGTGGCCGTAGCCGAACGCCTCGCGCAGGACGAAGGCCGCCCGCTCGGTGGGGGTCAGCCGCTCAAGCAGCGTCAGCAGCGCCAGCGACACGGCGTCGCGCTGCTCGGCGGAGTCGAGCGGGCCGAGCGTTCCGTCGGAGGTGAGGACGGGCTCGGGCAGCCAGGGGCCGACGTAGCGCTCGCGCCGGGTCCGCGCGGAGGCGAGCCGGTTCAGGCAGATGTTCGTCACGACCTTGGCGAGCCAGGCCGGAACGGACCGGATGGCGGCATGGTCGGCGCCCGCCCAGCGGATGTAGGCGTCCTGGACGACGTCCTCGGCCTCCTCGGCCGACCCGAGCATCCGGTAGGCGAGCCCGAACATGCGCCCGCGCTGCCCTTCGAACTCCACCAGCGACCCGTCCGCCACGCCACCACCGTAGCCCTCGGTCGCGGCGAGCGTCCGCCGCCCCTTCCCTCGTCCCCCGGTTCGCTCAAGAGCCGAGCCGAGTCGGCGGTCAATTGGCACTGCCGCTGCCGGAGGGGCCAGGCGCTGGGCAGGAGCGGGCTGGACACGGGCCAGGCGCGGATTCCTCGGTTGGTCACGGGCTCGGGGTCACGGCGGGCGGCGACGGCTGGTGGGGCCTGGGGCTGCGCGGACGGTCTGCGTGGTGCGGTGGCTTGGGTTCAGACAGGCGGCGACGGTAGCGGGGAGTTGGGCGGGGCGCGACCCCTGCGGGTGATCGCGGTGTTGGGGTTCAAGCTGGCAGCGACGGTCGGCGGCGGGGAGGGGTTCGCGGTCGGGTTCCGGCTTCCCGGTGGTGGGGTTCCGGTGTCGCGGGGTCGTCCCTGGCTCCCCTCCAGGCCCTGCCCTGCGGGGTGCCGGGATCCGGGCGGCTTCGCCAGGCCCCGGAACGTCCGGGCTCTCTCCCCTTCGGGCGGCGGGCCCGGTCCGCGGGTGCTCCGGCTTCCCTGGGCTCTTCGCGTCCTCAGGGCCCTTCGGGTTGTCCGGAGGATTCGGGGCTTTCGGGGTTCCTCCCCCCTCCCTGCCCCCTCTCCCGCGGTCCCCTTCCCGGCTTCCCGTGGGTTATTGGCTGGGGTAGGGGTCGCGGGTGGTGGTGTGGGTGCGGTTGTGGGGGGTGCGCCAGACCAGGGTGCCGGGGGAGGGCTGTGTGAGACTCCATGCCGGGTGCTGCTTGAGCCGGTGGTGTCGCCTGCACAGCGCGGCCAGGTTGCCCGCGCTCGTTGGACCCCCGAGGTGGTGGGGGGTGGTGTGCCCCACAGTCGGATTGAGACGATTCTGTAACCTGGCTGGCTCTAGGGCCGTGGTTGGCCGCTGACCTGGCTTCATGCGGAGGTTGCGGCGCTCCGAGCTGCGCCGTTCCGGTATCCAGCCGTCGTGGCGGTTCGATCCGGGGCGGCGCCTACCGGTGGTCGCATGGCGGCGGTCGGCCCGTCGACCTCGGTGCGGTCGTTGGCTTTTCCGGTCCCGCCTTCCGTGTTCGTTATGACCAGCTCAACCCCCCGACCGGTTGTTCCAGTCCCCGGCCACAGGGGGGCAACCCCAGCGGACCGTGACGGAGATCGCCTACCCGCACCACCACCTCAACCCCGCGCGCGTCGGTCACGCCGCCTGTGCCGTAACCCTGGCCGTCCGGCGCGGGTCGTGTTCCCGGCGTCGGTCACCACGGGGTTGGTCTCAGCCATCGATCGTCGTGAGAGCGACCGGAGAGGATGCCCACAGAGAATCGCTCCCAGTAAAGCGATTCCCGCGTGGAGGCGTGTCACGCGACCGCGCGGTCAGAGACCCACACGGGTTTCCCGGAAAGCGGCCCGGACGGCGCTTCGGGGCCTGGTGCTCGTTCCCGGTGCGTTCTCGCGCAGGTGAGGGCCTGTCCGGTGCGTCACTGCCGGCCGTAGCTTGCGTAGGCCGGAGCACTGGACAGGCGGGAAAGCCCGGTCTGATGCGGTCGTTGTTCGCGCGGGCGGGAGCAGACCCCGGACACAGACGGCGGGCGGGGTCGCAGCACGCGGGGAGGGCGGGGAGGGTCGGGCGGCGGGCGCCCGCGCGAGCACGCGACGAAGTCGCGCGCGCAGTCGCGAGGATGTCCGCAAGCCCGGACCGACCAACGGCCGTCGCTCCGGCGGACGTGCGGAAGCCGCCCGCGCGTAGCGCGGGCGGCTTCCCTTGATCTAGATCTAGTAGGGAAATTTGTAACCGATCTGCCTAACCGGCGTCTTCCCCCTGGTCGGCGAGCGGCCCGGCTGCGATGAACGCTTGGACGTCGGCGTCGCGGTAGCGCAGGTGTCGGCCCGGTGTGCGGATGCCGGTGAGCTTGCCTCGGCGGGTCCAGCGCGCGACCGTCTTGGCGTCTACACGGAACATCCGGGCGACTTCGGCGGCGGTCCACAATCGGGTGCTCTCGATCCCGGGCGGGGCTGCGTAGCGGCGGTCGGCGTCGGGTGGTGCGGCGAGTCGCGCGATCGGTCTGGGCGCTCCCTCCTCCGCCTCCTTCGTGGGGGTGGCGCCGGGGTCGCGCTTGGGAAGCGGGGGGCGGTCTGTCACGGGGCGTCTTCCTGGTGTCTGCGGCGGGTCCGGGCGGTCGTCGTCGGCTACTTCCACCAGCCTTTGCGCTGTTTCTCCTCCGCGCGTTCGGCGCCCTGCTCCCTGGCGTGGTGCACCTGCTTGAACGCCTTCCACCGCTCCACGCACGCCGGGGAGCAGAACACCGAGATGTCGTAGTGCACGGGGGCGGTGACCTGCCCCTCGCATTCCCAACAGGACTCCAACGTCAGACCAGCTCTCTTTCGGTCGGGGTGAAGGCCGCCGGACAGGGTCTGGGTTCGGCGACCGGTCCGCCCCCGGGTGACGGTGGCCACCAGGGTGCGGGGCATGGGGGCGTGCCCCTGCCTGCCCCCCGTGCTTGGGCGGGGACACGCCCGGTTCAGGGCCAGCGCAGGTAGAAGTACACGCCCCCGTCGTCGGGGAGTCGGTCCCAGACGTTGGTGAATGCGTCGATGAGCGCAGTGGCGTACCGCTGGGTGTCGGCATCGGCACGCGGCCACGGTGCGCGGGCACACACGCTTTCGCCGGGGCGGGCCTCGACGTAGAGCCAGTCGGCGCCCAGCGACACCGAGAGCACGACCGCGCCGGTACGGGCCATGGCGGCGGTCATCGCCTCCGACAGGCACAACACGGCGGCGGCGGCCGTGTCGTCGGGGATCCCGGCGCGGATGGGCAGCAGCGCCGTCAGCCACGCGCGCGCGTCGGCGACCTCGGCGCCGGAGTGGAAGACGCGTTCGCTGGTGCTGACCTTGGGAGCTTGGGCGTGCATCACGCGGCCACCAGGTCGTGAGCGCTGTAGGCGCCGGTCTCCCACGCGGCGTAGCCGCCGCGTACCACGTTGGCGGGGGGTGCGAGTTCGATCCGGTTGACGACCGGTGCGGGCTTGGGCTGGGGCGGTGCGGGGTTCAGGCGGTGCCTGGCCTCGTAGCTGGGGGCTCTGCGGCTACGGACCCTTTTCCCGGTGTGCGGGGGCCACACGGCCCGACAGAGCACCCGCAATGGGGCGATAAAGTCCATGTCGTCAGCAGCTCCTCATAGCTGGTGGCCACGCCCCCGGACGTTCTCCGACAGTTCGTCGCGGGGGTCTTCTGTGCCCGAAAAGCTATGGGGATGCTGGTCACCGGAGGGGTAGCACTCCTACCCCCTTAATCAGGGGTACATTCTGTACCCCCCGCCTTGGGCTCTAGGAATGCGGAGTAACCCCGATCTCACGCGCTAGATGCTCGGCGTCGGCGCGCACTAGGGCATTTCCCCGCGTCGCCAGGTCATTTACGGCACTTCGGGTGAATAGGTTGAATTTCACCGTCTCGGGAGATTTGGCGTACGCCTTGGAGAGGAGATGCATTACCGCGACATCTTCCTTTTGCAGCCGGTAGGCGCGCGCGGACTCGATCATATGGAAGCTCTGCCGGGTGAGCGATGGTATGGAGTTGAAGTCCACCTTTCCCGCTGCCTCAACAGCACTTCCGCTGCTGACGGAATCGAGATTGATGGTGATTGCGTACGCGTCAACCATTCCCCGTCCAAACAACAGCCAAGGGTGCGAGTATCCATCGCCAAGCTTTCTTGCGATACGGTCCGCCTTGTCCCAGTAATGATGTGCATCGCCAGACCTACCGATTTTAGCGAAGGATAGCGCACAGGCGAGTTGCAACAATCCGAATTCGGCGAGATCTTCGCGACTGGCGTCTGGGTCTAGCGTGCTTGCGGCTCGAACGGCCAAATCCACGCGCGATTCATGGGCTTCTCCCGCGTCCCGAAAAACGTGCGACATGTACCATGCCGCTGCGGCAATAGACCTCGGAGAATCTGCGTCCTGCGCCGCTGTCATTGCTCGATCACCCGTGAGGGTAACGAATTCTGCGGCAGGCTGGAAGCTTAGGAAAAGCTGCGAAATATGGTATGCTTGAGCAAGTAGTTTTCGGACCTTCCGTCGCTCATTGCCTTCATATGCGCGCTCGGCTTGACGCAGATCGGAAATCAGGTCCGGGATTAGTTCCGAAACCCCCGTCCGATGATATGGGGTGCCGTGCCACACCTTCCATGCGCGTGACACACGGTGCTCCAGTGAATCCACGGTTTCGGGCTCATCGCTGATTTCCCCGAAATGGTAGGCGGTGAGTGCTCGCCTAACGTCCGCCAGTGCATGATGGGAGGATTTATTGTACGTGACCGCCGACATGCCAGCATCCCCGACCAATTCACTGATGTCACTAACTCCGATGATCTCCCCAAGCCTCATCAGGACATGAATCCGAGGAATCTGCAATCGACCATTCTCTACGGCCTTTACCCATTCTGCGGACTTTCCCAGCAACTGGCCGACCACAGGTCGAGTGAGCCCGGCGCGTTCCCGGGCCGCCTTAACCCGTTTACCAAACGTACCCTCGTCATTCGACATATACAGCCTCCAAATACCTTGGTTTCCCAGCATAAGGGATGCGTGCCCACCACACCGAGCGGGCAGGCGTCGTAGCTGTTCCTATGAGCACATGGGGGGTGCTAGCGGGCGGGGGTGTGTAGTCGTCGGCGACGGCGGATCCGGGCGGTGTGGGCACCCCTAACAAGCTCCCCGGCGACCTGCCCCCCGCCGCGCCCGCCTCGCCCTGCTCCTCGCGCCCGGCCGCGCTACCGGCGCCTAGCACACGAGAGGGGGCGCCCCCGGGTCCTTCCCGGCGGCGCCCCTTCGTCACGCTCTACGCGGCGTCGAGCACCTCCACGCCGTCCCACGCGTGCCTCTTGCCGCGTCCTCTGCCGAGCGGATACAAGACGACTCTGAAGAGCAACCGCAGGATTTCCCGGCGGCGACCCAACGACAGCGTGTCCCACAACTGCGCGGCATTCTCCGCCCCCACGAACGGCGACAACGGGCTGTGGCTGGTGGATTCCGACAGCTTTCCGTCGATCTCCGAAATCTGCGCCTCCACCACCGTGGAAATCGTCGCCAGCTGCGCCGCGTCTATCTCGCCGTTCGCGAACGCCATAGCGGCCTCGCTCTTACGCGTGCGAAGCGTCGCCTTCTCTGCCCGGAGCTTCGGTACATCCACGTCGGGCTTCGCCTTCACCAGGTCGGCGAGATCCGGGCGCGACAGCCGGTCAATCACACAAAACTCCAAGTACCGATCAAGGGATTCAGCGTCGTGGTAACAATGACCTCCCTCGAAGCACTTGTACGCCAGCTTCCCCCCAGATTTCCGTCCCACCGCGTGGGTAGACTCGGGGTGCTCGGCGCACTCTGCGATACGGGACGCGAACCACCGGGGCGTATTCCCCGGGCTCACCCTCCTTGCCGGGTCGGAGAATAGCTCGATGAAATTCTGGCGCCGCTCCTCCGAAATGATCTCCGGCCACGCATTCCATTTCACAATCTCCCCCTTGTGCACCGAGTGTCCGGATACGCGTGGATGCGTGAGGATCCCGCGGATGACTTTCGACGTCCACCCCTGGTGCTCGACATCCCGGCCGCCGCGCCGGAGCGTTTTCCCTGCCTTCTGCGACACCGTCAGTACACCGCGTTTCTTCAGGTCAAGGAGGATCTGGTTCAGCTTCACGCCGTCGTCAAGGTCGTCGGCCCACCTGCGGATCTCGTCGCGCTCCTCGATGTTGTGCTGCGTCATGTCCAACACGGGGCGTTCCTCGTAGACCCTTTCCAGCGGCGGTGCCTTCGGGTTCACGCACACACTACGCACACGCCCAGAATCGACCCCCCACCCATAGGGGCGGCGTCCACCGCCATAGGTCCCATTGCGCCCCTGACGGCGTCGTGCAAGCGCAACCCGGTCGCCCCTGTGGCCGGACTCCCCCTGGGCCTTAAGCGTGTCCTCTAGGAAGTCCTGGCGCCCCTGATGGCGTCTGAAGTTGTATTCGGCGCCACGCGAATAGGAGTAGACGCGAACGTTCATCTCGATGCAGAGCTGCATGAACGCGTCGGCCTCGACAACTTGGCGGTGCAGTCGGTTCGCGTGCCAGATGGTCACCGACGCAATGGTGTTCAACCTGATGTCGGAAAGAAGGCGCTCGTAGTCCTTCCGAGGTGCCCCAGAGAACGCCGAGACGTCATTGTCGGCGTAGGAGCGGGTGATGTCGCGTCCGTCTTCAGCCGCGAAGTCGACGTTGTCATCGTGCTGCGAGCTGACGCCGTCCCCGGTGCCGCTCTGGTCCAGCGAAATGCGCGAGTAGTCGACGTGGATGCGGTCGTCGGTCGTGTGTTGAGGGGCCATGAATCCATGATGCGCCTCAATTCGACTTTCGGCTGGTCGGCATCGCATTCGACCGCGGGGCGGTTGCAGTGGGGGAACCGGCAGGTCCGGTCCCGGGAATCGATATGGGAGCGGAGTAGTGGGGGCGGCCGGTAGGCGGTGGTGCCATCGGCCACCGGGTTTCCGTCGTCGTCGACCACCGTGTAGCACCAGCGGGTGGCCTTGGAGGTCGCTCCCTTGGCCAGGTCCCGGGCGGCTTCTGCGAGGATCGGCCCGTGCCCCGCGATCTCCCCCAGCGCCCGGGACTCCTTGCCGCCCATCTCCTTCGGCAGCGCCGAGAGCGGGATGATCACGTGGAGCTTCCCCACGGGGCTGAAGGGCGCGGGGGTGGCGGTGGCCATCCCGGGGATGACCACCTGCGCCCGCCCCTGGTCCTCACCCGGTGTCTGGCCGGGGGTGCGGCCGCAGGCGGCGCACGCAGCGGCGGCCGGGGCGGCCGCAGTGCCTTCGGACCGCTCGGCGCGTTCTGCTCCGGTGTCCTCGACACCATGCTCGGCGGCATCGACCGGGATCTCCAGCCCCAGGGTCAGCGGCAGACGCCCCAGCAGCAGGCCCACGGCCACATCGGCGCGGATCTGGTCGAGGGTGACCTTCGCGGCCCAGTGGTCCATGTCCTTGGCGCCGGGGGCATCGGCGCGCATCGCGCGGGCGATGGCGGCGATGCGCTGTTCGACGGCCAGGGCGTCGGTGGCGTCGATGTCGGTGATCTCCACCGAGCCGGTTCCGGCTTCCTGGGGGCCGCCGTCGTAGATGCGGAGCTGGCGGTTGGCGATGGTGCGGGCCTTGCGCTCCTCGGCCTTGGCCGGGTCCAGCTCCACCACGGTCTTCTTGGCGAGGTTCATCAACGCGCGGCCGGACTTGTCGCCCATCTTGGCGAGCATGCGCTCCTGGTAGGCGGTGGTGGTGGCCGGGTCCCAGTCCTCGGGGGCGGCGTCGGCGACGACGCGGGTGCGGTACTCGTCGATCTGCCCGGCCACCAACGCCTCACGCACGGCGGGGAAGGTTGCGCCCAGCCTTTGGGCGTGGGTGAGGCGGGCGTGGGCCAATCCGGGCGGGATGCCGAGTTCGCAGCCGATCTCGGCTGCGGCGTCCTCTTCGGCGGAAACCTGGAGGGGTGCGGGGGCTTCGCGTGTGCGGGTGAGGGCGAAGGTGGCCATGGCGTCGAGCTGGAAGGCCTCCAGCCACCGCTTGCAGGTCTCGGCTCGGACGATCAGGTCGAGCTGTTCGTCGCCGGTGAGGGTGGCGGTGTCGAGGGTGAGCATCCACTCCGGCATCAGCCCCCCGGCCAGCGGCTCAGGCGCAAGGGCGGACTGGTCGTCGTCGGGGGTCACCTCCCGGGGGAGGTCGGTGATGGCGTGGGGAGTGCTCATGACCTCATTCTATCGAACACCTGTTCGCAACACAAGGAGTTATTTAATGACTTCTCTGGGTGGTTCGTGCTGATCAGGCGCAAGCCCGGACGTGCGCGGCGCCCCGCCAGGGACGCCGCCGCCCGGCTGCGGCCCCGCCGCCCACCGCCACCCGGAGCCGCCCCGACCCGCACCCCACGCACACGGACCATCCGACCGCCGGCCGGGGCCCACCGCTCACCGTCGCTGCCCGCTTGAACAGCAACCCCGCGACCACCCGGACCGTCCAAGCCACCCCGAACCCCCACTCGCCGTCGCTGCCCGCTTGAAGCCCAACCCACCGCGTTCGGCAGGACGACCGGGTCACCAGGGCACATGGACCCGATCACTCGACTCCGAGAGCCGCGAGGAGCCCACCAAGCGAGGGGAAATGCAGGTCCGGGGCGGTGATGCGGTCCGGGCGCGGTGTCGCGCCGAAGCCCGGTTTCTCGTGGCGGCGCTCGATCCAGCAGGTACGCAGGCCCAGCCGGGTCGCGACGCCGATGTCGTGGTACTGGCTCTGCGCCACGTGCAGCCAGTCCGCCCGGGAATGGCCGTGCGCGCTCTGCCGGGCGTGGCAGAACGAGAAGATCCGGGGATCGGGCTTCGCGGCGCCCGCGATGTCCGGGGTCACCAGGTCGTGGAAGGGGTCGCCCAGTGTGGCCGCCATCGCCCGGGCCGCCGCCGCGTCGGCGTTGGTGAGGGCGACGAGACGGAACCGGTGGCGCAGCGCCGCGAGCGCGTCGACGGCGTCGGGGAAGGCGGGCCAGTGCGGGATACCGGCGCGCAGCGTGTCCTCGGGGTCCGGGTAGGGCGGCAGGCGCAGCTCCGCGGCCATGTGCGGATAGGCGGCGTCGAGCAGGTCGGTGAAGGTGGCCTGCGGGTTCCGGCGGCCCTCGATGCGCTCGGCGCGTGCGTACGCCTCCAGGACCGCGCGGTCGGGGTGCCGCGCCCCGGTGCGCCCGGCCAGGCGGGCGACCGAGGCGAGGATGCCCGCCTCGAAGTCGATCAGCGTGCCGACCACGTCGAAGGTGAGCAGCCGGACCCCGAAGGGCCGGAACGTCCCGCTCGTCCGGGGACCGGACGAGCGGGACGGCGAGGCCTCGTGGTGCGTCACGGCTGCTCCCCCGGGGTGACGACGAGCTTGCCGAAGAAGCCCTTCGCCGTGAACGCCTCCTGCGCGGCGGCGAGCTCGCGCAGCGGGTACGCCCCGGCCAGCAGCGGGCGCAGGTCGCCGTTCTCGATGTGGGCGAGCAGCCGGGCGAAGTCGTCGTGGGTGCCGAACGACGATCCGATGAGGCTGAGTTGGCGCAGGTAGACGGTGCGCAGGTCGGCTTCGACGATCGGCCCGGCGATCGCCCCGGCGACCACGTAGCGGCCCAAGGGGGCGAGCGCGCGGATGAGCGGGGAGAACGAGGGACCGGCGACGACGTCGGCGACCACCGCGATCGGGCGGCCGGCGGCGGCGTCGCGCAGCCGTCCGGCGAGGTCGTCGGCGTCGCGCGGGACGGCGGCGATCGCCCCGAGGTCCAGCGCCCGGTCGCGCTTGGCGGCGCCCACGACCGCGATCACGTCGGCGCCGCGTGCGGTGGCGAGCTGGATCAGCGCGGAACCGACCCCGCCGGAGGCCCCGGTGACCACGACGGTCTCGCCCTTGGTGACGGCGGCGCGGTTCAGCATGCGCATCGCGGTCGCGTAGGCGGTGGGGAAGGTGGCGAGTTCGGTGTCCGACAGTGGGGAGTCGACGCGGTGGGCGTTCCCGGCCGGGACGGTGACGAGTTCGGCGAACCCGCCATCGCGCTCGCTGCCCAGGTACTCGGTGTCCACGAGTTCGCGCTCGCCGCCGCTGTAGAGCATGGGGTCGACGAGGACCCGTTCGCCGACGCGGGATCCGGGGACGTCCGGGCCCACCCGGTCGATGGTCCCGGCGACGTCGGCACCCTGGATCCGGGGGAAGGCGAGGGGCTCGCGGCGCCATCCGGCGCTCGACCCTGGGTCGTCCGGGGAGCCGTAGGCGCCTTCGCGGGTCCAGATGTCGGTGTTGTTCAGGCCCGCGGCCCCGACCCGGATGCGGACCTCGCCCGGTCCCGGGACGGGATCGGGGACGTCCGTGCGGTATTCGAGCCGTTCGGGGCCGCCGAAGCCGGTGAGGACCACAGCGCGCATTTCTCCTCCTCAGGATGGGTGGATACGACGGGTGAACCGGCCGGTCGATCGAGGTATACCGACCGGTGTGGTTACCTGACTTCGCCCACTCCAGCACGCCGCGGATCACGATGTCAATGGGAGGGGGAACACACCGGTCGGTATACTCGCGGCGAGGTGATGATCATGCAGGAGGAGAAGGCGGCCCCACTGACCCCGGCAGGGCGGCGGGTGCTGGACGCCGCGGCCGAGCTGTTCTACCGCGAGGGCATCCACGCGGTCGGCGTCGACGCGGTCTCGGCGGCTGCGGGGGTGACCAAGAAGACGCTGTACGCGTGCTTCGGGTCGAAGGAACGGCTGGTCGCCGCCTACCTCGCCGAGCGCGACGAGCGCTGGCGGACGTGGCTCACCTCATGGGTGACGGAGCGCGCGACGACGCCGGCCGAGCGGGTGACGGCGACGTTCGACGCACTGGAGGCCTGGCTCGACCGGGAGGGCACCCGCGGCTGCGCGTTCGTGAACGCCCTGGCCGAGATCCCGTCTGCGGACCACCCGGGACACCACGTGGTGCTGGAGCACAAACGGTGGATGCTCGGCTACCTCACCGAACTAGCAGCGGAGGCGGGCAGCCCCGACCCGGCCGCGACCGGCGGCGTGCTGTTACTGCTCCACGAGGGCGTGACGGTGTCAGCGGGCACGGGAGTCCCCCCATCGGCGACCACCCGTGCCCGCGAAGCGGCATCGGCCCTGCTCGCGGGGTGAGGGGTTAGAAGGCGTCGATATCGGCGACCAGCGCGGTCCACTCATGCGCAGAGAAGGAGAGTGTCGCCTCACTGCGGTGTCTACTGTCCCGGACCAGGGTCGGCGATCCCTCGGCGACCTCCACACAGTCGCCGTGGGCGTGGCTATACGTGCTCTTGTGGAACTCCGACATGTCAGATCTCCTTGATCAGATTCCATGAATCCACCGGCCGCAGAGCCTCCGCTTGCAAGAGGTTGGCGGCCGCACTGAAATGGGACACCGTGGCCGGATGATCAACAATGCCCCCACCCGCGGCGTGCTCGACGAACACAACGGATAGACGGTCCTCAAAACTGATCAGGCGGAACGCTCCCAGACTCGCCGCCAGGTGAACCCCTGCCGGGAGCACCTGGACCAGCACCGATTCTGTCAGCCCTTGGACGTACCTGAGTGCATCGGGTGCGATCTCCGGAGCCGCTCGGACGACGTGCTCCGGCAGCATCACGGTGATCTTGGGACCGCCGTCGCGGAGCAGGTGTTTGGCGCGCACTGTCCGTCGCTCAATCTCCGCTTCTATTTCCTGGTCAGAGGACAAAGGTCGTCCCAGTCGCAGGATTCCTCGCGCGTAGTCCTCGCTCTGGAGGACGATCGGAAGGATCGTCGGCTGCGAAATCCGTATCTCCGTCGCCTGATCCTCCACATCCGTGATGCGACGCATCCACTCCGGCTGCGCTTCACGACGCTTGGCATCCGCCCACCGACGCAGGAGGAGCCCCTGAGCTCCGAGGGCTTCGTCCATTGCCTCCACGGCCCCCCGCTTGGGCAATCTCACACCTTTGACCAGTGCGGATATCTGCGACGACGAGTACCCGCATTTCCGGGCCAGCTGGGACTGGTTGATCCCGGAAAGTTCTATTTGTGCCTTCAAGGCGTCCCCGAAGTTCTCCATCCACTCAGCATCCCGGCACTTTCCACTGTTTTCCCGGCGATCAATGGAATGCCAGGAAACTGTGGCCTCTATGGCAGGTCAGAACGTCCACAGTCGATTCTGAGTGCAACGAAACCCCGGACACCTATCCGGGCAGGCCGCTACCGAAAGGGCTGATGACGATGAACGACCGTACCTGCGGGCGACGCTCACGCGTCCGTCCGTATCTGTTCCGGGTCGGGGGGCGGTGATGGCCGTGGTCTACTACGCCCGATTCCCCGGGTGGGCCGAGCAGGTGAAGCGGGCGCGGCACTGGTGTGAGGACCTGCTGACCATCCACTCCGCCTTCGACATCCCCGGCGAGACCGTCGCCTCCGCTGTGCTGCTGCTCTCGGAAGCGGTCACCAACGCCGTCCGCTACACCGCCTCGGGCCGCGGCGGGACCTTCGACGCGACCCTCATGGTGGAGCAGCGCAAGATAACCATCGAGGTCGAGGACGAAGGGCGTCCCGCCGGCGGGACACTTCCCTTCATCCGGCCGCTGACCCCGATGGCGCAGCACGGACGCGGCATGACCCTGGTCGACTACCTCGCCGACACCTGGGAGCCCCTGCCCAAACCCCGCACCGGCGTCGGCTTCACCCTCACCTGGGCCGATCGCCCACGGCCGCGCACCGCCGCGGCCTCCGCCTGACCCCGTGTGGCCCTGCCTTCGAGGGGGAGGCAGGGCCACACGGCCAGTCTCCTTTCACCGCGCCCCTCACTCCCTCACTCCGTCACCCGGAGCACGACCTTCCCCCGGCCGTGGCCCTCCTCCGAGCGGCGGTGGGCCTCCGCCGCGCAGTGGAGCGGGTACACGCCCTCGACATAGACCGATATCGCGCCCGCGTCGATGAGGCGGGCGATCTCGGTCAGCGCCGCGCCGTCGGGCTCGACCATGAACGCGCTCGCCCGGACGCCCCGCTTCTCGGCCCGGTCGAGCAGCTCCGGCGACACCCCCGATGGCACGGCCACCAGGATGCCGCCCGGGTGCAGCACCTCCAGGGACCGGGTGCTGGTGTCGGCGACCGCGTCGCCGACGAGGTCGATCACGGCATGGACCCCGTCGCCGATCGCGTCCTCGAACCGGTCGGTGTGGTAGTCGACCACCTCGTCCGCGCCCAGCTCCAGCAGCCATGCGTGGTTGCGGGCGCTCGCGGTGCCGATGACCCAGGCTCCCCTCTGCTTGGCGATCTGCACGGCGAAGTGCCCCACCCCTCCCGCCGCGGCGTGGATCAGCACCCGGTCGCCCGGGTTCCACGCGCGCGACATCGGTGACCGTCTGCCACGCGGTCAGCGCCGCCAGCGGCACCGCCGCCGCGTGCTCGTGGTCCAGCGCGTCGGGCTTGGGCACGAACTGGCGCGACGGCGCGGTCACGTACTCGGCGTAGGCCCCGGCAGGCCGGGGGAACCAGGGCATGCCGAAGACCTCGTCGCCGACCCGCAGGGTGTGCACCCCGAACCCGAGCTCCGCCACGACGCCGGAGACGTCCCAGCCGAGGATGAACGGGGGCTCGCCGAGCAGCCCGCTCGCGCCCCCGCCCGACCTCGTCTTCCAGTCGACGGGGTTGACCCCGGCGGCGTGGACCCGCACGAGGACTTCGGTCGGCAGCGGCCGGGGCCGGGGAACCTCGGCCGTGTGCAGCACATCCGGGCCGCCGAACCCGTCCTGGACCACCGCCCGCATGGTCGTCGCCGTCACCGCGTCCATGGCGCTCCCCCCGGTGTCGTCTCCGGGGCCCCGACTACCCCGATCGCCGCGCCTACCCGCGTCCCGCCGCGTCTTGTTCGTTCCGCAGGCGCTCGAACTCGGCGTCGTTGATCTCGTCGTGCAGCTCCTCCGGGTCGACGGCGATCTCCGGCTCGTACACCTCCTCGTAGTCGCGGGTGCTCATGGGCACACCGTGCTCGATGAGGGTGTCGGCGAGCCGGGCGAAGTGCTCCTTCGGGTCCTCCTCGTCGTCGTAGAGCCGGACCATGTCGGCGGCGCACGCCTCGGCGAGGGAGCGGCCCTCCATGCCCCAGAAGGTGAACTCGGTGTCGAGCTCGATCAGCGGCACGGGCTTGTCGGCCGGCTCGTCGGGGTGGGTCCAGTAGCCGACCCACCCCTTGCCGTGTCGGGCGACGATGTGGAGGTGCTCGGCGACCGCGGACGAGGCGGCCCGGACGGCGATCATGCTGATATCGGCGCGCTCCTCCTCCCGGAGATAGCTCTCGTCGAGCATCGGGTGGACGTCACCAGGCTCCAGGAATTGGAGGTCGAGCAGGTGGAGGAGGTCCGTGCGCCCCTCCCAGTGCTCGGTCAGCAGGACGCGCAGGTCATCGGGGACCGGGCGGCCGCCCAGCCGTTCGCGGGAGAATTCCGCCAGTCGTTCTTCGGACATGGCGGACATCATGCCGCCCCCCTGCGACCGTCGCGACCGTCATCGCAGAGGGCCCCGCTCACAGGCCCCGCTCACACGGGCGCCGCGACCCCCGCTTCCCCGACGAGGGTGATCGGGTCCGGGTCGTCCGCGACCTCGTCGGGGTCGACGCCCGCATAGCGGGCGAGCACCCGCACGTCGTGCCCTTGAAGGAGCGGAAGCGCCTCCGCGATGCGGTCGTCGCTCCAGTGCCACCAGTCCAGCCGCCACAGCAGCCGCCGCGCCAGCGGATCGAACCGGCGGCGCACGATCCGGCCGCCCCCCACCACGACGGTGAACGGGGCGACGTCGCGCGCGACCACGGCGCGCGCCCCGATCACCGCCCCGGTCCCCAGCCGCACCCCGGGCATGATCAGCGCCTCGTAGCCGATCCACACCTCGTGGCCCACCACGGTGTCGCCGCGGGGCCGCCACGCGTTGCGCCGGGGCCCGGTGAAGAAGTTGAAGCCGTAGGGGGTGACCGCGCCGAGGTCGTGGCCGTGGTTGCCGCCGAGCATGAACTGCGTGCCCGATGCGAACTGGGCGAAGTTCCCGATGCGCAGCCGGTCGGTCGGGACCCCGTTGTACTCGGTCATGTCGGGCGGGGCGTAGCGGACGCGGCCGGCGAAGCCCTCGCCGTGGTGGTATCCGGCGTAGAGGCTGTGGCGCCCCTCGTCGAGGACGATCCCCTCGTGGGAGAGGACGTCGGGGTCGGTCTCCAGCCGCTGGACCTCGGTGACTCCGGTGAACCTGAACACGGGCACCCCCGCCTCTCGCCGTTCGGGGCACCACACGTTAACAGCGGAGTGTCCGCCGGTTCCGGGATTCTCCGATATCCGCCACCGCGCATCGATCCGCCGAGGGATACGGATCCCGCCCCTGCTCCGAGGGGGCGAAAGAGGCGGGCTCCACTCCTTCACAGTGCGCCATGGGACCACTACTCTCCTTTGAGCGCTGTCATGAGCGGCGGTCGATCGAGCACACACGGGGGCCATGTGAGTGAGGGAACGCGCACCGACCACGGCGAGCCGGTGTTCGAGGAGCCCGACGGCACGCCCCTGAAACGGGTCATGGGCCCGAAGCTGCTCCTTCTGTTCGTGATCGGCGACATCCTCGGCACCACGGTCTACTCGCTGACCGGCCAGGTCGCGGGGCGGGTCGGCGGGGCGCTCTGGGTGCCGTTCCTGGTGGCGTTCGTGGTCGCCTTCCTGACCGCGTTCAGCTACCTGGAGCTGGTCAGCAAGTACCCGCGCGCGGCCGGCGCCGCCCTCTACGTGCACAAGGCCTTCGGCGTGCACCTGCTGACCTTCATGGTGGCGTTCGCCGTGATGTGCTCGGGGATCACCTCCGCGTCGTCGGCCGCCCAGGGGTTCAGCGGCGACTACCTCGCCGCCGTGGTCGGGCCCGATGTGCCGGGCTGGGCGGTGGCGATCGGCTTCCTGCTCGTGCTGGCCGGGATCAACCTGCGCGGGATCAGCGAGTCCGTGAAGATCAACGTCGTCCTCACCCTGGTCGAGGTCTCCGGCCTGGTGATCGTCGTCGTGTTCGGCGCGATCGCGCTCTTCGGCGGTTCGGGGAACCCCGAGATCGCGCCCGACCCCGGGCGGCTCGTGCAGTTCGACGAGTCCAGCGGGCCCTTTTTCGCCGTCACCTCGGCCACCGCGCTCGCGTTCTTCGCCATGGTCGGGTTCGAGGACTCCGTGAACATGGCCGAGGAGACCAAGGACCCCGTGAAGACGTTCCCCCGGGTCGTCCTGCTGGGCCTGTGCATCACCGCCGTGATCTACCTGACCATCGCGGTGATCACCTCGACGCTCGTGCCCACCGACCTCCTGGCGGAGTCCGACGGCCCGCTGCTGCTGGTGGTCCAGGCTGCGGCGCCGTGGTTCCCGGCCGTCCTGTTCTCGATCATCGCGATGTTCGCGCTGACCAACACGGCGCTGATCAACATGCTCATGGCCAGCCGCCTGCTCTACGGCATGGCCAACGAGCGCATCATCCCCCGGGCCTTCGGGTCGGTGCTGGCGGCCCGCCGCACGCCGTGGGTGTCGATCCTGTTCACCAGCGGCATCGCGGTCATCCTGGTCAGCTCGGTGACGATCGCCGACCTGGGCGGCACCACCTCGCTGCTGCTGCTGGTCGTGTTCGCCGTGGTCAACGTCGCGGTGCTGGTGCTGCGCAAGGACAAGGTCGAGCACGCGCACTTCAAGGCCCCGACCTGGGCCCCAGTGCTGGGCGCCCTGACCTGCCTGTTCTTCGCGCTCCCGATCACGGGGCGCCCGCTGCGCGAGTACGCCATCGCGGGTGCGCTCCTGGGGATCGGCCTGCTGTTCTGGCTGGCCAACCAGGCCATCGGCCACCGCGGCAAGGCCGACCCCGCCGCCCCCGAGCCGCTGAGCAAGTAGCGGTTCCGGGGCCGCGGGCACGCAGTGTCAGTGGGCGCGGGGTGTCAGTGGGCGCGGACGAGGCCGCCGTCGCAGCGGATCTGCGCGCCGGTGACGTAGGAGGCCGCCCCACTGGCGAGGAACGCGACCACCGCCCCGAACTCGTCGGGGGTGCCGTAGCGGCCGACCGGGATGTCGGCCTGCGACGCCGCGCGCACCGCCTCGATGTCCGCGCCCTGCCGGTCGGCGCGGGCCCGTTCCAGGGAGGCGAGGCGCTCGGTGTCGATGCGGCCGGGCAGGACCATGTTGACCGTGACGCCGTCGGCGGCGACCTCGCCCGCGAGGGTCTTGAGGTAGCCGGCGAGCGCCGCCCGCCCGACGTTGGACGCGGCCAGCCCGTCGAGCGGCTGCTGGACGCCGCTGGAGCCGATCGCGATGATGCGCCCCCAGCCGCGTTCGCGCATCCGCGGCAGGACCGCCTCGACCAGCCGCACGTGCGGGAGCAGCAGCAGGTCGACGGCGGCGGCCGCCGTGCCCGATGTCATCCCGGCCGCGGTCCCCGGCGCCGGGCCGCCGCCGTTGAGGACGAGCACGTCCACGGGGCCGAACGCGTCGGCGGCGGCGCCCACCAGCGTCTCCGGCCCCGACGGGTCGGTCAGGTCGACCGCCACCCCGACCGCGGAGGGCAGCGCGGCGGCCTCCTCCTGCGCGAGCGCGGCGCGCCGGCCCCCGATGACGACGTCGGCGCCCTCGGCCGCCAGCGCCCGCGCCGATGCCAGCCCCAGCCCGGACGTGGCGCCCGGGACCACGGCCACCCTGCCGCCCAACCCGAAGTCCATCCGCTTCCCCTTCCTCGGCCACCTTCACGTGCGGCGCCCCGCCGCCGTGCAGCATTGTGCCGGACGCGGCATCCGGGGGTACCGCTCGCATTCCCGTTCCGGCAGTGGGGATGATCGCGCGGCGGTGCCCGCCGGGCCGCGCACCGCGTGCCTAAGCTGACCTACAGCGGACCGGCGGCCGATCCCCCAGCGTCGGCGGCGGTCAAGTGCCATCGGCCCGGCAGCGAACCACGCCAAGGAAGGCCACCGATGAGCGACCACACCGTCACCAGCCGCGAGTTCCGGCTCGCCTCCCGCCCGGCCGGCGAACCCGGCCCGGAGAACTTCGAGCTCGCCACGGTCGACGTACCCGAGCCGGGCGAGGGGCAGGTCCTGGTCCGCAACACCTGGATGTCGGTCGACCCCTACATGCGGGGGCGGATGAACGACACCAAGTCCTACATCGCTCCCTTCGAGCTCGGTGCGCCCTTGACGGGCGCCGCGATCGGCGAGGTCGTCGCCTCGCGCGCCGAGGCGGTCCCGGTGGGGGCGACGGTCTCGCACTTCCTGGGGTGGCGCGAGTACGCCCTGCTGGACGCCGCCTCCGCGACCGTCGTCGACACCGGCGTGGCCCGCCCGCAGGACTACCTGGGGGCGCTGGGCTCCACCGGACTGACGGCCTACCTGGCGGTCACCATGATCGCCCCGGTGCGCAAGGGCGACGTCGTCTTCGTCTCCGGCGCGGCCGGAGCGGTCGGCAGCGTGGCCGGGCAGATCGCCCGCATCCTCGGGGCGGCCAAGGTGATCGGGTCGGCCGGCGGGCCGGAGAAGGGCCGGAAGGTGGTCGAGACGTTCGGCTTCGACGCCGCCATCGACTACCGGGCCGGGTCGGTCGCCGACCAGCTGGCGGTTCTCGCACCCGACGGCATCGACGTCTACGTCGACAACGTCGGCGGCGACCACCTGGAGGCCGCCATCGGCGCGCTGAACGACTTCGGCAAAGCCGCCCTCATCGGTGCGATCAGCGTCTACAACGCCACCGAGCCCGTCCCGGGTCCCACGAACCTGTACCACGTGGTCACCAAGCGGCTCACCTTGAGCGGGATGATCGTGAGCGACCACCTCGACCGCTTCCCGGAGTACATCGCGAAGGCGGCCGGCTGGCTCGCCGACGGCTCCCTGCGCACCGAGGAGACGGTGGTCGAGGGCTTCGAGCGCGCCCCCGAGGCGTTCTTCGGCGTGCTGAGCGGCGCCAACACGGGCAAGATGCTCGTCCGGCTGGATTCCTGACCCGGCCGGTCCCGTACCGGCCCTGTGGACGTTCGGCGGCGGCGGGCGCGGCGGTTCCCTAAACTCTGGGTGACGTTTCATCACCAATCGTGATCGGAGTTCTCCGTGAACCGCTTGCTCTCCTGTGCCGCCGCCGCGGCGATCGCCGCCGGGGCCGTCCTCGGCACCGCCGTCCCCGCTTCGTCCGACGCCGTCCCCGCCGCCGCTCAAGGCGATCAGGCGAAGTCGTGCGACGACGGCCTGGGCGGCATCACCAAGCACTTCGGCGTCAAGGTCTGCCCGACGCTCGACGGCGCGGGGAAGGGGTGACCCCGGGGCCCGGCCGGTAACGGCGCTCCGGGCCGGCGCCGGTTCGCCGCGCCGCCCGGACACCCCGCGCCGCGCCGATCAGCGGCCGAGGGCCTCGGCGTAGACCCCGGTCCTCAGGTCGGCGCCCTTGATCCGGGCGGTCGTGGCCGCGTCCAGGAGCCCGGTCGCCTCCGAGTAGGTCGCGCCGCCCGCGGGCCCCAGCGGCAGGGCGATCGCGGGCGCGCCGGGCGTGTAGCCCTCCGGCGCCGGGTCCCCGTTGATCAGGGCGGTGATGGTCGCCGCCACCACCTCCGCGTGGTCGCCGGCGGCCTTCGCCGTCTTGGCCTCGGGCAGGGCGGTGACGTCGCCGATCGCGAAGACGCGCTCCCGGCCGACCACGCGCAGGTGGGGGGTCACCTCGATGTGGCCGTCGGCGCGCCGGGCGGCGGCGAGGCCGTCCGACAGGTACCCGCTGGCGGGCACGACCCCGAAGCAGCGGAACCAGATGTCGGCCGTGATGGGGCGGCCGTCGCCGGTTGCCACGGTGAACTCCCCCGCCCGGCCCATGGCGGTCGGCGGCTCGGCGGTGAGCGATGCGCCGAGGACCAGGTCAACGCCCAGTTCGCCGAGCTGGCGCCGCAGGTCCGCCCGCAGTTCATCGGGGAAGCGCCCGGTGAGGATGTCCTCGGCGGGATCCACGATGGTCACGTTCTTGGCGGGCCAGGCGGCGGTGATCTCGCCCGCGAGCTCCAGCCCGACCGGTCCCGCGCCGAGCAGCAGGACGCGGTCGGCCTTCTCCAGTTCGGCGCGGGCGGCGCCGAGCGCGGCCTTGGCCTCGGTGCTGTCCTCATCGGTGAACTTGGCCGGGAAGGGGTAGGCCGAGCCGGTCGCCAGGACGGTGTAGTCGGCGGCGATCCGCTCGCCGGAGCCGAGGGTGACGCCGTCGTCGTCGGCCCGCACCGCGCGGTCGCGGACCACCCGGCCGCGGGCGAGGAGCCGGTCGTAGGGGAGGAACAGCCGGTCGGCCCATTGCGCGTCGACCAGCCCGCGCAGCGCCGCCACGTTGTGGACGAACGCGTCCCGGGGCTCGACCAGCACCACGTCGGCCACGTCGTCCAGCGCCTTGGCGACGGTGATGCCGCCGTATCCGCCCCCGACGACCACCACGTTCGCGGTCATATGGATCTCCTAGGCATCTAGTTCACACTACGAATAATTCGTACTGCGAAGCAAGTTAGTTCGTCATGCCAACGACTGTCAACTAGACTCCGGGCAGGAGGCACGATGACCGAGACAGCGCACGTGCAGGAGCAGGAGATCGCGTCGGCCGAGCCGTGTGACGGCCCGCCCGCCCCCCGGCAGGGGCTCACGCTGGCCGAGGCGCTGGTGCGCGTCACCCATCTGGTGAACCAGGAGTTCGCCGAGGCCAGCCGCGGGCAGGGGCTCACCCCTCAGCAGGCCCAGCTGCTGTGCCAGCTGACCCCCGGACCCGTCGGCATGACCAGCTTGAGCCGGACGCTGAACCTGGAGAAGTCGAGCCTGACCGGCCTCGTGGACCGGGTGGTGCGGCGCGGCCTGGTGGAGCGCACCCGCGACTCCCAGGACCGGCGCGCCTGCCGGATCACCTTGACCGACACCGGGGCGCGGCTGGGCAACGCCACCCACGCCGACGTCGTCGCCCGGATCGACCGGCTGGCCGCCGGGCTGTCGGCCGCCGAGCGCGACCTGCTGGCGGCCTTCATCGGCCGGATGGTCCCCGGCGACGAAGCGGGCGCCGGCACCGCCCCGGAGGCCTCAGCGGCCGCGGCCGGCTAGCCCGCCCAGTGCGCGGGGCGGGTGCGCGCGGGCGGCAGCACGGTGCGGGCATCGCCCTTCGCCGACTCCACCTGCGGCTGGGTGAGGAAGATGCAGCCGGTGAGATCGGCGCCGGACAGGTCGGCGTCGCGGAGGTCGGCGCCGATGAAGTCGGCGCGCGTGAGGTCGGCCCCGCGCAGGTCGGCGGCGATCAGGTAGGCGCCGCGCAGGTCCGCGCCCGATAGGTCCGTGCCCGCAAGGCGCGCGCCGATGAGGTCGGCGCCCCGCCGGTCCTTGACCGACGCGCGGCGCGACCCCGGTGTGCGGGCGCCGCCGGCCCCGGAGCGCACCAGCTCGCTCGCGCGCAGCAGGAGCGCGTTGACCTCGCCCCGCTGCGCCGGCACATCGAGCGCCAGCAGTTCGGCGGGGCGGGCGCGCGTGAGGCGGTCGACGGTGTCGTAGGCGGCGCGCAGCCGCGGGTGCAGCGGGCGCGTCCGCTCGCGCCCCAGCGCGTCGTCCAGGTACACGAGCAGTTCCTGGAGCTGCCGCATGACCGGGAACACGTCGAACATCTCCCGCGCGGTGCTGGGGGCTCGCCGCCAATCGCGGCCGCCGTAGGTGGCCTGCGCGACCTTCTGGCCCGCGCCGAAGCAGTCGTAGACCGTGCACCCCGGGAAGCCTTCGTCGCGCAGGCGCGCGTGGATACCGCAGCCGAAGTCGGGCCGCAGGTTGTGACAGGGGCGACCGGCCTCCTTGTCGACCGCGAACCCCGCCGATGCCGCGAAGGGCAGCGCCACACAGCACAGCCCGAAGCAGTTCGCGCAGTCGCCGCGCAGTGCACTGCGTTCTGCGCCGCCCGCGCTGCCGTGTTCTCCTGGCACGTTCTGCTGCTTCCTCGCATCCCCGGCGGGCCCGTCTGACCTGCCCGGGCTCCATCCCATCGCACCGGGCGGGCGCGGGTCCAGCCGTTTTCGGAGCCCGGGGACGGGCCCGCCGGCTACTCGGCGGGCTCGGCGCCGCCCTTGTCCTCGTCCCCGCTCTTGCCGCCGATCCCGGTGGCGGCGGCGAAGCCGATCCCGATCGCGATGCCGATCGGGATCCCTATGGCCAGGTTGTCCATGGCGACACCGAAGACGACCCCGGCCATCATCCCCATGACGATGCCGCCGGTGAATTTCGTGCCCTGCCCCATTGCTCGCTCCGTTCCCCCGTGTTCCCTGGTGTCGAGCATGCCAGCGGGCCGTACCCGTCTGACAGGCGCCGATGTCACCGGACGGGGATGACAGGTGTCATACCCGCCGCGTTCCGGCGGTTCCCCTGCGGCCGAAATTGGTCAGTACGCGGTCAACCCCTGCCAAAACACGCGGAACCCCGCCGGTATATGAAAACGTCTCAAACTAGACAACGACGTCGCCGCAACGGGTCGGTAGGCTCGCTGGCGCGGGGATCGTCCATGAAGTCGGAACAACGGGGAACGCACGGTGGCACCGGAAACAGCAGCATTGGTCCTGATCATCGCGGTGGCCGTGGCGGGGGTGGCCGGGGTCGCCTTCCTCGTGGGGCGGGCGCGCTCGCAGCCGGCTCCGCCGCCCCCGAAGCCCGACCCCACCCCGCGCGACCCGTTCGCCGACCTCACCGAGTCCAGCGGCGACCCCACGTCCCTCAAGGCCGGCGACATGCTCGAATTCGGCACCGAGCGCAGCTGGATCCGCGGCACCCTGCGCCTGGCCGAGGGCGGCTCGGTATGGGCCGAGCACTTCCTCGAGATCGACGAGGGACGCCGCTGGCTCTCGGTCGAGGAGGACCCCGACGTCAAGATGGCGCTGTGGACCGGCCGCCCCGAACTCGACCTCACCCCCCACTCCAAGACGATCGAACTCGAGGGCGTCCGCTACCGACTGACCGAGCGCGGCACCGCCTCCTACCGCTCCGAGGGCACCACCGGCCTGCGCGCCAAGGGCGGCATGGACTACGCCGACTACGAGGGCCCCGGCGGCAGGCTGCTGGCGTTCGAGCGCTTCGACCACGGCAAGTGGGAGCCCAGCGTCGGCACGGCGCTCACCCCGGGCTCCTTCACCATCTACCCCGCGGGCTGACCCGGTGCTCCAGACGATCACGCAACCGTTCGTCGACACCCGGGCGGCCGACCTGAGCTGGACCATCGGGCACCCGCCCATCGCGCCCCTGGCCGCCCGCACCGTCGACCCCCTGGTCGGCGGGCCGCGTGTGGAGCTGCGCATCCTCGGCGCCTCCCACCAGGTCCTGGTGGAGGCCGCCGGGCCGGGCTGGCTCACCGAGACCGTGGCCTGCCTGCCCGGCACGGACGGCGGCCTGCCCGCGCAGGCGTCCCCCGCGGTCCACGGGGTCCGGCACTACGACTTCGCGAGCTCGGTGCGCCGGCTGGCGCCCAAGGCGTTCGCCGCGCAGGCGCAGAAGACCGCGCGCGCGGTGGCCGCCCACCCCTGCGGGCTGCTCGCCACGTTCCCCGGCTCGCCCGATGCGATCACCGGGCTCGTCGTCCGCGCCGACGGCCACGCACTCCTGTGGCGGAGCTGGCACGCCTACCCCCAGACCGGCGAGCTGGTGACGACCACGACCTCCCTGGACCCGCGCGGGACGCGATCCGCGCCGACCCCGGAAACGGAGACCTCCGGCGATGACCTCTGACCCCCCGTTCCGCGCCCGCGGCGCCCCCTTACGGGCGCTGGGCGCCGCCGCCTGCGCGGTGGCACTCGCTGCCACCCTGGCGGCCTGCACGACGTCCTCCCGCACCGTGTGCGGCGACTACGACCTGGACGACGGCCGCTACATCTACGCCCCCAACCGGGGCGAGTACGACCTCGTGGACGGCCGCTACCAGCACGTCGGGTGCCGGTCCAGCGGCTCCGGCGGCTGGGTCTTCATCGGCGGCGGCGGCTCCGGGAACAACAACCGCAACAACACCGGCACGTCGGGCACCTCCAGCGGGGGCACCACCGGCGACCGCAACGGCACCGGCACGTTCGGCACCGGTGACGGCGGCGGCAACAACCGCGGGGGCGGCCCCGGCTGGGGCAAGTGACGCCCCTGCCCACGCCCCGACACCCCTGAAGACCTCCGGCCCCTGAACCGCCTCCCCCTTCCTACGACGAGGACCCCCATGAACCTGCTCGCCGAACTCGGCTCCTGCCTGGCCTACGGCGTGGTCGGCACGCTGCTGATGGCCGTCGGCTATGCGATCGTCGACGTGCTCACCCCCGGCAAGCTGCACGAGCTGATCTGGACCAACCGCAACCAGAACGCCACGCTGATCGTCGCCGCCAACACGCTGGGGACGGCCGTCGTGGTGGTCTCGGCGATCATGGCCAGCGAGACCGGCCTGGTCAACGGGTTGATCAGCACCGCGGGCTACGGCCTCATCGGGCTGATCCTCATGGCCGTCTCCTTCCTGCTCCTCGACGCGCTGACGCCCGGCAAGCTGGGCTCGATCGTCGCCGAAGCCGAGCTCCACCCCGCCGCCTGGGTCAACGGGGCCGCGCACATCGCCGTGGCGCTGGTCGTCGCCGCGGCGATCTCCTGATGCCCGAAGCCGACGTGGCCGAACGCGAGGACGGCCCCCTGGACCTGCCCGTCCGGCCGGGCGCCGCCCGGTTCATCGTGCTGCTCGCCGTGTTCGGCTGCGCGGCCTGCGGGCTGGTCTACGAGCTGGCGCTCGTGGCGCTCGGCTCCTACCTGCTCGGCAACACGATCGTCCAGGCGTCGGTCGTCCTGTCGGTGATGGTGTTCGCCATGGGCATCGGCTCGCTGGCGGCCAAACCGCTCGCCCGGCGGCCGGCGGTCGGCTTCGCCGTGATCGAGGGGGCGCTGTCGCTGATCGGCGGCCTGTCGGTGCTGCTGCTGTACGCGGCGTTCGCCTGGTTCTCGCTCTACCAGCCCGCGCTGGTGGTCGTGGCCTTCGCCATCGGCGCCCTGATCGGCGCGGAGATCCCGCTGCTGATGACGCTGATCCAGCGCATCCGCCGGCAGGACGCCACCGAGGCGGTCGCCGACCTGTTCGCCGCCGACTACGTGGGCGGGCTGATCGGCGGGCTGGCCTTCCCGTTCCTGCTGCTGCCCCTGCTCGGGCTGCCGCAGGGCGTGCTGGCGGTGGGCGCCCTCAACGCGGTGCTCGGGGTGGCGGTCGTGCTGTGGCTGTTCCGGGCCTCGCTGGGCCGCGGGTCCCGGATCCTGCTGTCGGCCGGCCTGGTCCTGGTGCTGGTGGTGCTCGGGGCGGCCTTCGGCCTGTCCGGGCGGTTCGAGGTCGACGCGCGCCAGGCGCTCTACCGCGACCCCGTGGTGTTCGCCGAGCGGTCGGACTACCAGGAGATCGTGCTCACGCGCAGCTTCGACGGGGTCGACACCCGGCTCTTCCTCAACGGGGACCTCCAGTTCTCCTCGCTCGACGAGTACCGGTACCACGAGTCGCTGGTGCACCCGGCGATGAACGGGCCGCGCGGCGACGTGCTGGTCCTGGGCGGGGGCGACGGGCTGGCCGTGCGCGAGATCCTCGGCTACGACGACGTCGACCACGTCACCCTGGTCGACCTGGACCCCGCGGTGGTCGCCCTGGCCCGCGCCGAGCCGGCGATCACCGGCCTCAACCAGGGGGCCCTGGACGACGACCGGGTGGAGGTGGTCGCCGCCGACGCGTTCAACTGGCTGCGGGACAACCGCGAGCGCTTCGACGTGATCGTCGCCGACCTGCCCGACCCCGACGACGTCCCCACCGCCAAGCTGTACTCGGTGGAGTTCTACACGCTGGCGGCGCACGCGTTGGCCGAGGACGGGCGGATGGTGGTCCAGGCGGGCTCCCCGTACTTCGCCGGCGAGGCGTACTGGAGCATCGAGCGCAGCCTGGCCGAAGCCGGGCTGGCGGCCTCCTCCTACAACGTCGACGTGCCGAGCTTCGGCAACTGGGGGTTCCACTTGGCGGCCGCCGAGGGCGCCCCGGACGTGGAGCTGCCGCCGGACCACCCGCGCACGCGGTTCCTGGACGCCGCCACGCTGCGGGCCGCGCAGGTGTTCCCCAAGGACCGGCGGCCGGTGGACCCCCAACCCTCCACGCTCCTGCACCCGACGGTGATCACCTACCACCAGCAGGGCTGGCGCGGGTACTGACCCGCGGCCGCGGACGGACGGCGGCACGGCGCGGTCAGGGGAACGGGCGCGCCGGAGGGGTCACAGGAACGGGCGCAGCGGGATGAGGATCAGCTCACTGAGCTTCGCCAGCAGCGGCCGGGCGCGCCACTCGCTCCGGGTGAGGCGGCGCGCGTTGGTGCTGTCGTTGCCGAAGACGTGCTCCAGGTGGGCGGCCACGGCCTCGTCGAAGACCTCCACGTTGATCTCGTAGTTGCCGGTGAGGCTGAGCCGGTCGACGTTGGCGGTGCCGATGGTGGACCACTGGCCGTCGATGGTGGCGGTCTTGGCGTGCACCATGGCGTCCTGGAACAGCCAGAGGCCCACCCCGCCGCGCAGCAGCGCCGAGTAGAAGCCCCGCGACAGCCAGTCGGCCACCACATGGTTGGAGTTCTCCGGCACCAGGATCCGCACGTCCACCCCGCGCCGCGCCGCGGCGATCAGGGCGCGCAGGATCTCCCGGTCGGGGATGAAGTACGCCTGGGTGATGAAGATGCGGTCCCGCGCCCGGTCGATCGCCTCCAGGTACATCGCGCGGATCGGGAAGACCAGCAGCTCGGGCACGTTGCGGTGGGCGCGGATACGGGGGTCCCAGTCGCCGGAGCCGACGTCGTCGAGCAGCGGCAGGGCGGCGCGGCGGTTGGCGTTCCAGAAGTCGCGGAACGCGTTCTCCAGCTCCCACACCGACGGCCCGGCCAGGCGCAGGTGGGTGTCGCGCCAGGCGGTGGCGTAGGCGTCGCCCACGTTGTAGCCGCCGATGAACGCCACCTCGCCGTCGACGGCGAGGATCTTGCGGTGGTCGCGGCCGGACTTGCGCAGGTTGAGCAGGAGCAGCCCCGGCCGCACCGCCGGGTAGCGGATGACGTGCACGGAGGGCGGGAACCGGAAGAACGAGCGGGGCACGACGAGGTTGGCGAAGCCGTCGTAGACGACGTAGACCTCGACCCCCCGCTCGGCGGCCTCGATGAGGGCCTGCTTGAACGCCCGCCCCATGCGGTCGTCCTTGACGATGAACGACTCGAACATGATCCGCCGCCGGGCGCCGCGCATGGCGGCGAGCATGTCGGTGTAGACGTCCTCGCCGAAGGCGTAGACGGTCAGGGCGGTCTCGCCGACCCGGAACTCTTCGGGGGCGGTGCGGGGGAAGTCCGCGCGCCGGGGGCGGACCCGCTTGCGCCAGATGTCGAACGCGACGAGCCCCACGACCACGGCGATCTCGGCGGCGACCAGGCCCAGCGCGGCGCGCCTGACCACGGTCCACACGGTTCTTCGTCGGGGCATGCGTCGTCTCCAGTCCGGGCGTCTGCGACGTCGGCTCCGTGGGAACCCGGGGCCACATCCGTCACGTCTCGTGATCATCCCTCCCCTTGTGCCGCGCCCCGCACACCACCTGCGGTTCCGGGGCGCGGGCGTGTTTTGAGCGCGGCCGCGGATTCCTCTACGGTGGACCTCCACGTCCATGGAGCGGCCGCTTTCCGCGGTCCGGCACGCCGGGAGCCGGTGTGCCCGGGACCCGGACGCGGCGGGACACTGCGCCCCCGGGCCCTCGGGGCGTCCCCGGATCGCGGCTCCACCCTGAGAACGGAAACGGCAGGTGCCGCATGCGGCAGGTGCGGGCCCGGGCATATCTCGCGTTGGCCCTGCTCAACGTGTTCGTTCTGGTCGCGGGGGTGGTGGCGCTCGACCTCGTCTCGTCACGGCCGCTCGAGGTCGCCGCCGGACCGGCGGTGCCCGCCGCGACGGTGCGCGCCCCCGAACCGCGCGAATCGGGGATCGCCCCGGCCGCGCTCGCGGGCCAGATCGACGCCGCCATCGCCGCCTCGGGGCTCGCGGGCGTCTCCGGCTACGTCACCGACGGCGCCACCGGCCAGGCGCTCTACGACCTGGACGCCGAGACCCCCTCGGTCCCGGCGTCGACGACCAAGGTGATGACCGCGGTCGCCGCGCTCGCCACGCTCGGCCCCGACGCCCGCATCAGCACCGAGGTCGTGCAGGGCGCGGGCCCAGGCGAGATCGTGCTCGTGGGCGCGGGCGACCCCACGCTCACCGAGACCCCGATCCCCGGCGGCTACCCGCGCCTGGCCACGCTGGAGGACCTGGCGGAGCGCACCGCGTCGGCGCTCGCGGGCGCCGGGGTGGACACCGTCCGCCTGGGCTATGACAACGGCCTCTACGCCGGACCGGCGACCGGGCCGGGGTGGAAGCCGGGCTACATCACCGAGGGCAGCGTCGCCGAGGTGCACGCGCTCATGCTCGACGGCGGCCGGGTGGACCGGTCGATGAACTACGGCCCGCGCGTGGCCGACCCGCCCGCCACCGCCGCCGCGGCGTTCGCGCGGCGGCTCACGGCGGCCGGGATCGCGGTCGAGGGCGAGCCGGTGCCCGCCGAAGGCGGGGGCGAGCCCATCGCGGCCGTGGACTCGGCGCCGGTCTCGGCGCTGGTCGAGAAGATGATGCTGGAGAGCGAGAACAACATCGCCGAGGCGCTGTCCCGGCAGATGGCGATCGCGGAGGGCGCGGAGCCGTCGTTCGCGGGCGCCGCGGGGGCGGTCGCCGGCGTCGTGGCCCGGCTGGGGATCACCGGCGTTCACGCCGAGGACGGCAGCGGGCTGTCGGTGAACAACCGCATCACGCCCAAGGCACTGGTCGACCTGCTGGCCCTCGCCGCCGACCCCGAGCGCCCGGAGCTCGCGTACACGCTCAGCGGGCTGCCCACGGGCAACTTCACCGGGAGCCTCGACGACCGCTACTCCGCCATGAGCGGTTCCGGGACGGGCGCCGGGACCGTGCGCGCCAAGACGGGGACCCTGGACGGGGTCTCCGCCCTGGCCGGGACCGTGCGCGACCTGGACGGCAACCTGCTGTTCTTCACCTTCATCGCCAACGACCCGGCCGCCCAGGGCCCGACCCTGGACACCTTCGCCGCGGCGATCGCGGAGTGCGGCTGCGGCGCGTCCTGACCCGCGCGGACCTCAGGAGCTCCCCTCCGAGGCGGGGGCGGTCCGGGCGGCGGGGTCCTTGGGGCGGAGGACGTCGGGCTCGATGTAGATGAGCGTGGCGATCGGCACGGCCTCGCGGATGCGGGCCTCGGCGCCGTTGATCGCGTCGGTGACCTCGCGGGCGTCGTCGGTGGGGTCGATCGCGATCTTGGCCGCGACCAGCAGCTCCTCGGGGCCCAGGTGCAGGGTGCGCATGTGGATGACGGCGTCGACGCCGTCGCCGGCCACGATGGCCTGCTCGATCGCGCGCACGTGGGCATCGGTGGCGGACTCGCCCACCAGCAGGCTCTTCACCTCGGCGGCGAGCACGATCGCGATGACGACCAGCAGGATGCCGATCGCGGCGGTGCCCAGGCCGTCCCAGATGCCGTTGCCGGTGACCAGGGTGAGCCCCACGCCGATGAGCGCGAACACCAGGCCGAGCAGGGCCCCGGTGTCCTCCAGCAGGATGACCGGCAGCTCGGGCGACTTCGAGTGGCGGACGAAGCTGACCCACCCGGCGTTGCCCCGCACAGCGTTGGACTCCTTGACCGCGGTGCGCAGCGCGGAGGACTCCAGCACGATCGCGATCAGCAGCACCACGACCGGCACCCACTGCCAGGAGGTGATGGGGTGCGGGTCGCTGATCTTGTGCCAGGCCTCGTAGAGGGCGAACAGGCCGCCGAGCGAGAACAGCACGATCGACACCAGGAACGCGTAGATGTAGCGCTCGCGGCCGTAGCCGAAGGGGTGCTCCGGTGTGGCCTCGCGGCGGGCGCGCTTGCCGCCGATCAGCAGCAGGGCCTGGTTGCCGGAGTCGGCCACGGAGTGGATGGACTCCGCCAGCATCGACGACGACCCGGTCAGCGCGTAGGCCACGAACTTGGTGACGGCGATCCCCAGGTTCGCCGCCAGCGCCGTGACGACGGCCTTCGTACTTCCCTCAGCACTCACGGACGGCCGGGCCTTTCCCTTGGTGATCGATGGCCGGCGGGTACCGGCCATCGATCATCATGGCGAACGCGGCTGCCGGGTGCCAACCCGCCGCAGCGCCGTGCGCAGCGTGAACGCCGCCGCCGGGCCGTGCGGGAGGGCCAGGCGGCCGCTCAGCCGAGCACGCGGTCGAGCCAGCCCTTCCACGCCCGGTCCTCGGTGTCGCGGTCGGCATCGCCGGCGAAGAGGTGGTGGCCGACCACCACGGTGTCGCCGTGGCCGTGGAACCGGTACAGGGCGTTGTCGGTCCGCACCCCCAGGAAGTCGGGGTGGCCCGGGACGGTGTAGTCGGCGACGCCCTTGACCGGCGGCAGGCCCTCCGGGGTGAGCAGGACGGCCGCGCCGCGCGGGACGGACTCCGGGATCCCCAGGGCCTCGGCGACCCGGGGCCAGGCCCGCGAGCCGTCGGCCGTGCGCGGCCCCTCCGCATAGACGAAGGTGCCGGCCTTACCCGGGAAGTGGGTGAGGTATTCGCCCAGCGTGTGCAGGTACATGTCCCAGCCGTGTCCCGTCTGGGCGACGTACTCCTCGCCCCAGTCGCCGCCGAGGAAGCCGCTGTGCACGAACCGCAGGACGGTGCTGCCGCCCTCGCGGCCCTCGACGATGTACTCGAAGGCGTGGAAGGTGCCGTCCTCGGCCTCGGCCCCGCGCGTGCACAGCCGGGTCGGCGGCTCCCAGGCGGTGACCGTGCTCTCGTCGACGGAGTCGTGGACGGTCAGCCGCGCCGCACCGCCCTCGCGCGGCTCGACCTCGTAGGGCCCCATGAACCACGACTCGATGCCCGGGCCGGTGGCGATCGCCGCCCAGACCTGTTCGGGGGTGGCGTCCAGCTCGACTTCCTTGCGCAGTTCGAATTCGCGGCCCATCTCATGACTCCTTCGTGTGTTCGCCGGCCGACGGGTGGACGGCGACGACCACCCGGTGGTCGCGCCCCCCTTCGGCGGCTTCGTCGTGGTACTTGGCGACCAGCGCGGTGACGGCCGCGGCCAGTTCCGCGGCGAACGCGGCGCGGTCGGTGGCGGTCGCGAAGCGGACCTCGCCGTCGATGGCGAAGGTCGCCACGCGGCGTCGTTCCCGCTCCGCGCCGGTGATCAGCGAGCCGACGTCGCGCACCAGGCGCGCCGCCACGGCCAGCAGCCAGCGCGCCGACAGCCGGTCGGGCGCGCGCTCCGGGTCGGGCTGGACCGCGGCGAGCGCGACGGGCGAGATCACATAGGAGGCCGCCGACGCCTGGAGCACCCGCTCGGTGACATTGCCCTTCCGCCGTTCTTCCACCAATGCGACCAGGCCATGCCGCTCCAGCGCCCTGAGGTGGTAGTTCACCTTCTGCCGGGGCAGCCCGACCCGGGCGGCCAGCATGGTGGCGGAGGCGGGCCGGGCGAGTTCGGCCAGCAGCCGCGCGCGCACGGGGTCCAGGGAGGTTTCGGCCGCGGCCGGGTCCTCGATCACCGCTACATCGTCCATGGGAGGACGGTGTCACCGAACGATTTTTTTGTCAAGAAATATCAAATTGTCGGTACTTGTCGGCGGCTCTCCTCTCCTCACCGGGCGGCCCGCGCGTCGGCGGGAGCGGCGGCCGGCGGCGTGGTATGTTCGCGCGGCGCCGCGACGGCGCGGTGCATCGGAAGGGGAGGACCGTGGGGATCAAGCGGCTGCTGACGCGCCTGGGCTGGGGCGGCGCAACGGTCGAGACCGTGCTGCGCGACGAGGCCGTTGTGCCCGGCGGGACCATCCACGGCCGGATCGACATCGACGGCGGCGAGGTGGACCAGCGGATCGACCGGCTCACCACCGGCCTGGTCGTCCGGCTCCAGGACTACAGCGACGTGGAGTTCCGCCGCGTTGAGGCCGGCGCCGCGTTCCGGGTGGCCGGGGGCGACACGGTCACCCGCGAGTTCACCATGGACGTGCCGTGGGACATGCCGGTCACCGTCCACCGCGGGCAGCCGCTCAAGGGCATGGACGTCGGCGTTAACACCCAGCTGCACATCGCCGCGGCCGTCGACCCCGGGGACTTCGACCCGATCGCCATCGCCCCATTGCCGGCGCAGGCGGCCGTCCTGGACGCGCTGGCCCAGATGGGCTTCGACTTCTACAGCGCCGTCGTCAAGCACGGCCGGATCGCCGACGCCCACGCGGGTGCGGGCACCGACCGCCAGCGCTCGCCGCTGTTCCAGGAGATCAAGTTCTACCCGCCCAGCGGGTCGCGGTCGCCGCTGGACAAGCTGGACGTCACGTTCGCGACCGATGCCGAGGCCACCGATGTCATCCTGCGCGCCGAGACCTTCGACGGGGTCATGGCCGACGCCGTGAAGACCTCCACGGCGTTCACCGTCGCCCACGGCGACGCCACGGCACCCGACTGGCCCGCGCTGGTCGGCGGCTGGCTGGCCACGCTGCCCGCCCGCCGCGCCTGACCGGTCCAGCGGCGCCGCCGCGGCGCGGATCCCCGCCTCCACTCTTCCGGCCCCATTCGCGTTGAGAGCTGCGCGAATGGGGCCGGAAATCGTTTTGCACATACGCCCGGCTCATTGCCTTTCCCGGGTTATTCGCGCCCTTTGAAACGCGGCCGAAACCGTGCCCGGAAGCGCCATGGAAACCGTCCTTTCCGGACGGGCGGGCACAGCCCCCGGAAAGCCGGACGGCCGGCGCTGCCGCACGAAAACCCGTGCCCGCCGGTGATCCGCACCGAACCGGCCGTGTATCGTGACCGGGTGATCACCCCTGGGAAGATGATCACTCAGGAATCGCCCGGATAAAGGCGGCTGAATTGCGGAGGGCGCGATGATCCGGTTCGGCGTTCCCGGATCCGTGCGGCCGCCGACCGTTCCCAGGGCCCACTCGCCCGATGGTGTGAATACGCGGAAAACCCCGGACCGGCCGCCACTGCCGGCCCGCCGGGACGCCCGCGCCGACGCGTTCCCCGGGAACCGCGAAACGGCGCCCCTCGCCCAATGGCACCGGCGCGATCCGCATGCATCCACCACCTGCGCCCACGAACTTCCCCGTCCGGGCACGGCCGGGGCACCGGGAACCACGACTACGGAGTAGAGGAGAGACGGCGATGGGTGCGACGACCTACGACCGGCTGGTCGATCTGCTGGTGACCCGATTCCAGGTGGACCGTGAGGCGATCTCCCCGGACGCGACCTTCGAGGAGCTGGAACTGGACTCGCTGTTCCTCGTGGAGCTGCTGCTGGTGGTCCAGTCGGAGCTGGGGGTGGAGATCAGCGAGGACGCGACGTCCCCTCAGGACACCGTGCAGCACGCGGCCGGGCTGATCGACGCCGAGCTGACCGCGGCGGACAGATGAGCCCCGGCGCAGTCGCGGTCACCGGCATGGGGCTGGTGACCGCCGCCGGATTGGGCACGGAGGAGAACTGGTCGCGCGCCTGCGCGGGCGGCTCCGCCGCCGCGACCGACCCCGCCCTGGCGGGGCTGCCGGTCGACATCTCGTGCCGGGTCCCGCCGTTCGACGCCGACGCGCTGATCGGCCGGCGCAGCTCCATGACCCTCGACCGGTTCACCCAGTTCGCGATGGTCGCCGCGGCCGAGGCCGTCGCCGACTCCGGGCTGGACCCGCAGACCTGGGACGGCGCCCGCGTCGGCGTGGTGCTGGGGGTCGGGATCGGCGGACTGGCCAGCTATGACGCACAGCAGCGGCGGCTGGACGAACAGGGCCCGTGGGCGGTCTCCCCGCTCCTGCTGCCCATGCTGATCCCCAACATGGCGGCCGGCCACATCGCACTGCGGTTCGGCGCGCAGGGGCCCAATTTCGTCACCGCCACCGCATGCGCATCGGGGGCCACGGCCATCGGATGCGCGCTGGGACTGCTGCGCGGCGGCACCTGCGACGTGGTGATCACCGGCGGCACCGAGGCCGCGATCGTCCCCCTGCTGGTGGCGGGGTTCGGGCGAATGGGCGCGCTGTCGCGGCGCACCGGTGAGCCGGCCGCGGCCTCGCGGCCCTTCGATGCCGGCCGCGACGGCTTCGTGATCGGCGAGGGCAGCGGGATCATGGTCCTGGAGCGCGAGGCCGACGCGCGTGCGCGCGGCGCGCGGATCCGCGGACGGCTGGCGGGCTACGGCGCCTCCGACGACGCCCACCACATCACCCGCCCCGACCCCGAGGGCGCGGGGGTGGCGCGGGCGATCTCCGCGGCGCTGGATGACGCCGGGGTGGGTGCGGCGGAGGTGGGCCACGTCAACGCGCACGGCACCTCGACCCCGCTCAACGACGCGGCCGAGGCGCGGGTGCTGCGCCGGGTGATCGGCGACCACGCAGCGGTCACCTCGACCAAGGGGGTGGTCGGGCACGCCCTGGGCGCCGCGGGGGCGATCGAGGCCGTATTCACCGTGCTCACGCTGGAGCGAGGCGTGATCCCGCCGACGGCGAACCTGGAGAAGCAGGACCCCGAGATCGAACTCGACATCGTGGCGGGCGCACCCCGCCCCCACACGGCGGAGGTGGCGATCAGCAACTCGTTCGGTTTCGGCGGGCAGAACGCGGTCCTGGCGTTCACGGCGGGCGCGTAACGGAACGGCGAGCCGACGAGCGAGCGGAGGCGGCGCCGCCTCTGGCCGAAGGCCCCCACGCGGGGCCGTTGGAGCGGAGCGAGGAAGTGAGCGTTCCCAAAGAAAGAGACAGCGCCTCCACCGCGACCCGCCCCCGTCCACGAAGGAGGGCTCCCGGGTGCCCGCCCGGGGGCCTCCGTGTCCCTGTACGTGCCTGAGAGGTCGGGGATCAAGGCTCAGGCGAGGATGCCCGCCATCGTCGTCTCCTCGAAGCGGGTCAGGGCGGCGTGTACCGCGCCGGTGACCACGGCGCGGTCGCCCAGGGCGGACAGTGCCAGTTCGGGCGGGAACAGCACGGTGCGGGCGAGCGCCTCGGCCAGCGGGGCGTGCAGGACGTCGCCCATGCTGGACACGCCGCCGCCGAGGACCAGCAGCTCCGGATTGAGCGCGAGCAGCAGGGGCGCGATCCCCTCGGCCAGGCGGCCGCAGAGCCGCTCCAGCACGCGCAGAGCGGCGGGGTCGCCGTCGCGGGCGCCTGCTGCCAGGGCCGGCAGTCGGCCGTCCGCCTCCTCCCCGGTTGTGAAGGCGCGGCGCAGCGGCGAGTCGGCGGGGGCGTCCGGCCGGGCCAGCTCCTCCTCGACCATGCCCACGATCGCGTGCGCGTTGACGTGCGACTCCAGCGGCCCGTACCCGGCCGGCGGCGGCTCGTCGGCCCCGCCGTGGCGGATGTAGCCGATCTCGCCGGCCGCGCCGTTGCGGCCGCGCAGCAGCCGCCCCCCGGTCGTGATCCCCGCCCCCAGCCGTTCGCCCAGCAGCACGAAGACGACGTCGGAGCGATCGCGCGCCACGCCCACCGCCTGCTCGGCGACCGCGGCGAGGTTGGCGTCATTGTCGATGTCCAGCGGGCAGGCCAGGAAGTCGCGCGCCCACGCGCCGAAGTCCACGGAATCCCACCCCGGCAGCGCGGGCGCCAGCAGGACCCGTCCCCGCCGGGGGTCGACCGCACCGGGGGTGGCCAGGCACGCGGCGAGCACCGGCGCCGATGCGGCACCGCGCAGGACGTCGCCGACCGCGGTGCGCGCCTCGTCCAGGCGGACGTCGGCGGGGGTGCCGGGGCCGACGGTGCGGCGGGCCACCGCGAGCCGGCGGCCGCGCAGGTCGGCGCGGCAGGCCGAGACCTTGTGCGCGCCCACGTCGATGCCCAGGACCCAGCCGGCGCGGGCGTTGAAGGCGTAGGTGCGCGCCGGGCGGCCGGGTGACTGGCGGCCGGCCAGGGGCACCCCCTCGGCCGCGGTGGCCCACCCCTGCGCGCTCAGCGACTCGGCCAGCGTCTCGACGGTGGGGCGCGACAGGCCCGTGACCTCCATCAGGTCCAGGACCCGCAGGGGCGTGCCCGCTGCGCGCAGCGCGTTGAGCACGGTCGCCGTGTTGAACTTGCGCACCCCGGTCATCGAGCCGGCGACCGGCTTGGTCATGGTGGTCGTCTCCCGAAGGGTGTTGACATCTCCGCGACCCATCCTATTCGATTTATAAATCGGATTTCGAAACGAATCCCCGGACGGAGGCGGCATGGCCACCAAGGGTTCGGCGGGACCAGGGTTACGAGCGGGCGCCCTCGCACTGGGGGTCGCCCTTGCCGCGGCCGGCTGCGCCGGCAGCCTGCCCGATGAGGACACCGACGCCGTGGTGACCTTCGCGGTCACCCGCGGCGCCGGCGCCGACATGGCCGAGATCATCGAGCGCTACAACGAAGCCAACCCCGACGCCCGCGTCCGGGTCGCCCACCTCGCCGCCGACGCCGACTCCCAGCGCGCGGCGCTGGTCCAGGACCTCCAGGCCCGCGCCGGACGCTACGACGTGCTCTACACCGACGCCGTGTGGACCGCCGAATTCGCCGCCCGCGGCTGGCTGGAGCCGCTCGACGCCGACCGGTTCGCCGGTCCCGGCATCCTGCCGGCCGCCGCCGAGACCGGCACCTATGAGGGCACGCTCTACGCCGCCCCCTTCTCCACCGGCACCGGGATGCTCTACTACCGCAGCGACCTGATCGACGAGCCGCCCACCACCTGGCAGGAGCTGATCGACGCCTGCCCGGTCGCCGAGGAGAACGGCATGGACTGCTACGCGGGCCAGTTCAGCCGCTACGAGGGGCTCACCGTCAACGCCACCGAGGCCATCGCCTCGGCCGGCGGCGCCATCTTCGACGACGACGGTGACGTCGTGGTCGACTCCCCCGAGGCCCGCGCCGGGCTGAGCTTCCTCGTCGACGGCCTGGCCGAGGGCCACATCCCGCCGGCGGCGCTGACCTACATGGAGGACGAGGCCCGCCTCGCGTTCCAGCGGGGCGACCTGCTGTTCATGCGCAACTGGGCCTACGCGTGGCCGGCCATGCAGGAGCCGGGCCCCGAGTCCCGCGTCCAGGACAGGTTCGACGCGGTGCCGCTGCCCGGTCTCGACGGGCCCGGCACCGGGACCCTGGGCGGCAACAACCTCGCGGTGTCGGTCTACAGCGGGCACAAGCCCGAAGCCCTGCGGTTCGTGGAGTACGTGCAGAGCCAGGACGTGCAGCACGAGTGGATGGCCACCACCAACACCCCCACCTCCTGGACGGCCAACTACGAGGACCCGGAGCTGATGGCCGCCTCACCGCACCTCGTCCCCCAGCGCGCGGCCCTCGACAGCGTGCAGCCGCGCCCGGTCTCGCCCCGCTACACCGATGTCACCAACGCCGTGCAGCGGCACGTGTACGCGGCGCTCACCGGCGACAAGACGGTCGACGAGGCGCTCGCCGACCTCCAGGCCGAACTCGAACGGGTGGTGGAGACCGCATGACGGCCACCGGCACCCCGCCCGCCGCACAGCGCAGGCCCGCCGCCACCCGGCGGCGCGGCACCACCGGCGAGCGCGCCGCGGAACGGCGGCTGGCCGTCTGGCTCCTGGCCCCCACGCTGGCCGCCCTCGGGCTCGTCGTGGCCTACCCGGTGGCCTCCGCGGTGTACCGGTCGCTCTTCGACGACCCGATCGGCGCCGAGCCCGCCTTCGTCGGCCTGGCGAACTACGCCGACGCGCTCGTCGGCTACGGCAGCGAGGGGTTCTGGGCGGCGCTGGGCAACACCGTCATGTTCGCCGCCGTCAGCGTGGCGGTGGAGACCCTGATCGGGCTGGGCATGGCGCTGGTCATGCACCGCGCGTTCCGCGGCCGCGGCATCGTGCGCGCCGCGGTGCTGCTGCCCTGGGCTCTGCCCACCGCCGTCAGCGCGGTCATGTGGGGGTGGATGCTCCAGCCCGAGGGCATCGTCAACGCACTGACGGGCACCGAGGTCGTGTGGGGCGGCGCCGAATGGCCGGCGAAGTGGTCGATCATCCTCGCCGAGGTGTGGAAGACCGCCCCGTTCGTCGCGCTGCTCATCCTCGCCGGGTTGCAGACCATCCCGCCCCACCTCTACGAGGCGGCGGCCATCGACGGCGCCTCGGCGTGGCGGCGGTTCACCTCGATCACCCTGCCGCTGGCCCGCCCCGCGATCGTGGTCGCCGTGCTGTTCCGCACCCTGGACGCGCTGCGCATGTACGACCTCCCGCAGATCCTCACCGGCGGCGCCAACAACACCGAGACCCTGTCGATGCTGGTCGTGCAGGCGGCCACCCGGGAGCTCAAGCAGGGCTACGGCGGCGCGCTGTCGACCCTCACCTTCCTGTTCGTCTTCCTGTGCGCGTTCCTGCTCATCCGCACCATCGGGGCGAACGTCTTCGCCGGGTTCAAGGGAGATGACACGCGATGAGCACCCCCACCGCCCCCACCGCAGCGGGCCGCCGCACGGCCCGCCGGCCGGCCACCTGGGAGTCGTGGGTGATCGGCGGCGCCACCGTCCTGCTCGTCCTGTACTGCCTGGCGCCGTTCTACTGGATGTTCGTCTCGAGCCTGAAGGGCCCGGCCGAGATCGCCACGAACACCCTGTGGCCCGAGGCGCCCACCCTGGCCAACTACCGGGGGGTCTTCGGCGGCGTCAACGACTTCGGCTACGCCGTGCGCAACAGCCTGGTCATCGCCACCACCACGACCGCGCTGGCCATGGTGATCGCCGTGCTTTCGGGGTACGCGCTGGCCCGGCTGCGCTTCCGGGGCCGCAACCTCGTGCTCGCGCTGGTGCTGGCCTGCTCGATGTTCCCCGGGGTCGCCATCGTCACCCCGCTGTACGGCCTGTTCAGCGACTGGGGGTGGATCGACCAGTACCAGGCCATGGTCCTGCCGAACATCAGCTTCGCGCTGCCGCTGGCGATCTTCGTGCTCACCACGTTCTTCCGGGAGATGCCCTGGGAGCTGGAGGAGGCCGCCCGGGTCGACGGGTGCGGGCCGCTGGGCGCGTTCGGCCGCGTGATCCTGCCGCTGGCCGCCCCGGGCGTGGCCACCACCGCCCTGCTGGTGTTCTTCGCCGCCTGGAACGAGTACCTGATCTCCAGCGTCGTGTCCATCACGCTGGCGTCCAACCCCGTGACCGTTGCGCTGGCGAAGTTCGCCGGCGACACCGAATTCCAGCAGCCGTTCGGGTCGCAGATGGCCGCCGGGGTCGTGGTGACCCTCCCCCTGGTGGTCCTCGTGCTGCTCTTCCAGCGGCGCATCGTCAAAGGACTGGCCGCGGGGGGCTTCCGGTGACACCGGGGGCGACCGCATCCGAGGGAAAGGCGGGAACGATGGCACCGGTGCGAGTGATGATCGTGGGCGCGGGGTCGCGCGGGGGCTCCTACGCCGAATGGATCCGGCGCCACCCGCACGTGGCCGAGGTGGTGGCCGTCGCCGAACCCCGGGCCGAATACCGCGAGCCGCTGGCCGACGCCCACGGCGTCCCCGAGGCGGCCCGGTTCGCCGACTGGCGCGAGGCCGCCGCCCGGCCGCGCCTGGCCGACGCCGCACTCGTGTGCACCCTGGACGACGCCCACCTGGAACCCGCGCTGGCCCTGGCCGACCGCGGCTACCACCTGCTGGTCGAGAAGCCGCTCGCGCAGACCCGCGCCGAATGCGAGGCGATCGTCGCCGCCGCGCGCCGCAACGACGTGCTGCTGGGGGTCTGCCACGTGCTGCGCTACGCGCCCTACACGCGCGTGCTGAAGGACGTCGTCGACTCCGGGCGGATCGGCGCCATCGTCAGCGTCGACCACGTCGAGCCGGTGGGGTTCTGGCACCAGGCGCACTCCTACGTGCGGGGGAACTGGCGCCGCACCGACCGGGCGGCGCCCATGCTGCTCGCGAAGTCCTGCCACGACCTGGACTGGCTGCGCCACATCGTCGGCCGCGACGCGGTGTCGGTGTCGTCGTTCGGCAGCCTGAAGCACTTCCGCCGCGACCAGGCCCCGGCCGGTGCGGCGGAGCGCTGCCTCGACTGCGCGATCGAGCCCGGGTGCGCCTACTCCGCGCCGCGCATCTACGGGCGCTTCGTGGCGGAGGGCCGCACCGGCTGGCCCCTGAACGTGCTCACCCCCGAGCCCACCGCCGGATCGGTCACCGAGGCGCTGCGCGTCGGCCCTTATGGCCGCTGCGTCTACTCCTGCGACAACGACGTGGTCGACCACCAGGTCGTCGCGCTGGAGTTCGCCGGCGGGGCGACCGCGACCTTCACCATGTCGGCGTTCAACCGCGCCCGCCCGCGCCAGACCTCGGTGTTCGGCACGCTCGGCGAGGTGTACTGCGACGGCGACCGGATCAGCGTCTACGACTTCCTCTCCGACACCACCGAGGAGATCGACGTCGCCACGGTCAACGACGGCCTCATCGACTCCGGGCATGGCGGGGGCGACGGCGGCCTGCTCGGGTCGTTCCTGCCGGCGGTCGCCGCGGGCGACCCGTCCATGGTGGCCACCAGCGGCGAGGACGCCCTGCGCTCCCACGTCCTGGTCTTCGCCGCCGAGCAGGCCCGGGTGGAGGGCCGGGTGGTGGCCCTGGCCGAGCACGCGGTGTGACGGAGCGGGCGGCTCACCGGCCGCGCTCGGCCAGCCAGGTGTGCAGGATCGCCGACGCCGACCCGACGTGCTCCTCCAGCATCGTGAAGTGGTCGCCGGGGACCCGGACCACCGTGTGCGGCGGCGCCCACCCGAACGGGTCGAGCAGCGCCCCCGACCGGTCGGCCACCGGCTTCTCGGGGCGCAGGACGACCGTGGGGGCGGCGATCCGCTCGGGCCGCCAGTCGACGAAGAGCCGAGTGTAGGCGCCCATGGCGGTCAGCCGGGCGCCGTCCATGACCCCGATCTGCTCTTCGCGCTGCACCACGCCGTTCTCGATGACGGGAAGGGTGACGTCGTCGGTGGGGTAGGGGGTGTCGAGCAGGGCGAGCGCGCGCGGGAACACCCCGTGCCGCTCCAGCCGCGCGGCGACGGCCGCCGCGACCCACCCGCCCGACGAGCGCCCCACCACGGTGAACGGGCGGCCCCCGGTGGCGCGCAGGACGGCGTCGGCCTGCACGTCGACCACGGCGTCCACCGACGCGGGCAGTGGCTCGGCCCCGGCGAAGCCGGGCTGCGGGAACACGATGAGGTCGCGTTCGCCGCGCACAGCGGCGGCGAACCGGGCGTATTCGTGCAGGCCGGAGATCATCACCAGGGACGGGAAGCAGACCAGCGCGGGGTGGGCGTCTCCTTCGGCCAGCCGCACCCCCTCCACCGGGCCCCCGCGGTGGCTTTCGGCCGAGGTGAAGCGGGGGCGCAGCCGGGCGGCGGCCTCCACGACGGCCATGCCGTCGCGGATCCGGCCCTCCGCGCACGCCTGCCGGAACAGGGGCACGATCCCGGCGAAGGGGTCTTCTTCCGCGGCCGGGGAGGCGGGCGCGGCGGGGGCCGCCGGCCGGTCGCCGGGGACGGCCAGCAGCGGAGCGATGTGGGCGGCCACGGCGGCGGGGGTCGGCCGGGTGAAGACCAGCCCGGCGGGCAGCCGCAGACCGGTGGCGGCGGCGAGCCGGTTGCGCAGCTCGATGGCGGTGAGCGAGTCGAACCCCAGTTCCAGGAATCCGCGGTCGGCCGGGACCGCCTCGGCCGCGGTGTGCCCCAGGACGGCGGCCGCGTGCTCGCGCACCAGGTCGGTGAGGGCCGCCCGCTGCCCGTCGGCGGGCAGCCCGGACAGCCGGCGCCGCAGCCCGGCGCCGTCGGCGGGGGCCCCCGCGG
>NZ_JBHSBH010000015.1:313089-317961 GCF_042650565.1 Nocardiopsis sediminis
CGGCGGCGCGTCGCGCGCACCAGCCCGCGGAAGAGCGGGGGCACCCCGCCGGTGCGGGCCGAGCGGGCGCGCACCCCGGCGAGGTCCAGCGGGACGGCGAGCACGTGGGGGTCGCGGCCCGCGACGGCGGTGTCGAACAGCTCCCGGCCCTGGCCGGTGCCGATGGGGGCGGCGATCCCCATGCGGGAGAACCGGGCGAGGTCGGTGTCGTCCAGGCCGGCGGTCAGCCCGCTGCGCTGCTCCCAGAGCCCCCACGCGACGCACGTCGCGGGCAGGCCGCGGGCGCGGCGGTGGTGGGCGAGCGCGTCGAGGAAGGCGTTGGCGGCGGCGTAGTTCGCCTGGCCGGGGGTGCCGAACACCCCGGCGGCCGAGGAGAACAGGACGAACGCCGCGAGATCGCGGTCCTGGGTGTACTCGTGCAGGTGGAGGGCTGCGTCGACCTTGGGCCGCAGGACGCGGTCCAGGCGCTCGGGGGTGAGCGAGGCCAGCACGCCATCGTCGACGACCCCGGCGGCGTGCACAACGGCGGTGATGGGGCGGTCGGCGGGGACCCCGTCGAGCACACGCCACAGCGCGCCGCGGTCGGCGGCGTCACACGCGGCGACATCCACCCGGGCCCCCAGGGCGGTCACCTCGTCAACGAGCCCCGCGGCCCCGGCCGAAGCCGTCCCCAGCCGCCCGAGCAACAACAGCCGCCGCACCCCGCACCCCTCGACAAGGTGCCGCACGACCACACCCCCCACCATCCCGAACGCCCCGGTGACCACCACGGTCCCGCCCCCGAAGCCCCCGGGGCCGGCGGCCGAGGGCCTCCGCTCGGCATCCTCGCCGGCCGACGTCGCCGTGGGCGGAAGGGCGCGGGCGAGTCGCGGGGTGTGGAGGCGGCCCGTTCGGATGGCGATCTGGGGCTCGCCGGTGGCCAGGGCGGTGTCGATGAGCGGCAGGGCGTCCAGCGGGTCGTCGGCGTCGAGCAGGACGATCCGGTCGGGGTATTCGGCCTGCGCCGAACGCGCCAGGCCCCAGACGGGGGCGTGGATCAGGTCGCGGACCCCCTCACCGGGGACGGCGGCCACGGCCCCGCTGGTGAGGACCACGAGCGGGACGGGAGCCTCGTCGGCCAGCCACGCTTGCAGGAGGGTGAGCGTCCGCCGGGACGCCTCGTGCGCGTCGTCGGCGAGGGTGCCGAAGCCTGCGTCCGGCGGTGGCGCGGCGGCATCGGATCCCGCCGGCCCCGGGGCGCCCGGGGCGCCCGTCGGGCCGACGGCGCCTGCTGTGCCGACGGCGCCCGGCAGGAACGGGGCGATGACGGCGTCGGGCGCGAACGCCCCGGACGCGATCGCCGCGCTCAGGGCCGCGGTGTCGGGGTAGGGGATGGCACCGTGCGCGGCCAGCGCCGACGCCATATCGGGGGGCACGTCGCCGAGGACCGCCCACACGGGCGGCTTGCCCGCCGTCGACGGCTGCCGCCGCAGCGGGGGCCACTCCACGGCGAAGAGGTCATCGCGCGGCCGCGCGGACCGGAGCGCGCCCCCCGCGGGCCGTAGCACCAGGGATTCGACCGTCACCACGGGCATCCCCGCGGGGTCGGCGGCGCTCAGGGACACCCCGCCGCCCTCCAGCCGCGTCACACGCACCCGCAGCCGCGTGGCCCCGGTGGCGTGCAGCGTCACCCCGCTCCACGAGAAGGGCACCTCGACCCCGGTGGTCTCCGCCGCCCCCGGTGTGGCGGCCGCGTGCCGCGGCTCCGCGAGCGCCGCGTCCCGGTCGCCGTCGGCGTCCAGGAGGGCCATGGCGTGCTGGGCGGCGTCCAGGAGCGCGGGGTGCAGGGCGAAGGCCGGGGCCCCGGCCGGGTGGGCGGGGGTGTCGGGCAGGGCGATGTCGGCGACGACCGCGGCGCCGACGCGCCGGGCGGCGCGCAGGCCGCGGAAGGCCGCGCCGTAGTGGTACCCGCGTTCGGCCAGCCGCGGATAGAGGTCGTCGACGGGGATGTCCACGGCTTCGGCCAAGGGCCCCTCGGCAGCGTCCGGCTCGGGCTCCGGCTCGGGTTCGGGCAGGGCGGCCGCGGGGGCGAGCACGCCGGTGGCGTGGTGCGTCCACGGCACGTCGTCGGTCCCCGCGTCGTCGGAGGCCCGATGGGGGCGGGAGTGGATGTGCAGCGTCCGCTCCCCCGTGTCGCCCGGGGGTCCCACGGCGACCTGGAGCTGCGCCCCGCCCCGTTCGGGCGGCTCCAACGGGGCGTGCAGGGTGAGTTCCGCGATGTGCGGGCAGGCGGTGCGCTCCCCCGCGAGCAGGGCCAGCTCCACGAACGCCGTCCCCGGCAGCAGCCGGGAGCCCAGCACCGCGTGGTCGGCCAGCCAGGGGTGGGCGCGCAGGGACACCAGCCCCGTGAAGAGGAACCCCCCGGTGTCGGCCACGGGCACCGCGGCGCCGAGGAACGGATGGTCGGCCCCGCCGACCCCGGCCCGCGGGGCGGCGGCCCCCGCCGGCGATGCGTCGAGCCAGTAGTTCCGGTGCTCGAAGGCGTAGGTGGGCAGGTCGACGCCGACGGCGGGGCCGCCGTGGACGGCCGCCCAGTCGACCTCCACCCCGGCGACGTGCGCCTCGGCGAGGGCGGACAGGAACCGGTCCGGGCCGCCCTCTCCCCGGCGCAGGGTCGTCAGGACCGCCGCCGGCCCGTCCTGCTCCGCGAGGGTCTGCCGCATCCCCGATTCGGCGACCGGGTGCGCCCCGACCTCGATGAACGCCGTGTACCCGCGGTCGTGCAGGGCGCGGACCGCCGCGGCGAAAAGAACGGGCCGCCGCAGGTTGGCGAACCAGTACCCGGCGTCCAGGGCGGTACCGTCCTCGCGCTCGCCCGATACCGAGGAGTGGAAGGCGATCTCCCCTCTCCGGGGGCGCAGCCCGGACAGCTCCTCCAGCATCGGGGCGCGCAGCGCGTCGACGTGCGGTGAGTGGGAGGCGAAGGAGACGGGCACCCGGCGGGCGAGCACGCCGCGGGCGGCGCACGCCTCCTCCACCTCGGCGAGCGCGGCGGAATCGCCCGAGAGGACGACGGAGGACGGCCCGTTGACGGCCGCGATCCCCGCCCGGCCGCCCCACCGCTCCAGCATGCGGGCGGCCTCCTCTTCGGGAAGGGCGACCGAGGTCATGGCGCCCGTGCCGGCCAGTTCGGCGATCAGCCGGCTACGCACCGCCACCAAGCGGGCGGCGTCCTCCAGGGACAGCGCCCCCGCGAAGCACGCCGCCGCGATCTCTCCCTGCGAATGGCCCACCACCGCGGCCGGACGCACACCGCACGCCCGCCACACCTCCGCCAGCCCCACCATCACCGCGAACAGCGCCGGCTGCACCACGTCCACCCGGTCCAGCCCCGGCGCGCCCGGCCCGGCCCGCAGGACTTCCGGCAGCGACCAGTCCGTATGCGGCGCCAGCGCCTCGGCGCACTCCTCGATCCGCTCGCGGAAGACGGGCGACGCCTCCAGCAGCCCGGACGCCATCCCGGCCCACTGCGCCCCCTGACCCGGGAACACGAACACGGTGCCCCCTTCTAGGACGTTCCCCACCACCACGCGGGTGTCTCCGGCCCCGCCCGCCTGGGCACGGAGCCCGGTGAGAGGGCCGTCCGCGCCCGGGAGCACCGCGGCGCGGTGGGCGAAGTGGGTGCGGGTCGTGGCCAGCGCCGCGGCGATCCCGGCGGGCGGGTCCCCGGCCGCCACGTGGTCGGCCAGGCGGCGCGCCTGCTCCCGGAGCGCCTGCTCACTCCGTCCGGAGAGCAGCCACGGCTGGGCGATGGGCAGCGGGCCCAGGGGCAGGACGGGGGCGGCCGGTTCCGGGCCGGTGGCGGCCGGCCCGGATTCATCGGGCCGGGCGCGGTGCGGCACCGCGGGCTCCCCTGCGGGTCCGCCGAGCGCCTCGGAGGCGGCCGGGCCGTGCGGCTCCGGAACCTCCCGCGTCCGCGGGTTCCCTGTGGCGGCCGCGTGCCCGGGCCGCCCGGCAGCGGGACGGGCGGCACCGTCCGCACCGCCTTCTTCAGGGGCGGAGTCCGCCTGCCCGGAAGCCGTCCCGGGGTCCGCAGGTTCCGGCGACGGCGCCGCGGCCGCAGAGGCCGCGCGCGCTTTCTCCGCACCAATGCCTTCACGCGCCGGTTCCGCTCGGCGGGATGTCCGCGCGGCGTCGACGGACCCCGGCTGGGCCGCCCGGTCGGGGACGGGGTCGGCGCTGATCGGAACGGCCGCCGACGCCGGGTCCGGGGCCGGGGCCTGTTCCAGGATGGCGTGGGCGTTGGTGCCGCTGACGCCGAACGACGAGACCGCGACGCGGCGGGGGCGGCCGGTGTCGGGCCAGGGCAGGGGTTCGGTGAGCAGGCCGACCGCCCCCGCCGACCAGTCGACGTGCGGTGAGGGCCGGTCCACGTGCAGGGTCGCGGGCAGGACGCCGTTGCGCAGGGCCAGCACCGACTTGATGACCCCGGCCACCCCGGCCGCCGTCCCCGCATGGCCGATGTTGGACTTCAGCGAGCCCAGCCGCACCGGCCGCCCCTGCGGGCGGCCCTGGCCGTAGGTGGCGAGCACGGCCCGCGCTTCGATCGGGTCGCCGAGGGTGGTGCCCGTCCCGTGCGCTTCGACGGCGTCGACGTCGCCCGGCTCCAAGCGGGCGTCGGCCAGCGCCCGGCGGATGACCCGCTCCTGAGCCGGCCCGCTCGGCGCGGTCATCCCGCTGCTGGCCCCGTCCTGGTTGACGGCCGTGCCCCGGATCACCGCCAGGATCCGGCGCCCGTTGCGCCGGGCGTCCGCCAGCCGCTCCAGCACCAGCACCCCCGCCCCTTCCGCCCAGGCGGTGCCGTCGGCCGCGGCGGCGAAGGCCTTGCAGCGG